>JBNMOQ010000050.1:0-23824 GCA_051275055.1 Candidatus Pelagisphaera sp.
TATCCGTTATACGGATAAAAGGTTCGAATTTGAATAAGCTGAAATTATTTATGAGGTTAAAGTTGTACTATCCTATTTGTTTGATCGCGATTTTGCTAACGATTGGATGTTCTCAATCAGCAGATGACAGCGAGTCGAGTACTCCTCCCAACGTCGTTTTCTTCCTCGTCGACGATCTCGGCTGGACCGATGTTGGCGTGTTTGGTAGTAGCTTTTACGATACACCCAATATCGACCAGTTCGCGACAGAGGGAGTGAAGTTTACAAGTGCCTACGCGGCTTGTCATGTTTGTTCGCCTACGCGGTCCAGCATTCTGACTGGAAAGTATCCGGCCCGAAACAGGATGACGGATTGGATTTCTGGAAGGGTGGATTATCCGTTTCAGAAGTACGAAAACGTGCGGACGGGCCAGGAACTTCCTTACGAGGAGACGACGATCGCGGAAACCTTGCGCGGTCACGGGTACAAGACTGCTGCTGTGGGCAAGTGGCATTTGGGGAGTACTCCCTCGACTCCTGACAAACATGGGTTCGATTGGC
Organism: Candidatus Pelagisphaera sp.; assembly: GCA_051275055.1. GTDB lineage: Bacteria > Verrucomicrobiota > Verrucomicrobiia > Opitutales > Opitutaceae > Pelagisphaera. The sequence continues at coordinate 541 of JBNMOQ010000050.1, forward strand.
ACATTCCGAGGAATTGGTCTCGCGGCGCTCCGAACCGTACTTTTTATGCACCCTATAATCTCGAAGGATTGGAAGACGCTCCGGAAGGGGAGTATTTGACTGACCGTCTCACGGACGAGGCACTAGGATTCATAGACGAGAACAAAGACAGTCCTTTCTTTCTCTACATGGCTCATTTCGCGGTGCACGACCCCATTCATGGTCGTCCTGATCTTGTGGAAAAGTATGAGGCCAAGCTGAAAGCAAACCCGCCGAAAGGAAACGTTCCCTACGCATTGGAAGGAAATCCCGACTTAGATGAGCCGCTTTCACGAGAGCACTTGGACGAGGCAATTACGGACCCGGCATTTGCGGGATATGGCGTTTTGCCTCAGCATACGGTAAAGATAAAGCAGTTTCAGGATAACACGCAATTCGCAGGTATGGTCGAAGCCGTTGATCAGAGTTTTGGCCGAATAGTCGAACGCCTTGAGGAACTGGGCATCGACGATAATACGATTGTTATTTTCTTTGCCGACAATGGCGGCATGGCTGGAATGAATGTCCACAATCCGGCTCGGACGGTAACTGAAGATCAGCTTGACAGGGCGTTCTCTACATCAGTCCTGCCGCTGCGTGGAGCGAAAGGCTGGCTATACGAAGGAGGAATCCGAGTCCCTTGTATCGTGAAATGGCCAGGTCAAGGTAAGTCAGGAACGGTATCGGATGAACCCATCATCAGCACCGATTTCTATCCTTCAATTCTTGAAATGGCGGGACTTCCCCTTGTGGATTCGCAGCACCCGGATGGCGTTAGCATTGCGCCGCTTCTCAAAGGGTCGCCGTCGCTTGATCGCGAAGCCATCTACTGGCATTTTCCTCACTATAGCAATCATGGTATGCAGCCGCCAGCGGGAGCTATTCGCATGGGAGACTATAAACTGCTTGAATACTTCGAGAACAACACAGTTCAGCTTTTCAACTTGAAGGACGATATCGGCGAACAGAACGATCTTTCGAAATCAAACCTGTCGAAAACGAAAGAGCTGACCGCTATGCTGCACGCATGGCGTGAATCGGTAGATGCTCAAATGCCGTCATTAAATCCGGACTACGTTGAAATCGATCCTCATAAATGGGCTCGTGAAGAAAGTCTCAAACAAGGGAATCTTTAGTGATGCTAGAAAGAAATTAGTGAATTAATTTTTCTACTGGAAAACACGAATGCGAAAATTTAAAAAGATAGGTTTAGCCCTTTTAGGGGCCCTGTTATGGTGCTCGGCCACGAGCAGCGCGGGAGAAGCGGATACTCTGCAGATGTTGGCTAAAGCGATCGCGAGTTCGAACAATGAAAAGGTTCAGGTTTCACTGATGCGAGGTATGCTTAAAAGCTTGGAAGGGCGTAGGGATGTCGATGCTCCTGCTTCTTGGGGTGATGTGCGCGAGAGTTTAACAACGAGTGAAAATAGCGAGGCTAAGCGAATGTTTCAGGAGCTTTCGCAGATCTTCGGCGATGAAAGCGCGGCGCTTGAAGCCTTGGATACGTTGAGGAATGGGTTCGCTGCAGTGGAGGAGCGCGAGAGCGCATTGAGATCGTTACTCGCTCAGCGAAACGTGCAATTACCAACGGAACTGGAAAAACTCTTAGACGATCAGTATTTGAGAACGTCTGCTATTCGGGCCTTTGGAGTGATGCCTCAGCCGGGAGCTGCTCGATTACTGCTTAATCGATACGAAGCGTTCGATGCGTCCGATCGTCGAGTGGTTGTCGAAACCTTGGCAACGCGTAGTGAGTATGCGAAGGAATTGCTTGGCGCGTTGCGAAGCGGTGCAATTGCCAAAAGCGACATTCCTAGTTACGCGGCTCGAACGTTGCAATCGATGATCGGATCGGACTTTTCTGAAGTTTATGGCGATGTGGATGCACTATCCGGAGATAAAGGCGCTTTGTTCGAGAAGTATCGGAATTTACTAACGCCTAAGAACATGGCAGGTGCAGATCCTATTCAAGGTAAAGCAGTTTTCGACAGAACCTGCGCGGCTTGTCATGTGATGTATGGCGAGGGAGGCGTAATCGGTCCTGATCTTACGGGTTCGAATCGAGCGAATCTCGACTACATTCTTTTGAATATCCTAGACCCCAGCGACGATATTCCAGACAGTTACAAAATGGTGACCGTTACGACCCATGAAGGACAAGTTCTCGTTGGAGCGATTGCCGAAGAGGACAGTCGCCGTATCGTCCTAAATGCGGTAGGGCAGAAGCAAGTTGTAGCGAAGCAGGACATCAAGTCGCGGGTCGTTTCGGAGGTTTCGATGATGCCCGAAGGATTGATGATGACTTTAAAAGATGAGGAAGTGGCAAACTTGATACAGTATTTAAGAACAGAAGAACCCTTGGAGATCGTAAAATGATGATGGATTATTATAGAAAAATTATTGGTAGGGCTGCTTTGATGAGTCTGGTTGCAATGGGCTCCATTTTCGCCGCAGAGCCGAAAACGAGCAATGCGCCGTTTCTCTCTCCGTCAGAAGCGGTCGCAAAAATGGATATCCCCGATGGCTTTGACGTTTCCATTTTCGCGGCGGAGCCAGACATCGCAGAGCCAATTGCGTTTTGTTTCGATGACCGAGGACGAATCTGGGTTGTGGAGAATATCAACTATGTGAACCGTCGGACGCATACGCTTGGCGAGGTAAGCCGTATCAAGATTCTGGAGGATACGGATGGAGATGGCGTCTTCGATAAGAAGAAGATTTTCATGGATGATATTACCTTCGCCTCCGGAATTGCGGTTGGCTTTGGCGGCGTTTACATCGGATCTCCACCGAATTTAAGTTTCATTCCTGATGCGGATGGAGACGATGTGCCGGATGGTCCCGCTCAGGTTTTGCTGGATGGGTGGGGAATCGACGATAGGCATGAAACGCTAAACAGTTTCATTTGGGGACCGGATGGTTGGCTTTATGGGTGTCATGGAGTCTTTACCAATTCGAATGTCGGCAAGCCTGGCGCAAGCGATGAGGATCGCCAGTTTATCGATGCGGGTATCTGGCGTTACCATCCGACCAAGCATGAATTTGAGATATTCGCTCGTGGGCTATCGAATCCTTGGGGATTCGATTTCAATGACCAGGGCCAGGGATTTGCTACCTGTTGCGTGATCCCGCATCTCTTTCACGTTTCTCAAGGCGGGGTCTATGATAAGCAGTCGAAATCCCACGTGAATCCGTTTATCTACGACGACATAAAGACGATTCGAGATCACACGCACAAGTCAGCTCATGGCGGAGCGCGTTTTTATTTAGCGGATACGTTTCCCGCAGAGTATCGGGACCGGCTCTTCATGTGCAATATCCATCAGCATGAAGTATTGACTGATGTTATGACGCGCTCGGGTTCTGGATATATTGGGAGTCATGGCGATGACTTTATGCCGATCAACGACCTTGCGTGGGTTGGATTCAGCGTGGAGATTGGCCCAGAAGGTGGAGTTTACATTCTCGACTGGCACGACACGGATATCTGCGGCAATGCGATCAACTTTCCCAATAGCGGACGGATCTATCGTATCCTACCAGAGAATGCTCCAAAGATCGCCCAGCCTAACCTGAGAGAGCTTTCCGATCTTGAATTGGTCGAGATGCAGATGCACTCGAATGATTGGTACGTGCGCCATGCTCGGACTATCTTGCAAGAGAGAGCAGCGTCTGGAGACCTGGATACGTACGCAGTTCATGAAAAAATTGTTGAACAATTCTTTGATGCTCCGAATTCGGGAAAACGGCTCCGCATGATATGGGCGGCTTGGGTGACGGATTATTTCGGAGGGAGCGAAGGAGAAAATCGATTTAATTACCTGTTGGATCATGAAGACGAGTATTGTCGGGCTTGGGCTATTCAGCTGCTTGGAGAAAATCGTGATTTTTCGGTGAATACGCTATCGCGGTTCAAGCAGATGGCAGAGAATGATTCATCGCCAGTGGTGCGCCTCTATTTGGCCTCGGCCTTGCAGCGAATGGAATTCGAGGATCGCTGGCCGATCCTGGAGGCATTGGCGAGTCGAGAGGAAGATCGAGAGGATGCGAATATCCCTAGAATGTTGTGGTTCGCCCTCGAGCCTATGGTTCCGGAGAACGCTGACCGAGCGCTTATGTTAGCAATCAATTCCGGCGCGAGCAATCTTCAGGAGTTCGTTCCGAGAAGAATGCTAGGAGCTGAAGAAGCAGAGCCGCCGAATTTGAATGCGATGATTCGACAGATAGCTCCTGGATTCCGATTTAAGGCCGGAGAGTCTATTGTGATATTGGAAAGTTTTCGCAATGAGGTCGCCTTGCAGACGCATCCGGTAAGCGAAAAAAGATCCGCTCAGATGTATCGTAATTTTTCGGTTCCTGCAGGAAAGAAAACAACGCTCAAAATTCGGGCGAGCTACCACCCGCATGGCGATTGGCGTATGCGGGTCGTCGTAGGACGAAAAGTTCTATTGGATCAGGAGGTTAGTTACGCAACGGTTCAGGATGAGTGGTTGGAGAGCGAAGTCGATTTGACTGCATATGCCGGAACGATGGTCGAGATCGTCCTAGAAAATGTGGCGACAGGCTGGAACAATGAATTCGGCTATTGGGGCAAGGTCGAGTTGGTGAGCGAATATTAACTGAATCAAAGGAGAAATAAACGCCATATTAGATTTGGTAATGATTCCTTTTTGTTGAACCTCTTTTGAATTAGATTGATTAGAGTTGTTGATGGTTTTAAATTTTACTTATGAATCACGTAATCCGTTCTAATTCGCGTGATAGTTACAGCAAATTTTTACGGTGAATCTAATAATGAGTAAAATCCTGATTATCGATGATGACGAGGTCATCCAGAAACTTTTTTCACAGTATCTGAAAATGAAAGGCCATGAGGTTATTCAGGCTCAAAACGGAAAGATTGGAATGCAACTGATAGAGGAAGATTGTCCCGACCTAATCATTACTGACATCCTCATGCCGGAAATGGATGGACTTGAGGTCTTGATAAAAATACGACATGCCCATGAGAACATACCGATCATTGCGATATCCGGTGGTACCCCCGGCTTGCCTATTGATTTTCTTCATCAAGCCAAGCTTATCGGGGCGCGCGATGTCTTTAAAAAACCGGTTCAGATCGATGTGCTCTACAACGCGGTGACGGATCTGCTTAAGCTCGAGAGGAACTAACTCGACTCTCCATTACGGCATTTCAATTATTCAATGCTCTAGTCAATGGGTACAGATGGTGGAATGCGGTTGCTCTAAGGGGAAGGTTGATTGCCCACTACCGAGAAGGGTACCGACGACACTCGAGTGAAACGAAGACAATTGCACAGATGAACACAGGTGATTTATGAAAGCCTATAGATTAATGAAAAACTGCGCTGTTTTTATTGGATACATCTTGACTGTTTGCGGGTTGGTAGCCGCTGACATCAAACCCAATGTTGTTTTCTTTCTTGTCGACGATTTGGGTTCGGGTGAGCTCGAATGCTACGCTAGCAAGTTTCACGAAACGCCGAATATCGATGCCTTGGCTTCGCAAGGAATGCGATTCACTCACGCTTATTCGGGTGCGACGCTTTGTTCGCCGAGTCGGGCGGCTCTGCTGACCGGGCGTTCGCCAGCACGATCGCATTTGACCGACTGGATACCTGGGCAGGTGCAGATTAATCGAAAAACGGTCACGCCTGACTGGCAGACTCATATGGACCACGAGCGCGTATTGCTGCCCGAGGCTATGAAGGAGGAAGGCTATGCTACGGGATTTTTCGGCAAGTGGCATCTTATCCCGAGGAACCGGCCGCAGGATTTAGGCAATAAGAAGAAGATCGCCGAGATCGCTGCTATGCATGATGATCACATGCCGGAGAAGCATGGTTTCGATGAAAATTATGGCGGTGATCAATCGGCCAATCAAGGCAGGCGCTTTTTCTATCCCGATTATCATTCGTTTCCCGGTCTTGAAGGAAAGGGTAGCGAAAAGGATTGTCTTACAGATGTCCTAACCGATTGCGCGGTCGACTTTTTGGAGCGTAAAAAGGACGAATCGTTTTTTCTCTATCTTTCGTACTACACGGTTCACGGACCTATTACAGGGAAACCTGAATACGTGGAAAAGTATAGACAGAAATTGGCCGATAATCCGGATGCTGGATATTATATGAACAATCCAAACAAGGCTGCTATGATCCAGAGTTTGGACGAAAGCGTCGGTCGGGTGATGGCTAAACTAAAGGAGATCGGGCAGCTGGACAATACGCTTATCATTTTCACTGGCGACAATGGAAGTCAGGGCGATGAGTTTGTCGTTAACTATCGCGGCAACAAGGGAACTGCTTATGAGGGGGGTACTCGGGTTCCTTTGATTGTCTCTGGTCCGCGGATACAGACCGGTATTAGCGAAGTTCCTACGATCGGAATGGATTTGTACCCGACCATCCTATCTTTCATCGATGCTCCATTGAAAACAGCGGAACACTTGGATGGCGTAGATATCATGCCTGTTTTGGAAGATACCGGTAGCATCGCCGACCGTCCATTTTTCTGGCACTATCCGCATTACGATGAAACGACACCGTACAGCTCGGCAATTGTAGACGGCTGGAAGGTCGTGCGTTATGCCGATGATGGGAAGACGGAAGTGTATAACCTGAACAACGACGAAATGGAGACTAACAATCTCGCGTCGAAAAAGCCTGAAAAAACGAAATTCCTGCTAAAGGAATTGGATAGCTACCTTGCGGATGTAGGAGCTCAGCTTGCTTTGCCTGACCTGGACCATGATCCAAGTCCCGATGTGTTTTCCGGCGGGATCCGCGATTTCAAAATTTGGAACGCGAATCGAAAGGAGAATTGATCAACGATAAACCAGACCTCAACGCTATGCGCTACCTAACCCTCTTTCTCCTTCACCTCGTCGTAATTATCCCGATCGGTTCCGCGGAACGGCCAAATATCTTTTCATTTCAGTCGATGACATGAACTGCGACTCTAGTCTGTGAGATACGATATTGCGTAGTTTGATTGCCCTCCCAAGCATAGCGCTCACGATGTTCAAGCAATCAAAGACGTCCCTCGCATTGGCATGTTTATGCGGCCTTATCCTATCGCCATCGTCGACCGTGGCCCACCATGGAGTTACGGGGCAATTTGATTTGGAGCAAGTATTGACAGTATCAGGCGTTGTGAACCGCGTTCGATTTGTCAACCCGCACTCCTACGTTTACTTCAAGGTTAAGAACGATGCAGGCAAAGAGGAACAATGGCGTTGTGAGTTGAGGTCCGGCAGCTTGCTAAGACGCAAAGGTTGGACCGAGGGGATGTTCGAGCCCGGAACTAAAATTACAGTTTTCGGTTCGCCAGACCGTCGAGACCCAAAAACCTGCTACACTGAAACGATTACCTTTGAAGATGGTAGGGTCATCGCACGATACGACACCCTGGACACATCCGGAAATATCGTTGCTGGAGAGCGGGATATAGTTCGGGAAGATGGAACTCCAAATTTGGCCGGAAACTGGTCTGAGACAATAAAGAATGCTCCTAATCCGTGGGGTCCCAGTCCAAGGTCGGATGGGCCGCCTGTTGGAATCGATTTTAGCAGGGACGGTTCGCCGCAAAAAATTGCAGCGCCTAAGCCCGTGGGTTGGGACCAACAGAGGGGAGGCCCCAATCGGCCACCGCCCTATGCGTTAACCGATCTTGCTCGTGAAGAAGCAGACGACTTTACCCCGGATCAAAACCCTCGTTTTCAATGCGAACCTACAAACATCATCTTCGACTACGCTTTTGACCAGATGATGAATAAGATCGAGCAAACGGGATCCGCAATCGTCATCACTTACGGATTTATGGACATGGTTCGTGTCATTCATCTGATCGGAGACTTTCCGGAAAAAATCGAACCCAGTGTCACCGGCTATTCTGTTGGCGAATGGCTTGGCGACACACTGGTCGTTCATACGAAAGGCTTTAAGCCTGGTTTCCTTCAAGCGCCTGGCGGACGTGCCACTGAGTCTGTCCGGCACAGTGACCAGATGGAAATCACTGAACGGTTCACTTTGAGTAAGGATGGCACTGTTTTGTCCCGTGAATACACGGTTTTGGATCCCGTTTACTTGGCCGAACCGTATTCGTACTCTAATGCGTCTTTGTACACTACGGCGAAATTCATCCCGTACGAATGCGAAGAGCTAAAGGACGATAGTCAGCAGTAGAGAAGCCCCTTCCCAAGCAGCGAGGAATGATCCATTTCAAGAGTTCTCGTCGTAGCTGAATGGTCGGAAGATGAAGGTATTCCTGGAGGATGAGGCGTATGAGGGGCTTGCGGCTATCCGTTTATTCTGGTGGTATTACAAATTCAACCTCTTAACGTACCACCAAACAAAGTCAGAACAATTGAAATTCCTATCAACAACAAAAGCGGCGGCGAATCTCAAAGCGTTTATTTTAGTAGTCGGTTTCTTGTCTGCTCGCTCGGAAGCAACGGAACAGGAGGCGCTGGTCGCCCGGGGTGACTACCTCGTCAATAGTATTGTGGCCTGCGGTAATTGCCATACGCCGAGAGGCGCCGACCATAAGCCGATCAGCGAAATGCATTTGGCCGGAGCATTTCAGGTCGACCGGGCAGAGTTCACGGCGTACGCTCCGAATATCACGCCGGATCGTGAAACGGGTATTGGCGCCTGGAGTGATACAGAGATTATACGGGTCATCCGCGAGGGTGTGCGGCCTGACGGCACGATCATTGGCCCACCCATGCCGATACGTGTCTATCGTGAGATGTCAGATACCGATGTTCGATCGATCGTAGCGTATTTGCGAACGGTCGCTCCGGTGAAAAATAGCTTGCCTCGTTCCAAGTACAATATTCCCCTGCCCGAATCCTATGGTCCGCCTGTAGATACCGTACCAGATGTTCCCCGAGAGGATACCGTTGCCTACGGGGCTTATGTGGCTAATGCCTTGGGGCACTGTATGGAGTGTCATACCCCGCTGGTCAAAGGCGCACCCGATTTAAGCCGAATCGGAGCGGGTGGAAATGTGTTTGTTAAGCCACATGGTATGGAACTGGTCGCCGTGGCGGCTAATATCTCGCCCCATCCCGAGCAAGGAATCGGCACATGGACGGACGAAGAGATAAAAAGGGCGATCACTCAAGCGACCAGCCGCGATGGTCGACCGCTTCAGCCCGCGATGCCCTTTTATTTCTATAAGAAAATTTCTGACGAGGACCTAGAAGCGGTGATCGCCTACCTGCGATCTATACCACCCCAGGCAATTGAATAGATCAACGTTTACCTTCTTCATTTGGTTATTCCAAAGCCTGAAAAGCTCAAGGGTGGCTTGGGTCATAGGGATGGAATGCTCCACAATGCGCACGGCGTATCTAGGATAATGATACCAGCTCATGACTATGAAGGCGTCTGGATCTGCCTCTCGGGGAAATATAGCTTCCAGGCGTTGCAGGCTCTCGCAGCAGGCGTCCGATTCCATGCCTCCTCGGTTGTCGGTGCAAATAACCCCGTATTCGATTTTTAGTTCATCCGAAATGAGTTGCTGGAGATTCCGAAGGTCGTCGTACCCGACCACCGGACCGATTCGGTTCAGAGGAAGGTCGACATGGATAAATGCGATCTCGATGCCGGCATGGCGGACGGCGTCAACAAATTCCGGGTAGAATTGGCTCCATGAGGGGCATGGCGTCGATGTTGCCGAGCTTGGCTTCCGGGAAGGCTTTCTGGGCAACCTTCGCTTGCTCGATGGCAATCGGAATACGCCGACGAATCTTGGCTGCTTTTTGATCATCGGTTAAGCCTGCCACGATGAACTTGGATAGAGCGGACTGCAGCGCGATCGATCGGATCCAAACACCCAGGTCCTACAGATATCTCACAGCAGGGAGATGACTACCGTTCGGTCCAGGGTTGTCGGTGGCCACGGGGAGCCCCGCCTCGACAAGGATCTTGGCAAGGTGGCGCGTAACCCAGTTTTCCCCAAAATCTTCCATGACATTCTCGAAGGTGTTAGCTCGAAGATAGTAGACATCGAGGGTGGATCTCAACTCCTACCAGTCTTCTGGCTCCTCCCACATCTGTTTAAAATCCGGGGGACACCCTCCGGCCCTACGCATATTATTGTCTTAATACTAGAATTGCGGTTCGTCCGTCAAGGAGCTCGTTATTCCAATTAGTAGAAAGATTAGGTATCTCATAAGTTAATTAATTCGGTTTTACTTGGCCAACGCCTCTTTAGCCGCTTTCAGTAGGGCATCCTGGCTGGCTCTAACCGTGTAGTTGTCGTTCGAATATGCGAAACGTATGGTTTCAGTCGTATCTAGGATAAAGGCTGAGGGCGTGATCAGGAATCCGCCATTGCGTTTCTTCATGTCAAATGCGCGCCCATCCGGGATTTCCTTAACGTGTTGGATGTACTCTTTTACCACCTTGTACTTGATGCCCAGGTTGGTTGCCAACTTGAGATCAGGGTCAGCCAGCAACGGGTATTTGAGCCCGGAGACGTCGTAGGCTTTGAGTGCTTCTACGGTATCGGTGCTTACCGCGATTAACTGGTATCCCATTGTTTCAAGTGCAGGGATGCTCGTCTGCAGTTCGTGCAAATGTACGTTGCAAAACGGGCACCAACCGCCTCGGTAATAGATCAAGACCGTGGGTTTTTCTTGCGCTGCTTTGTTGAGATCAAACTCAGTGCCTGTATTTGTCCAGGCGACCGAATTTTTTGGAAGTTTGCTGCCCACCTTAAGCGGATCCATTTTGGAGCCTTCTTCCCAGGGTACGTAGGTGACGGTGTCTTTGGTGTAGGGTAGTGGTGATGCGCCTTGGCGCAGGGTTACACCGATGCCATCCGGAGCCTCTGTATACATGGGCGTACCGGCTTGACGCGATCCGTCGGTTGCCTGTGGTGGTGGGGCTCTCCTGGGGCCACGAGTTCTCCCAGTGCGTGGGGGTCGCTCACCCGGCGAAGGCTGTTCGACCCGCTCACTCGTTCGCTCGCCTTTTTCCGAGTTTGTCTCCTGAGCTGGTAACAGCGGTGTTGACAGCGCCAACGCCGCTGCAACGAACACGGCACTCATTAGAATACTACGGAGGTTAATTGAGTGCGTTCTGGGCATAGTCATTTTGGTTCTCAGTTTGTTGAAAGCTCTTCGAGCCCTTGTTTAAGTATTGGGGTACTTCGATAGTCGAGATTCGGCCACCGATCTTAGTTCAGCGATCGGTGCTGGTGGTGTCAACCAGTGCCGTAAAGCGTAAGGAGAGCTAATGGGTGACGAGTTTCTCACTTCAGTCTTACAGATACTAAAGAATATGGATTTGGATAAAAACACTGGGACTTTTCTCCCGAGCATTGCGTCAATAACGGGTTTATTCACTAAGCATTTTTTCTAGCCGAAGAAATACTTGGGCGATTGATGAATTGCTCCATCACTTTAACATTTAATATTAGATTTGGTATAAAAGAGTGTCTATTAAGTCAGAATATGTATCGTTGTTGTTTAGGGGGGCCGGCTGCAAGGCGGGCACACTTTAAAGACAACCCTTCGGCGAGCGTTCTTTTTCGCCTTTGGCCGCGTTGCGACCTTGGGCTAAGGCCCTCGGGGCATTGGCTCCTCATCCATACCTCGCCAAATTCGCCAAATTCGAAAAATTCCAGCTGCGATTTATATTCTGACTTATTAGATACTTTCTCAGAGCCAAAAGATCATAAAACTGAACGACACACTTACTCCCATGATTCACCACATTCTTCGCCTTCTTCTCCTTGCCGCGCTTATCCCGATCGCTTCGGCGGCCCAGGAGAAGCCGAACATTCTTTTCATTTCAGTCGATGACATGAACTGCGACTCAGTCGGCGTCTACGGAAGCCCTCTTAAGGATATAACTCCGCATATGGACCAACTGGCGGCGGAAGGGATGCGTTTCGAATATGCTCATGTCATGGTGGGAAACTGCTATCCCGGACGGAATGTTATGTTCTCGGGACGTTCTTCTCACAGCAACCTGGTAGAAGGATTTTATCCGATTCGGAATCCGCACTACCCACACCTCGTCGATTTGATGAAGGGAGGTGGGTACTTCACGGGTATTTTTGGGAAAGAATCTCATTCGACACCTTACTACCCTTATCCCTGGGATCTCGAGATGGGGAAGGGCGTAAAGAAGGAGAATCACATTAAGGATGCGGGTTCCTACTACCGAATGACCACCAAGGGTATTACGGCGTCCCAAGAAGCGGATAAACCCTTCTGTCTCTTGATCAATATTTCGGATCCTCATCTGCCGTTCTACAAGTGGAGTCGCCGTAAGGAAATGGAAGACCCCTACGTACCTAGCCAGCTTTACACGCCAGAAGAAATTCCGGTTCCGGGCTACCTCCCAGACACGCCCAAAGTGCGAAAGGAACTGTCGCACTATTATATGTCCGTTAGCCGGGCGGATGATTGTGTAGGAGAAACTTTGCGTGCCTTGACTGAATCGGGACAAGCAGACGAAACGGTGGTCGTTTTTCTTTCCGATCACGGCATGCCTTTTCCCTTAGCCAAGACCTGTCTGTATCACCAGAGCACGCGCACGCCGTGGATGGTTCGTTGGCCAGGCCAGGTAGAACCAGGAATCCATGATACGGAACATATGATCTCGGCTCTCGACCTCTTGCCGACCCTACTCGATGTCGCAGAAATTGAACATCCGAAAGGACTTGAAGGGCATTCGTTTTATCGTGTGCTTAAAGGGAAGAAACAGCCCGAGTTAGATCACGTAATCAAGGAGTATAACGAGAGTTCGGGTCGCCGTCGACATCCGATGCGAGCAGTTCAGTCCAAGCAATTCAACTACATTTTCAATCCCTGGGCAGCTGGAGGACGCAAATTTCAAGCGGCCGGTCAAGGGACTCTCACCTACCAGGAAATGATTGCTACGGCCGAGATGGATCCCACTACGGCCAAGCTTCTCAAGCAATACGACTATCGAGTCGTCGAAGAGTTTTTCGATATTGAGAGCGACCCGGACAACTTGAATAATCTGATTGATGATCCCAAGTATCAGGATGAGATAGCCGGCCATCGTGCGATGCTCGACCAATGGATGGAAAATACGAAAGACCCCGTTCACGCCGCCTTTCAGAACCGGGAGGACCTTCGTTATCTCGATGGCTTTGTCGAAGCCCAACAGGCGGAGGCGTTTCGGCGACGTGACGTTGAAAGAGAACGAAATCGGAAATGACCGACTCCGGCTTAAATATCGATTCACTGTGTAGAATTCTGTCCCAATGAGACCCCGCTTTTATATCCTGTTTGTTTGCTTCGTTGCTAACGTGGCGTTTGCTCTGGATCGGCCTGTTCGACAGGCTCAGGACAGGCCTAATATTGTCTACATTATGACAGACGATCATGCGGCGCAGATGATGTCGGCCTACGATGACTCGAGAGCCTCGACTCCGAATCTCGATCGTATTGGCGAAGAGGGAATGTTGTTTCGAAATAGCTTCTGCACAAATTCGCTTTGCGCTCCGAGTAGGGCGACTTTGTTGACGGGGAAGTATAGTCACAAAAATGGGCAGCGCGGTAATCGAGATACCTTCGATGGTGGTCAGCCGACATTTCCCAAAATGCTTCAGGCAGCCGGTTATCAAACAGCAATGATCGGCAAGTGGCATTTGAAAAGCGAGCCGACTGGGTTCGACTATTGGAATATTCTTCCTGGGCAGGGTCTCTACGTGAATCCGGTATTCATCGAAATGGGCGAGAAGAAAACGCAGGAAGGATACGTTACGGATATCATAACTGATAAGGCGATCGATTGGGTAAAGAAACGTGATAAGGAAAAACCGTTTCTGTTGTTGTATCACCATAAGGCTCCGCACGCTCAATGGGTACCCGATGGACAATATGATCGTTTGTTCGAGGATGAAGCTGTTCCGTATCCGGAAAACTATAACGATGATGAATCGGGACGCGTTTCTCCCGTTCAAAGCGCGACTAATCAATTGACTCCGGATATGTTGAAACGTTGGAAGGCGTTTGGAGCCAGGATGAACAAGGAAGATCCAGGCGAATTGGAAGGTCAGGCCTTGAAGGATTGGATGTACCAACAATACGTCAAAGACTACAAGCGCGTGATGGTTTCGGTGGATGAGAATGTCGGTCGATTTATGGAGTTTCTCAATACGGAAGGTTTGGGCGAAAATACGATTGTCATTTATACTGCGGACAATGGCATGTTCATCGGTGATCACGGTCGATTCGATAAGCGATTAATGGATGAAGAATCGCTACGAATTCCGCTAGTTGTTCGTTATCCGAATGGCATTAAGGCCGGCAGTATTACTAATGCGTATTCGCTGAATGTCGATTATGCACCGACGATTTTGGACTATGCAGGTGTTTCGATTCCCAGCGATATGCAGGGACATAGCTTACGTCCGATTTTGGAGGGTAAGCGACCGAAGGGCTGGCGAAAGGCGATATACTATCATTACTACGAGCATCCAGACTTTCAGTTTCAGGACGTACCCCCGCACTACGGCGTGCGCGATGATCGATACAAATTGATCCACTATTACAAAACGCGTGGGATCGATGACGATGCCTGGGAATTATTGGATATGAAAAAGGATCCCCAGGAATTAACGAATGTGTATGAGAATTCTAAGTACAAAGGTGTTGTGAAACGTTTAAAGAAAAAACTGAATCGTTTGCGAACGGAATTAGATGTTGGCGAAGAATGAATTTAAAATGGTAGCGGCCGATCTCCGAGCGGCCACTGAACGATGGAATCGTTCAGCTACGAATACCTTTGAATATGGCCGCTCGGAGATCGGCCGCTACCATTAGGAAAAATGAATACGTTGAAATCACCCCTGTTGCTGCTGATTGTATCGTCCTTTGCGATGGCAATCGCTAACGCGGACAGACCGAATATTCTCTTTCTTTTCAGCGATGATCACGCATGGCAGTCGATAGGCGCTTATGGGGGCAGGCTAAAGGATGTAGCGAATACGCCAAATATTGATAAACTTGCGAGCGAGGGGATGCTGTTCAGGAAATGCTATGTGGCCAATGCTCTCTGCGGGCCCAGCAGAGCGGCTATTCTTACTGGAAAATATGGGCACAGAAATGGTGTCACCTGGAATAAAAGCGCCAATTTCGACGGCTCCCAGCAGACTTTTCCGAAAATCCTGCGGCAGAATGGTTACCAAACGGCTATCATTGGAAAATGGCATCTGAAATCGACCCCGACTGGTTTCGATTACTTTGATGTCATGCAAGGGCAGGGAAGATATTATAATCCGCTTTTGTTGACGGGCGATGCGGATGGACTGAAAGAGGAGCGTGTTGTAACGGGCTACAATTCCGATATAGTAGGGGATCTCAGTATCGAGTGGTTGAAGAATGGGCGGGATAAAAGTAAGCCGTTTATGCTGATGTCTCAGTTTAAGGCGACCCACCACGGTTGGTGTCCTGGTCCGGAGGAATATGATTTGTACGACGATGTGGAGATCCCGGAACCCTCCAATTTGTTCGATGATTTTTCCTATCGTGGATCGGCAATACGCGATCAGACCTTAACCCTATATGAAGATTTAAATGAGGGGCTGTTGATAGGCGATCCGGGTGAACTGGGAAAACTTAACCCCGATCAAAGAGTTGCCTGGGATGAGTATCGCTCAAAGTTTAGAAAACCTTTCGAAGCAATGAACTTGGGGTGGAATAACTCCAGTCGAGAACTCTCCCGTTTCAAATACCAGACGCTCCTGAAGAACTTCCTGGCCTCAGGTGCCGGCATTGATAAGAATGTAGGCAGGATTCGCGCGTTTCTGGAAGCAAATGATCTAGCCGATAATACCATTGTTATTTACATGGCTGATCATGGATTCTTTTTGGGAGAACATGGGTTTTTCGATAAGCGGTTCATGTACGAAGAATCCTTGAGAACTGCTTTTATTGTTCACTGGCCGGGAATGGTTGAAGAGGGGGTCGTCAATGATGAGGATATTGTATCCAATATCGACATCGCTGAGACCTTTCTAGAGCTAGCTGGGTTAGAGATACCGCAAGAGATGCAGGGAAAAAGTCTGGTTCCTGTCTTGAAAGGGAAGACGCCGGATGACTGGAGGAAGACATTTCTTTACCAGTATTTCGAGATGGCAAACCACCACGTCTACCCTCATTTCGGCGTCACTGACGGACGTAATAAGTTGATTTATTATCACACGAAAAATGAATGGGAATTTTTCGACCTGAAAAAAGATCCCCAAGAAATGATCAGTCAATATTACATCCCCGAGAACCAGAAAATAATAACGGAGCTTAAGAAGGAACTCGTGCGCTTAAGAAAGCAATACGACTGCCCACCGAACCTCGATATTCGTAAGGAAGGAGAATGGCCTTTCGAAAAGCGTTTGAAGCCGTTATGATTTTGGATTGAAAAAGTTATGGCCGCTCGGAGATCGGCCGCTACCTTAAGAATGATATGAAATACCTTAAACTACCCCTGCTTTTTATGGCTGCGTTCGTGACAGTTACTGTCTTTGCCAAACGGCCGAATGTCATCGTCGTCATGACGGACGATCAAGGATACGGCGAATTATCCGTACATGGTAATCCGATCCTAAAGACGCCGCATCTCGATAAGCTGCATAGTCAGAGTTTAAGGCTCACAGATTTTCATGTCGCTCCGATGTGTACTCCTACACGTGGTCAATTGCTCACGGGAGTAGATGCGGCTCGCAATGCGGCGATAAACGTTAGTGCTGGACGTACTATGCTACGAGCGAGTCTCCCGACGATGGCGGATTTTTTTAAGAGCAATGGATACCGAACCGGCATTTTCGGAAAGTGGCACCTGGGTGATAATTATCCTTTTCGTCCAGAAGATCGTGGATTTGAAGAGACGCTTTGGTTTCCATCGTCTCATATTAACTCCGTACCCGATTATTGGAACAACGACTATTTCGACGACACCTTCATGGTGAATGGGAAACGGAAGGTCATGCCTGGTTACTGCACGGACGTGTATTTCGAAGAAGCGATGAAGTGGATGAAAACGAAATCCAATGCCGGGGAATCGTTTTTTACATACATTCCAACAAACGCGCCGCATGGACCGCACTGGGCGCCAGAGAAGGAGTTGAATCAGGCTAGAAAAGCGATGGAAGGGCACGCGCTACCACAGATCGGGGAAGCGGGCCGCGAGTCGTTTGCCGGCTATTTGGGCATGATCCTGAACGTCGACAATAACATGGGTCGTCTGATGGAGTTCCTCGAAAAGGAAGGTCTGGCCGATGATACTATCTTGGTTTATCAAACCGATAATGGAAGTACGTTTGGAGAACGGTACTTCAATGCGGGCATGCGTGGTCGAAAAACACAGCTATGGGAAGGCGGGCATCGGGTTCCGTTCTTTTTGCGCTGGCCAGGTGGCAATTTAGGCAATCCACGCGATATAGAAGGCGTTACTCAGGTTCAGGATGTGTTGCCGACCTTGATGGATCTCTGCGGTTTAGTGCCTTCCGAAGCGCCTAAATTCGACGGGATTAGTTTGGCTCCGGTATTTCAAGGGCAATCAGATTCGGCTCCAGCAGATCGTATGGTAGTTATCAACTACAGTCGTATGCCATTTGGCTTTGAGTTCGCTGGACCTGATTCTCCTTCGGTCATGTATCGAGAAGGAGCAGGAGTAATGTGGGGTCCTTGGCGATTGCTAGAGGACAAAGAGCTTTATAACCTGGAAAAAGATCCTGGGCAGAAAAACGATGTGATCCGGAGGTACCCAGAAGTGGCAGCAAAGATGAGCGCATTCCTCGATGTTTGGTGGGACGAGGTCGGGGGTATTGCAAACGAACCGCAACTGACAATCATCGGTCATGAGGCCGAGAATCCTTCTATGCTAACTGCCTGCGAGTGGTTGGATGTGTTTGTGGATCAACAGGGGCAGATTCGCCGTGGCGTGGAAAAGAATGGTTGGTGGGAATTAGAAGTGGCTGAATCTGGAACGTATGAGTTCGAGTTAAGGCGTTGGCCCCGTGAAGCGGATACAGCGATCGTAGACGGATTGCCTGCGATTCAATTGACGGCGGGAGATCGTGGTCCCGGAGCGGCTCTGCCCATCAAGTCTGCTCGGATCCAGATCGGTAGGGAGGCGCAGAGCAAGCAGGTCAAGCCAAAGGATAAATCCGTTACGTTTACTTATGAATTAGAAGCAGGACCAACGAGACTCTATACTTGGTTCGAGAAGAGTCCGCGTGTTGGGATCACCGGAGCTTACTATGTTTACGTGAATAAGAAATAATGTTTTTTTAACCACTGATTACACTGATGAACACTGATGATTTATAATTCGAAACCCCAATATCAGTGTTCTCAGTGTAATCAGTGGTTGAATATCTTCCCCCTAATACCTTTAAAATGAAATTCGAAAATCCTCTAACTAATATCCGAACAGCAATATTGGCAGGATTATTTTCTGGGGCGGCTTGCCTAGCCGAAACGGCTCCTCTGAATATTCTTCTTTTCACGGCGGACGATCTTCATCGGGATTCGCTGGGTTGTTATGGATCGCCGGTCGAAGCGATTACACCGAATTTGGATCGCTTCGCTCGAGAGGGAATGCGTTTTTATAATGCTCATGTGAATACAGCCATTTGCGAGCCGAGCCGTAAGATTCTTGCGAGTGGTTTGTATGGTTTCAATAGCGGATCGATGGGATTCATGAAGGTACGGGAAGACGTGCCGATAATTCATGACACCTTGGGTGAAGCAGGCTACTTGACTGGTGTGATTGGCAAGCTAAGACATTCAACTCCTAAAGTGTCCTACGAATGGGATTACGCCTTTGGTCGCAAGGACATGGGGGATGGACGGAATCCTACCATCTACTACGAACGCAGTCTGGCTTTTTTCGAAATGTGCAAGGAAGCGGGGAAGCCGTTCTATTTCATGGCGAATTCCGAGGATCCGCATCTTCCGTGGTACGATCCGGAAATCGGGCCTGTTAGGGGAGCAGAAGCGCCATCCCGTTTGTATTCGCCAGATGAATTTCCCGTACCCGATCACTTGCCGGATATTCCAGGCGTGCGTAAGGCGTTGGCCAATTATTATAATTCGACCAAGCGTATGGACGATACATTCGGTAAGGTAATGCAAGCCCTGGACGAGTCTGGAATGCGCGAGAATACACTGATCGTGTATTTATCCGATAATGGAATTGCGACGCCCTTTTCGAAGTGCAACACGTTCTTGGCAAGCACTCGAACACCGTTTCTTGTTCAATGGCCGGGAGTAGTGAAGCCAGGGTCGATTAACGAAAGCCTGATTTCGTCAGTTGATTTTGCCCCAACAATACTGGAAGCTCTGGGTTTGTCAGCGCTTCCGCAAGCGGATGGGCGGTCGCTTTTGTCCTTATTTAGGGACTCGACTAGAGACTCCGGGAAGTCGTTTGTTTTCACTCAAGTGGATTCGAAAGTGGATGGAGCAGCAATTCCTATGCGCTGCGTACAGAATAAGAAATTTGGATACATGTATAATATGTGGCATCGGGACGATTATTATTATCGAAACAATAATGAGGTTGATGTGATGAAAGCCATGGAAGAGGCGGCTGAAAACGATCCGGCGATTATGGCCAGAATCATGCAGTATCGCTATCGTAGCCTAGAGGAACTCTACGATTTGGAAAACGATCCGGGATGTTTGGTGAATCTAGCGGAGTCGCCGGAATATCGAAGTGTACTCGATTCCATGCGGGGACAAATGGAGAGTAACATGGAAGCTAGCGGAGATCCGCTATTGCGAGCATTTCAAAACCGAGGCAATTCGAAGATCGTACAGACTGAATTCGACCGCGTTTATCCGAATCATAATTCTGTTATCAATCGAAAAGAATGGGAGCGGTATTGAGGTTTTTCCCACAGATTGCACAGATGAACACAGATTGTATTAAAATTCCTGTGATTCGTGGGCCGCGAAGCTCCTTTCGAAATGTTTGAGTGATCTATGAACCGTTTTCTTTTTAATCTCAAAAATCTGGGTTCGTCTGTGGGCCTAAGTCTGCCCAACCAATTAAGTAATTATGAAAAAACTACATCTATCACTTTTAATTGTCGTTTCGATATTCGTTTCGAGTCTCGCTGCGAAGCCGGCGAAAATCGTTTTTATTTCAGGTAAGCCAAGTCATGGGCCGAAGATGCACGAGCATCGTGCGGGCAACATGATTCTGGCGAAAGCGTTGAACGAGTCCGGATTGGACGTGGAAACTGTGGTGCTTGAACAAAACGGTTATCCGCAAAACGTTGGCGTTCTCGATGGCGCGTCGACGGTTGTATTGTTTTGCACAGGACACAAAGGACACCTTTTGAATCCGCATTTGGAAACTTTTGATGCGTTGATGGACAAAGGTGTGGGCGTTGTCATGATCCATTGGGCGACAGAGGCCATGAAAGGTGAAGCGGGGGAGAAATTCCTCAGTTGGATGGGCGGATTTTGCGACCTCGATTGGTCAGTCAATCCACACTGGACACCGCATTTTTCTGACTTTCCAGATCATCCGATCGCGAATGGCGTGAAGCCGTTTTCGTTGAATGACGAGTGGTATTATCACATGCGCTTCGTGGATGGCATGAAGGGGGTAACTTCGATTCTCGCTGACTTGCCGCTACCGGAAACGCTTTCCCGTGCTGATGGCCCTCGTTGGGGCAATCCACACGTGCGGGCCTCAGTTGCTGCTGGAGAAAAGCAAACAGTAGGATGGGCCTACCAACGTCCGGAAGGAGGACGTGGGTTTGGTTTTACCGGAGGGCATTACCACAAAAGCTGGCAGAACGACGAATTTCGAAAAGTTGTCCTGAACGCGATCCTTTGGACAGCCCAGGTGGAGGTTCCTAAAAAGGGATTGGAATCTAAAAGGCCGACCGACTATGAAATGCTTCAAAATCTGGATTTGAAGGAAAAGAAGAAGTAGGCTGAGATTTCTCAAATACTTTACCTACGGATCCGGAGGTACGGAGATTGCTGATTTTTAGTCTGCGTATCTCTGTACTATCGCTAAGTCGAAAAGGAGCGAAGGAAGTCGTCGCGAAGTGTATGTGGCGCAAAAAAATGAAATCAGCGAGTACCTGATCTTTTCCTGTTTGTTTACCTCGTAGTCTCAAAAACTTACAACGATGGTCTCACAACCAGTTAATGATGTGCTTGTTGGATGGGGGCAATTGAACCCGTTTCATAACATTACCTAAAATGCGCTTACAATAGTACTCACCTACAGGCGAAATGGTCAGGGTCGCCAAAGGCAACATAGGTGTCGCTGTCGCGACAGCAGGTTTCTCTATTTTCGGGCTAGCTAGACTCTCTCTAAACCTTATCGGCATCAGCCGACCTGTATCCACGACGTCAGTCCGGCGTAGCTGAAAGCGAAGCCTGGAAGCGGATCCTGACAATCAGATATTCAGTCAATTTATGAAACGTTTTGATTAAGTCTCTAATATCTTGGCGTCTTTGCGACTTAGCGTGAACCAAGATTAATTTTTGAAGCAGCTAGGCTACTCTAAGTCCGTGCTTAGAAAGGTCGGATCACTTTCGCTGGTTAGTCGATGATTTCCAAACGGCGGCCAAAGTCGGTGTAGGGTGTATCGCTTTTACCGTTTCGGTGACGTTCTCTTGTTGCCGTGCGGGCTTCGGCGCTGGTTTCGAGACCAGTGCCTTCGACGATTCGATTCATGAAATTAAATAGGGCGCATATGCTGATGGCGTCAAATAGGGCGTCTTCCGACCAACCCGATTTTCGTACGGCCTCAGCTTCCTCCGGGAGCATTTTGCTTGGGGAGAGGGTTAGCTTTTTGACGTAGTTGAAGAGTGGTCCTAGCTTTGGGTCGATCGATTCTGTTTCCGGGTTTTCGATAATTCTTTGGAGCAACTCAGGGTCGATTCCAAATGTTTCCGCGATCACTCCATGGGCGCCGGCGCAATAGTTGCAGCTGTTCAGCGTAGAGACGTAAGCGGCGATGAGTTCGCGTTCGCCGATTGAAAGGTCAGAGGGGCCGCGAAGTACTGCATCGTGGTATTTTAAGAGATGATCGGCACCCTTAGGGAAACGTCGGAATACATGTCCGAGATCGGCGTTGGCGGGAATGTCTTTGAATTGGGGCATAAGTTTTGGGTTTTTCGCTCGTCATTTCAACGGGGCTAGACGTTGGATGGCAACGGGTTTTTGAAGAGAAAGGCTTAGCGTGTCATGGCGGCGCTTTTGGATCCTTCGCGCCCTTTGGTTGCTCGTTTGTAAAATTGTGGAATTCGTTTGGTGAAATTCGGTTGTTAGAAACTGCGTGATTGTAGTTACCCTGATGCTTGCTTTTCCGTGTTTTGCCGAACCTCCGTTTTCGGGAACGATTTTTATGGATCCTGACATTATTACAAGAGAAGATGAAACGTCGTTCGTTGACTCAATGCCTGTTGGGGAAGGTTTTCGCCAGGTTTTCGATCGCCGCATTAATCAGTGGGTTAACTTGAATCTTCACCTTTTTCGACTTCGATTCAAAGATGGATTGGCTGGCGGCTCAGGAAAACGATGGCGAATTCATTTCCGATCATGCTCGCAATATTCCATTTCAGGAAGATATCGCTGAGACGTTTTTGGTGCATTTGGCCGTCGACCACAGGAGAGATCGAATCAGTCAGGCGTTATTCGATACGGTGGTGCAAACCGTAACGAATCGATTGGCTTCACAAGGCCTGAATCGAGCGTATCGCTTGCAGCTCCGGCCGAAGAATTTATTTTCTCTCGATTCTATCGCGTGAGAGAGCTAGTAAATACGTTGGCGGAGTGAGCTGTTTAGGGCCCGGGAAGCTGAACGATTCCTTGGAGTTGACCTCACTCGACGATCGACCTATGCCTACTGGTTTATCATTCGAAGTCGTTGGACCTTAGAAGTGGCGATTCTATGTAATCAATATATTCAGCCAATAGCATGTCATTCCGTTTAAGCATCGCAGTTGTGGTTTTGTGGATCTTTGCAGTGGAATTTGCATATGCTCAGCAATATGGGCGGCGGGCTCTGCCAGACCGTAGTTCGTTTCCGATGTGGGAGAATGCTGATGGATTCGAGCGTGATGTATTCACCTTTGCTCGGATAAAATACACGCCGCACTACTTTCGTGGATGGGATGGCGACTATCCAGAAGCCGACTGGAATATCTCATATCGATTGCAGGAATTGACTTCGATGAAGGTGAATCCCTATCCGGTGACTCTTGAGCTCACTGATCCGGATC
>JBNMOQ010000051.1:0-22945 GCA_051275055.1 Candidatus Pelagisphaera sp.
AAGATTAATACTCCGGTGGCCGCTCGGAGATCGGCCGCTACCTTTGAAAAGTCTGAATATAGACGATGAGGTTTTTGAGTGTTTGGTCCTCTAGACCTTTTACCGTCGCGGCCATTTGCTGGCCGGTTAGATCTTCTGAATGGTAGCCTCGATCGCCTTTAGCGAATTTTCGTAGTTGATCGAGTAAGTACCAGTCTTCTTGGATATTTAGCGGCGGTGAATTGAGGAGGGCGTTACCTTCACCATTTGCACCGTGGCAAGCGATACAAGAAACGTAGGCTGTTCTGCCTTTATCGCTGTCGCCACGAACGACCTCTCGGTGGATTTGAGGAGGTAGGCTTTCGATGTATCTAGCGAGCAGGTTAATGGTTTCGCTATCGGCAAAACGATCGCGAGCAGATCCCATTAGGTGTTCCGAACGATTTCCTGGAACTTGTCCTCGAATCCCAGATTGGAACTTTTCGAGCTGCTGCTTTGCGTACCAGGTAGGAAGACCGTCGATGATCGGTCCACGCTGCATTTCCTGTGTGCTATGACAAATTAGACATGATTCGAATGCTGCCTGAGCTCTGATTCGCTCTTCCGGCGAAAGGGACTCCTTGGGTGAGCACGCAGAGAAGAATACAAGCGTAAATGGAATAAAGAGCCAACGGCGGATAGGGTGAAAGGAGAGTCGTAGTTGGTTGAGCATTAATCAGTTTTTGCGTGATTGTCTGGGAAATTGAGGGAATCGAATTGGTACTGCAACCTCTATGCGGAGGTCCACTGTCCAGATGAACGCTTGGAGTCCGCATCCGTAGATTTGGAGATTGCTCAATTTGAGCTGAACGGGATGCTTGCGGGTTTTTATGGAGTTCCCTTTGCAGCCTAAATTCGATAGTCAGGATTCAGACGTTATTCTGGAGCGTTTTTTGGAGTATTTGGAGGAGAAGGAGATCGAACCTTATCCCGCTCAGGAAGAAGCGATTTTGGAATTGTATGGGGATAAGAATGTAATCCTCAATACGCCGACGGGGTCGGGGAAGTCGCTTGTGGCGGCGGCTATGCATTTTTATTCGGCATCATTGGGTCGTCGTTCGGTTTATACGTGTCCGATCAAGGCTTTGGTGAACGAGAAGTTTCTGGCTCTTTGTCGGGATTTCGGGCCGGAGAACGTGGGTATGATGACTGGGGATGCGAGCGTGAATCAAAACGCTCCAATCTTGTGCTGCACTGCGGAGATTTTGGCGAATATCGCTTTGCGCGATGGAGAGAATGCTCGGGTGAATGACGTGATCATGGATGAGTTTCACTACTACTCTGATCATGAACGGGGCGTGGCCTGGCAGGCACCGCTTCTGACTTTGCCGCATTGTCGCTTTCTTTTGATATCGGCGACATTGGGAGAAACGCATTTTTTTAGTCGAGATCTGGAGCGTCTTACGGGAGTGGAGTGTGTGACGGTATCGAGCTTGGATCGGCCGGTGCCATTGGAGTTCGAATACTTGGAGATTCCCTTGACGGAGGCTTTGGAAAAACTGGGAGATTTGAATCGGTTTCCAGTTTACATCGTGCATTTCACTCAGCGTTCCGCATCGGATACGGCTCAGAATTTGATGAGCCTGAGTCCGTGTACGAAGGATGAAAAGAAAGTCCTGACGGAAGAACTTCGAGGAGTGGCTTTCACGAGCCCATTTGGTAAGGAAATCAAAAAATACCTTTCGGCTGGGATAGGGCTGCATCATGCGGGTTTGCTCCCGAAGTACCGCGTGTTGGTCGAGAAATTCGCTCAGAAGGGTTTGCTAAAATTTATTTGCGGAACGGATACGTTGGGCGTGGGGGTGAATGTTCCCATCCGAACGGTGTTGTTTACGCAGCTTTGCAAGTATGGCGGTAGGAAGACTTCGATCTTAAGCGCTCGCGATTTTCATCAGGTTAGCGGTCGGGCTGGGCGAAAGGGGTTCGATGATCGGGGCTTCGTTGTAGCCTTGGCTCCGGAGCATGTAATTGATAATAAGCGCTTGGAATCGAAGGCTGCTAACGATCCGAAAAAGAAACGTAAGTTGGTTAAGCGAAAGCCTCCAGAACGTGGATATGTTCACTGGGACGAGCAAACTTTCGAGCGATTGCAGGCGGCACCGGCAGAACCGCTTGAGTCGCGGTTTCAAGTTTCGCATGGGATGCTGCTGAATGTACTGAGCCGTAAAGGCGATGGTTGCCGGGCCATGCGTACGTTGATCGACGATTGCCACAACACGGAATTTTCAAAGCGGGGACTGCGCAAAAAAGGTTTTCAGTTGTTTCGAGCGCTTGTAGATCGAAATATCATCGAGATCGCTCCAGCTGGAAGTTCGGATCAAAAATTGAGCGTCAATGTAGATTTGCAGGATGACTTCTCGCTGAATCAAACTCTAGCTTTGTATTGCCTCGATACGGTGGCACTGCTTGATGAGGAAGATCCAGAGTATGCGTTGAAGCTTTTAAGCTTGGTGGAGTCCATTTTGGAGAATCCCGAAGCGATTTTGCGCAAACAGCTCGATACGCTGAAGACGGATAAAATGGCCGAGATGAAGGCTGATGGGATCGAGTACGATGAACGTATCGAAAAACTGGAGGCGATGGAATATCCAAAGCCGGAGAGCGAGTTTATCTACGAAACGTTCAATGAATTTGCTCGTTTGCATCCCTGGATTGGCAAGGAGAATATTAAGCCGAAATCGATCGCGAGAGAGATGTTTGAGCGTTATTCGAATTTTGCGGATTACGTTAAAATGTACGGTTTGCCGCGAATGGAAGGATTGCTTTTGAGGCATTTGACCAATGTCTATCGCGTTCTGGAGAACACTATTCCGCCTGTTAGTAAGACGGAAGAGGTCAACGAGATCGTCGCTTACATAGAGGCGTTGCTACGACGCGTAGATTCCAGCCTGATCGACGAATGGGAATTGATGCGTAATCCTGATTACGAAGTAAACGTCGACGATGGCGATGAGCTTCCTAAGCGAACGCGTCCAGTAGATATTACGCAATCGAAGGAATCGTTCACTCGCTTGATTCGGAATGAGGTATTCGGATTTGTTAGTTTGTTGGCGAATAAACAATATCAGGAGATCGCTGAAGACTATGAGTTGGACGATTTGTTTGAAGTCGGTTCGGAAGTGAAATGGAAAGATCTCGAATTGGAGAAACTGATGGATGTCTTTTATGAAACGCGAGATTGGATCCGATTAGACCCTGCTGCTCGCTCGAAGGAGCATACGCATATCTCTGTCGCGGATGATGGGAAAGCTTGGACCGTCGAGCAGACCTTGGTGGATTCCGAGGAACTGAACGATTGGCTTGTTGAGTTCGAAATCGATTTGGAAAGATCGCGGGAAACGGAACAGGTAGCATTTCGATTGAAGCGTATTGGTTTACTTCTTTGAGAGCATAAAAGCCTACTAGAAACTCAGGTAGTGAAGTCGTTCTGGTCTCTGTCTTAGTGTCTCAGATAAAAGACTTGTTGATTGAGGCTTTCAAATCTAGTTTCCGTTTTGTATGGAAGCTGATTCTAGAAGTGTAGATGTGGAAAACGCGCTCCGAGAAGTGTTGGAGAAATTTCCAGCTTTTGCGTATCCCTGGGAAGGTTTAGAGGATTTTATGGACTCGAGGGGTATGTCTGTTTTGCCGCTTGTTGGATACGGAAGCTTGATTAACAAAGAGTCTGCGGAGCGTACCGTTAATGTGGATGGAGTTGCAGATCGACGAGCGGTCACTGGGTATGGAGCAGTTCGTGTATTTAATTATCGAATACCGTCTAAATTACTTGAAGAGCGTTACGGGATTCCCGCACCTTCGAAAAACGTATCCGCACTTAATTGCGAGATAAGCGGTTTAGCAAAGGATAGTTTCAATGGGATTCTAACGCATGTTAGTCGCGACAGGTTAGGCGCATTGCGAGAGCGCGAAAAGAGCTATTCGTTAAAACCTATCGTGTACCGACTTTGGAACGAATCGGAGGGGGCGTTAGAAGTCGCTTTCGTTTTTGAGCTTTTGCCGGATAAGTCTGGAAAGACTACTCCTTACGACAATTCCATTTTTCCGCACATTGCTTATACCCGATTGTGCCAGGAAGGAGCGTTGGCTATATCGCCTGAGTTTTTAGCGTTTTTCAATGAAACGTGTTTCCTTGCGGATAAGAAAACCCGCCTTTCGGATTACGTTCTGCCTGAAGAGGGATGAAGGGCTTTGTCATTTTTTTTGCCAAAATTGGGATCGTGGTGTATCTTGCGTCTCAGGCATTCGTGGATTACGATTTAGTCGCCTTGTTGTATCAATGGATTTTCAAAAGCTCGCTTCAAGTCCCTTACGGATTGAATGTAGGCAACACGATAGCCTTCGCTTTGGCGGCGGTGTTTATCATCAGAAAGGAAGTCGGTCGTTCGAAGAAAATCAGCTATTTGTATTCGCCGGAAAGTTTGGAGCTTTTGAATGAAGAGCGAAAGCAAACCTCGCTCGGTATGCAATTCGGCTCTCAGTTGGAAGCGAAATTAAACTCGATTGTCGATCAACGTTTCCCGCCAATGATTCCGCTGCAATTCTCGGATATATTGACGGCTCAAGGTTTCGAATTCCACAAGGACGATGATGCGGATGGCTTTCTTCAATATGTAGAAGAATTGAGTCCGTTGGAAGTGGCGACCAATGCCGTTTTGAACTGGATGCGCCAAGAAGCGGAATTCAAACAATATCGCTTGGAGTTGCATTTCAAATCTGGATACGACGCGGTGGTTATCAATTCGGGAAATCCGGATACGAACGCCTACTTGTGTGTTGCGCAGGACAATGAAGAGATTGGCCGCGATTCAGTGCCGCAGCTCGCAAGTGAAACGGCTTTACGAATGTTCTTCGAATCGGAGAGCCAAATATGTCGAGATTTTGAAGCCTTTACTCGGTTTTACCGCTTAGTCGAAAAGCTACCTCACCAGTATGAACAGTATGGGAGTGAGGCATTCGGTGCAATTCGGACAGAGCTGCTGCAAGAGATCGATTCGATTCTCAAACTCGATCCTCGTTTCCTTACATTACAGGTGCTGAAGGGTATTGTGTTTTTTCATCATGAGAATAAATCGATAAAAGCGTTTGAAACGGCTAAGGCGATTTTCGAGGAAGCTATCGAAAACGCTCAACAGTATAATGCAAATAGAGGACGTAAGCGATGGAGGTCGTTCATTCCAAGATTTTTGAGAAAATTTGAAGAGGAGAATGCGAGTGGGAACTGGATGATTTCGCGACGCACGATGTACTATGTTCAGGGATTGTCTGAGTTGTTTTTGGCACGAATTTTTGCTCAGAATGCGCACCGTTTCGGTTCCTTTGATTTAGATCCTGCTCGGTTTTTCAAGGAGCGCCGGGAGGCCCTGAAGCGCGTTAATCATGGAATTAGATTTCTCAATGCGGCTCGCCGGCGGATCCCCGTCTTGGCATGGCTAGCGCCCTGGGGGCGGGGTCGAACTCTGCTCGCATATCAGACCAAAGGCCTAATTCTGCACTGTCATGATTTCTACGATCGTGATGAGGTGTTTGCTAAAAAAGGGGATTGGTGGAGAAGTAAATCGAATTCGCTCAAAGACCTAAAGCGTGCGGTTGGAGTATACGAAAAAGGTATTGCGCTATGTGGAGAACGCCGGTTGGGAGCGACTGAAGAGTATGCCCTTCACTCGGGAACTCGTATTCAGAATAATTGCGGCTATGCCCGGTTATATGCCTGCGCGATTGAAGGGAAATTAAATTCGAAGCCATTACGTAATCTGCCCGATTTTGAGAGAGCGGAATATGAGTTTTATTATTCAGGATTTGAAAGCGTAACCTCTTTCAATTACCCAATGGCAAACCTGGGTCTTCTTTACGCCTTGGAGGGAGATTGGGAGCGTTCCTGGATGGCAGGGGTTGCTGCTTTGGATCGGTGCGTTCATCGGGGAGTAAGGGAAGCGGCTACTTTATTAGAGGCGAAATCGAATACGTGGATTTACTCGGCGGAAAAGCTTAGCTCTTATCGGCTTTTATTGGAAGAAGCGGTTAAAAGGAGTGGGATCGCGTGTCCTTCGGTCGATGCGCCATTCGATGAGAATTGGACTTATATCGAGGGCATTTCGGAATTGTCCTATGGATTCTTGTTTCGGAGTCTGCTTGATCAACAAGTGGAAGAGTCGGATGACGCAGGGAAAGTGTTTTTGGAAATCGGGCTACGTATTCATCGGCGGGCGTTGGAGCGTTTTGCCGAAGAGGAGAAGGAGACTGTTGTTGATCACTGCGATGCGACATTGCAACGTCTCAAGAATATGATGACGAATTTGATTCGTTCGTTTTGGCATTTTGATAATCGCACTAACCAGGTAGTCGATGGGCGGATTGAATTAATTCACGAAACTCTGCACGAGCGCGTTGGAGAGATCTTTCACTCTTTGAATAGTCAAAATGCGAATGCCGTTGCTCTAGAGAGCTCAATCGATCAATGGATGATAACACTTGAAGAAGCGTTGAGCATCGCTGGAGTTAGGGACAGTAGACCTTGCCAAAATAGTGAATAGGTAGAGAGTCGCTTTCATGCGGATCTTTATACCCCTTTTTCTGTTGTCGTTTGTCTTTTGGGCGACAGCTTCATTTGTAGAAGGTCGTCCTAACATCATTTTGGTGATGACTGACGATCAGGGGTATGGGGACTTGGGAGTACATGGGAATGATGTGATCGATACGCCTAATTTGGATCGGTTTGCGGGCGAGTCGTTGGGGATGGATCGATTTTATGTGAATCCGCTTTGCGCTCCGACTCGAGCGAGTCTGATGACGGGGCGATACTATCTGCGTACTGGAATTTTACATACGTCCCGAGGAGCTTCAAAAATGTTCGGGAATGAAGTAACTATTGCCGAAGTATTGAGGAATACCGGATACAGGACGGGCATCTTTGGAAAATGGCACTTAGGTGATAATTATCCTATGAGACCGCAGGATCAGGGATTTGAGGAAGTGTTGGTTCATCGATCCGGTGGGATCGGTCAAACGCCCGATGGCGATGCTAATTATTTCGAACCGGTATTGTGGCGGAATGGTGATCGCATGTATGCTAAGGGCTATTGCACGGATCTGTTTTTCGATGCGACTTTGGATTTCGTTCGAAAGAAAGATGAGCGTCCCTTCTTCGTCTATTTGGCGACGAATGTGCCCCATGGTCCTTTGGAAGTGAGCAAAGATTATAGTCAGCCATTTGAAGCGGGCGGTACTGATCCGAATGTGGCGAAGATCTATGGAATGCTCAAGAACCTGGACGAGAACTTTGGGCGGTTGATCGCAGAGCTTGATGACTTGGGATTGCGTGAGAATACAGTCGTTGTGTTTATGACGGATAATGGTCCCACGTCTGGACGGTATAATGCAGGTATGCGTGGAGCAAAGGGGAGCGTGTATGAGGGAGGTATACGCGTTCCGTTTTACGTTCGCTGGCCGGGGCAGTTTGAAGCAGGTAAGCGAATCGATCGAATAGCAGCTCATATTGACGTGTTGCCGACAATGGCTGAAATCGCCGGGGCAGAGTTGCCGAAGGAACTTTTGCTAGATGGGAAGAGCTTGTTGCCGTTGTGGAGGGCGTCGATTACATCTGCTGCTTGGTCCAAGCGGACGCTTTTTACTCAGCACATTAAGTCGATTATTCAGGCTCCGTTTCAAAACGCGACAGCCTTCGATCAACGATATAAAATAGTGTCGTATCCGAAAGCGGCGAACGAGGCTCGTTTTACGGCGAATAAGAGTCAGCTTGAGATTGCTCTATTCGACATTGAATCTGATTTCGCTGAAACCGCTGATCTGTCGAAATCGAAGCCGGAGGTATTGAACGAGCTGAAGTTGAACTATGAACGCTGGTTTGAAGAAATGAGGCAAACACGCGATTTTCAACCAGGGCGTATTCATTTGGGGACGAGGTTCGAAAATCCTTCGCATCTTTGTCGTTATCAAGATGGACATAGAGCGTACGGAACAGATCCGGAACCCATTGGATGGCCCGTGAGAATTGCGGAAAGGGGTCGGTATCGTTTGGTATTTGATGTCTCTGAGTTTTGGGGACCGATCGCGGTGGTCGGATGGAAAGGCGAGACGACTAAAATACGAATGGCTTCAGCTCAACGATCGATCATTTTGGAGTTAGGCGAGGGCGATGGGATGTTGGATATTTGGTTCGAGGATCTGGGTGGTAAAACGGTATCGAAAGATTTCGATGTTACTGTCGAGCGATTAGATTAGATAGCGGTCTTTAAAATAGAGGAGGGGGGCGACGAATTATGGCCGCTCGGAGATCGGCCGCGACCATTAAGATGAGGGCTAGAACTAAGGCTGTTCAGATTGCGTCGGTTGATCTGGCTCGATCCTCTGATGGGAAGAGGACCGGGCCGGTCTTCCTTAGCTTGAGACACAAAAAAGACGCTGTCGGCTAGGACAGCGTCTTGTGAAAGTTTGAGTTGCGAATTAGCGTTACTCGGTGTCGTCGATGCTGACGACCTTGTAGCCACCCTTCGACTTGAAGTAGAGCAGAATGCCAAGATAGATGGCAGCCATTGTCAGCGGGATGTAGGCATCCGCTTTCAAGGTGTTGCGATCGCCGGTGATGCTTGCATCAACGATGTCTTGGTCGCCAGGGTTACCATTGTCGTCGCCGATCCGACCTTGAGCTTCGCTGAGCTTCGTGCCGTCGAGACCGATTGCACTCATTCCGAGGAATGAACTAGCCGCGTCAGCCTTTACCAATTGGTAGATCGCAGGATTGGATTCTTCGAGAGCTTTACCAGCATAGTGGTCCTTGGCGAAACCGAGACCGGTCGAGCCAAGTAGTCCTGCGGAAAGCATTCCGATACCGCCCATAATACTAATCGCGACAGCTCCAGTTTGTGGGTATCTGTCAGAAGCAACAGCGAGCATGGTTGGCCAGAAGAATGTTTTACCCACAGCATAGATACCGAGAGCGACCATTGCCCCGACGAAGCCAGTCATGTTTGCGGACATCTTTAGTCCGATAAATGCGATGACCGAGCAGGCCATTAGGAGACCAATCGGAGAGATCTTCAGCTTGCTCTCAATGAAGTGAGCCGCAAAGCGAAGCGCGAACATGATCGAAGACGTCCAGATGAAGAGGTACTTGCCCTGTTCCGATGTGAGGATGTTTCCAGTGATGTTCTGGATCCAGCCATCTGTTCCCAGTTCAACCGCTCCAACGAGAGCGTGAGTGACGAAGAGGATGAAAAGGAGAATTGCTCCCATCGAGAATTTTGTGATGACGCCGATTACGATGAGCAGGGCGATTGCGATCACGTAGCTGACAGTCTGAGACATTCCCAAGGAAGCGCTCATGAATAGTGACAGCAGGTAACAGATTACCAGGCCACCGAGGATACCAACGTCCTTGAGCATTCCACCGAGGCCAATGCCTTTTTCGGATGCTTCCGACTTGGGGTATTTCTGTTTCATGAACATGATGCCGTAGGCGATCGTAGGAACGAGATAGAGCGCCAACTGGTATTTCCAGTGAATTTCCATTTTGTCGTCTAGAACCCAGCCGATAACCGAGCCGATGATCATACCTAAAGGCCAAGAGGCGTGCAGAATATTGAGATAGTGCGTACGGTTTTCTGGGTACAATCTAGCGACCAGAGGATTGGCGACGGCTTCAAGCGTTCCGTTTGCGTAGGCGAATATGAACATTCCCCAGAATAGGAAGCTGAATGCCGATTCAGTGGAGGCGTCAGCGCCAGGAGCGAAAGTGACGAATGCTGATAGTACGTGGCAAACAAGAGCCACGAGGACTAGCTTGCCATAGCCGATTTTATCGACGACTACACCGCCGAGAATGATGCCGAAACAGAATCCGGAGAAACCGGCTCCTCCAATGGCTCCTAATTGAGCTCCGGTAAAACCGTATTCACCAGCCCAGTTGTCAAAAATGCCGCCACGTATGGCGAAGCCCACTCCTGCTGCGAGGATGGCCATAAAGCCGGCCCACAGGAGCCTTTTGCGATTTACTTCATTATCAGTCATATAAACAGAACCTCTTGATTAGTGTTAGTGTCAGGAATTCCGCAAAGCCGTTTACCGTCGCAATTAATTTGAATCGGGGAGATTCGACGGTGAGGAGAGGTGCGGAGACAGTTATTTGGTAAAATAGGGAGGCAAGCAGACGTAAAAAAATTGTCCAGCTTTTTGCGCGGCCTTTGAATGGGGAATCGCCGTTCTTTTTATTGTTGATCAGGGAATTACCCAATTGCGGGGCTGTTATTGCATCAGCCTTTGTTGGTCGCGAGAAGTCGTTTGAGTCTGGCTTTTGAAAGATTGGGAAAACTCGGTTTCGTTTTATATTACGAATTGAGGAGTTTGAGGCTATATCAATGTTACTTTCTAAATTAAGGGCGGATATAGCTGAACTTGATACTCGCATGAATGATAAACAGGCAAAAGCACTGTTTGGGCAAATCATAGGTTCTCCGCTTAAGGATCACCTGAAGGCAGAAATGAATTTCGGGCGGTTTG
This sequence comes from Candidatus Pelagisphaera sp., assembly GCA_051275055.1. Taxonomy (GTDB): domain Bacteria; phylum Verrucomicrobiota; class Verrucomicrobiia; order Opitutales; family Opitutaceae; genus Pelagisphaera. The sequence continues at coordinate 10,531 of JBNMOQ010000051.1, forward strand.
TGCAGGAAGTTGCGGTTGGCCTTCATGAAAGGGCCGGAGGTCTGATAGAAACGTTAGAGGAATACCAACGAGAGATGGAAAAATGATACTACTCTAAACATTCTATCCATCCTCGACCTCATCGACGCGGAGCTCAAGGAACAGGGAATATCCGAAACCAATTAGTATTTGCTTTCAGACTACGCTAGGATTCAAGGCATCGGACCGCAATTGTCCGAGCTTAGGCGCTAACCTCTCCCCATGCCCAAGACATACCTCCTCAAGGAGCTCGATCCCTTCGACAGGCTCAGGGTCTTCGACTCGCTCAGGACATTCTTGGTGAATTTTTAGAAGATATGGCGTTTGGATAGTTTGTGAAGACTGGTTGAGTCACTATTGATGAGGGCTTTTTTCTTAGCCCGAGACCAGCCCTTGATTTGTTTTTCGCGGGTCATCGCATCTTCTCTTCGCTTGAAAGACTCTTGGTACGAGAGCGTTACAGGTAGTCTCGCAGCCGTGTGCCTAGAGCCCCTGCCAGATTGGTAATCCGTTAAGATACTGATCTTCAACGAGTTAAACTGGAGGCGTGGGCGGGAATCTAAATCGGTATTTGCCTAGGGAACAAAGAGTTATGGGACTAAAAGAGGGCATTGAGTGGCATTTGACTGCGCAGGGTTGCACCGTTTTTGGCAGGAAATTGGCAGGGAATGTTGAGCCGATCGAATAGGCGGGGGAGGGGGTCTAGCAAATGGCGAGGGAAGGGATGAGTATGGGTTCGCCACCCTCTCAAAAAATAGGATGCTCATGGAGCTCAAAGGAAGCTTCGGCAGCATGGGTCACATAGTTGGCCGGCCGGCGTATTCATTCGGCAACCCACAACTTGAACAATGACGCATTACATCCAATAAACCGAACTGAGCCACGCAATTTCTGACTTGAGAAGGTCGAATCTGCCTCTCATCCTGCTCAGCGAATTGATTCGAAACAAATGAATTTCCTATCAACAATTCTATATAATATTCCCCATCCACCCCTCGCCAGTGAGGCCCGAGATATTCTCGACATCCGATGAAACGTAATTCGCTCCCCATGCGTACCCTCGCCTCGCTCTTGATCCTGACCGCCGCGTGTGTCCTTCCGGCTTTGACTGCTGATGACGAGGCACTGACAGCCTATGTTGATCCGGTTAAGGGAAGTCCCGAAGGGGATGGATCGTCCATACGTCCCTGGAGGACCCTAGAGGAAGTGATCAAAAGCGGTCTCCTACCGCGGCTCCCACCGGGCACAGTCCTAAAGCTCCGGGATGGCTACCATGGCCACGTGAAGTTCTCCGGCGACAATTCCAGGCCCTTGACCATCGAGGCAGACGAAGGCGCACGACCCCGTCTTGCGCGATTCGAGATTGAGAAAGGAAGTGGTTGGATAATTCGGGGGTTGGTGGTGAGCCCGACCTTTGCGGAAGAAGGGGAGTCTCCTTACAAAGGCACGATCATGACGGTGGGGGAGCGAGGCCCGGCCCAGAACATCACGGTGGAGGACTGTTTTGTTCACGATGGACTGGATAATAAGAACTGGGGGCCTAAGAAGTGGATGAGCCTCCACAACGGGATGTATCAGGGGCGACACGGGACGAAGCTTACGTTTCGCAACAACTTCGTCTTTAACACCCGCTTCGGGATCCAACTGGCCTCCACCGAATCCCTCTGCCAAGGCAATGTGATCAGCGACTTCTCGGGAGACGGGATCCGTGTTATGCGCGATGGAATCACGGTAGAGCACAATGTCATCCGGAACGTCTATGTCGGTAGTGGAGACGGGGACCAGAACCACGATGATGCGATTCAATGTTTCCTGTTCAACAAAGGCACCGGGACTGTCCGCAACATCACCTTGCGCGGGAACCTCATCGTCAATTGGTCGGACGATCAACAACCGTACAAGGGGACCTGCCAAGCCATCGGCTTCTTCGACGGGCCTTTGGTTGATTTTCTCGTGGAGGACAACGTCTGCCTAGTGAGCCACTATCACGGTGTATCTCTCTATGACGCTCAGGGTTGTAAGATTCTGAACAATGCCGTCATGACTCGGTGGGGAGGCAAGCTCCAGCCCTGGGTCATGCTGGGGCAAAAGAAAAACCAAGCCATGAACAACCAGGTACATGGCAATCTGGCCCACAGTTTCAATTTCAAGGCCGATCCCACCGCCCAGGTATCCCAGAACAAGCGGGTCACGAAAAAAGCGTTCTATGCTCGCTATAAAAAGCTGGCCCAAGAGATCGCCGACACCTATGGTCAATGGCACGCCGCCGCCGACCGGGACCGCTTCTGACCCCACTCTTTCGGATTACGGGGACACTGACGTCGGAGCCCAGGGAGCCCGGCTGACTTGATTACTCCAATTTTCGTCCTCGTTGATTTCCTAAACGGGGAGTAGTAGGCTCAAAAAAAAACCAAAGTCGGCAGTATCGGGCGTTTGAAAATAGCGAATTTAACGGATCCCAAAAAACGACGCCTTCAAAAAACTGCTCTGGCCCATCATCCCGCTCTCCGCAGAGGCAGCTTCGCCTTAGCGAGCGGCTTCGGAGCCAGTGGATAACACAAAGAGGGGATCTAAGGTTTCGGAAATTAAAGACCGCGCGGAAGCAAGTTGAATTCGGGCAACAAAAAGGGCGACCCATTCAACGGGTCACCCTGATATATTAAATTTTATGCTTAAAACTAGCTGAGCTTGCGGCGAATCTCAGTCAAGCCGAGGATGCCGAGACCAAGCAATATGGCAGTCGAACCAGAGTCGGGGACACCATTCGGGTTTGGCAATGAAGAATCGCGAAAGCTGAAGTTATCAAAATAAGCATTCTCACCAGGAGCCACGAAATCTTCTACCATCAAGTGAAACGGAGCCGTGCCTAAAGCCGTGAATGTACGACTGTAATGCGCCCAACTGCCGTTGCTAGCCAGTTCAACTACTGGACCATCGGCACTGGTGTAACTATTTCCGAATAACCAATTGTTACTACCGCCAGTGGTCATGCTGTATCCGACGAAGCCTCCACCAACAGATCCAGCTGATCCATAGTAATCAAACTCAATCGTGTATTGGCCGCCTGAAGTTACCTGATCAATTGAGAAAGCATCTCCGCCACCTTTAGCTGACGAAAAATTTAGGACATTGTTAGTGCCGCCTGCGGGATCCGTGACGATTTGACCGTTGGTAGTGGTCCATTTTCCGGCTCTTCCCTTTCTCTTAAAACATGAACTTGGATAGGTAGCTGGTAGAGTAGCTCTTCCATTACTTGCATGGAGTCGTCCCGACGGCTTCTTGCCATGTTGTCGGCGAGGTCCGGCATACTGCCTGTGAACTTTACGAATAGGGTCTCCGACTCATTCAGGAAGATATATTGGTCGGTATCCTGGGGACCCATGCTCGCGCAGGCGGCGAGCAGAAAAGCCAAAAGCGGCACAACCGCAATTGTTGTGGCTAGGTTATTCAATTCGAAGAAAAGTCTAGCGACAGAATTCCGCCTAGGCAAGAGTGAAGCCCTAAGGGTCTGCCAAGCAAAGCGACCCCTCTACTAGCATTTGGCTCAATATCTCTTCTGTTCGTCATACTCCTAAGGACCGAATTCATCGGATAAATTTTATGTTCGTGGTTTCCTATCAACCTCCCCTCCGAATCAAATCGGAACAATTGTACCGAACGAAGAGACACATTCATTTCCTATCAACTTAATGGAACCAGGTCCTGAAGAACTCTGAGCGGACGTAGTCGATCGTCTCTACAAAAACGCTTCTCAAGACAAATACTTTGGTCCCGAAAGTTCTATCGAACTGCGAAGAGAGCCGACGCTGCCCTGGTATATTTCAGGATTCATCCGGATTTCACTTGCGTGCGTCGGACTGTTTTCAGGAACTTAGATTGTGACGTCCATTCCTTTCGTCTGGAATCAATAAATCGCAGAACTATGAGAATCGCGCTTCTTATAACGCCCTTCACGGATCAAAATCTCCAGCGAGCCGCTCAAATCGGGGTAACCGATATTGTTTCCGTTTATCCGGGACTCGATCTCAATTATCTATTGGAACTCCGGAAACGGGTCGAGTCGTTCGGATTGCGTCTTTCCGCCGTGGAACGACTACTTCCTACGCTGAAATTCATTCACAACCTGCCCGGTCGCGATCAGCAGATTGAAGACTTTAAAACCTTGATTCGCAATATGGGGAAAGCAGGCGTTTCCACACTATGCTATAGCTGGATGCCAGCCGATGATTGGCAACGCACGGATCTCGAAGCAGCGGAGCGAGGCGGTGCAAAGGTAACTGCGTTTGAGCAAGATAAACCTTCGTCAGTTCCCACGGATACAGGCTATCGCAAGGAGTCCAACGATTCGACAAGCGCTGAACGCCTCTGGGGAAATTTAGAATATTTCTTGAAAGAAGTAGTGCCTGTAGCGGAAGAGTCGGGAGTAAAACTCTCCATGCATCCTGACGATCCACCGGTTGAGAATCTAAGAGGTCAGCCTCAAATAATGACGAGTCCAGAGGCCTACGAGCGGATGGTTAAAATCGTCGAGAGCCCTTCGAATGGAATTTGCCTATGCCAAGGGACAATGGCGGCGAGCGCTCGGGAGTATGATATTCCCGCGACCATAAAGCGATTAGCCCCCTATATCAATTACGCTCATTTTAGAGACGTCGTCGGCTCAGGGTCCAGTTTTCGAGAATCTTTTCACGATAATGGAAAATCGGATATGGTCGCTTGCATGAACGCCTACCATGAAGCGGGCATCGATTGCCCAATCCGCCCTGATCACGTCCCAACCCTCGCCGGTGAAACGAATGAATATCCAGGGTATCATATGTTAGGGCGCCTTTGGGCTGTAGGCTATATGCGCGGTTTGATGCAAGCCGTAGAGAGTCAGAAACCTTAAATAGGGATCTACAATATTTATGAATGCTTTTAAAAACCAAGTAGCGATTATTACGGGCGCCTCTAGCGGCATTGGCCAAGGGGTTGCTCGGGCGTTGGGCGAGCGCGGGATGCGTCTTATTCTCACAGGCCGTCAAAGCGAAAAATTGGACGCATTAGCTATTGAGATCGGAATCGACCATTGCGCGACGCTGGCTGCCGATATGGCAAATCCAGCCACCTCGGACCAGCTGATCTCTCTGGCACTGGCGCGATTTGGACGTTGCGATGTCGTATTCAATGGAGCGGGCGTCATGTATGCAGCTTCCATCGAGCAATCGGACATGGACCAAATGTGCGAAATGGTTCAGGTCAACGTCGAAGGATTCACACGCGTATGCTATGCCGCATTGAAGCATTTTAGATCAGTTGGAAGCGGACATTTGATAAATGTATCCAGCATCCTAGGAACTAAAGTTCGGCCTAACACGGGTGTTTATGCGGGCAGTAAGTTTTACGTTGAGGCGCTTAGCGAAGCCTTGCGAATGGAAGTGGCAAAGAGCGATCTAAAGGTGAGCGTCATCCAGCCAGGCGTCGTAGATACAAACCTTCAAACTCATTTCGAGACCCCTCCTAGAAAGGTATTAGGCATAGAAAACGTACTTCAACCGGAAGACATCGCACGTTGCGTCTGTTTCATACTCGAGCAACCCGCCCATGTCAGAATCCCCGTAATGATGGCCTTGCCGGGAGAACAAGCGATGTAACGGATCGAGGTATTCCTCATACGCCAAACACGGATTTAGAATTATGCGAATCGCAAAGTTACTCAATGAAGCAGGGAGCGTCTCGATAGGCTGAGTCCACGACGATCATATCGAAACAATTGAATTTCCTATCAACCCCAAAAGAGTCTACCAAGAGCTAGTTGTACAGATTAACTCCTGATGCCCCTTTTGAAAGGGACTGTATTCGCTTTCGTGAGACGGAAGCTAGTCTGCAAGACCGCATGGATGAGCGAGTGATTGAATATGGGAGCCGGTGCTGGGGTGAGCCGTTGCCTTAAGCGCCTGCGCGGAGGAGAGAGCCCGGGTGCGTCGAAGACGTCAATTCTGAATTGAAGTCAAAAGTTAAGTACTGGCTCTTATTCTATCTTCATCTTCTACGTGGGAGTTTTGTTTCTCATCGGTTGGAGTTTATGCAAAACTGCGGAGAGAAAATCATGAGCTACGCATTACTGCACCGTAATCATGGCGCACGTGATTGACTATTGAAGGAAGTGTTGTTGCTTCCACCCCAACGCATCCTGAGCTCGCTTACTCGAGATGAGTGGTTCTCGGGCATCGAATGATTGGCGGAGGTCTTTTACCGTTGGAAGGTATTTTGCGATCAATTCAGATGACGGAAGGTTGGAAGAGGTATCTTCAGCAGCGAGAATCATGGGTTGGCAACCCAGGCCGTCTTTCTCAATCGCCAGGCGACATGCTGTAGCCACATCCCGCACATCAATGTAGGACCATAGAATGCATAGACGTTGTTCAGGGTTCGAGAAACTGGCTTTGACGGTCGCGTGAGCTTCAGGAGTAAGGATGTTGCCAAGACGGAAGGAGACGACTTGCATACCGGTACGGCGGTGAAATGCCTCGGCTGTGACTTCGTTTATGACTTTGGAAAGGCCGTAAGTATCTTCGGGCAATTGTGGATGATTTTCGTCTACTGGAAGATAGTTCGGTGGGAAAAACTCGGACGGAAAGCAGAAACCATAGGAAGACTCGCTTGAGGCCAGTACTACCTTGTTAATCCCCAGAATCCCACATGCCACTGCCGCCAGTAACGGCGATTCGTTTTTGTGTTTTCATAATAGTGAAGTGATAATGAGTGTTGAGTTGAAATTATCCAGTCATCTCTCGATGTAACAGAGGTTTTTCAGGAAAAAAGCCTCTCTCACAGAATCGGTTCAAACGAGTCAAAATATACGTGGCATAAAATGAAGGGGTCAAACGTTTGCCCTTTTTTTGTTCAAACGACGGTTCGGAGGCTGTTGGCGTAGTTCCGATGCCTGTGGGCGACAAGACCAGCTTTGTCACCTATCTGGTGTGAGTGAACCAGCTTTGGTCAAAAAATAACCTCGGAATTTATCGAGCCTAATCAATGCTAGTTTGTTCATGAAGCTATCGATTTACTCAATTGGCACGTTTGGAGTGCTCCCAGCCATTCTGGCCTTCACGGGCGTCAGTCAGGCATTTTCGGCCGAGTCGCCTCCCAATATCGTATTCATCCTGAGCGATGACCAGGCATGGACGGATTATGGCTTTCTGGATCATCCGGATATCAAGACGCCACACTTGGATCGGTTAGCTGAGGATAGTCTTGTATTCGAACGTGGATACGTTGCCGCTCCGCTTTGCCGACCTTCCTTGGCTTCGATGGCGACGGGGCTGTATCCGTTTCAACATGGCGTCACGGGTAATGATGTGGATGGACGTAATAATCGCGCCGAGTTGGACGTTCCGATACGGGCGGCGTTTCATGAATACCCGAGTTTTATCAAGCTGCTGACTTCGAATGATTACCTGGCTCACCAGTCAGGGAAGTGGTGGGAAGGTTCGTACCAGGATGGCGGCTTTACGCATGGGATGACGCATGGCGATCCGGAGAGCGGAGGCAGGCATGGAGACGAGGGATTGAAGATTGGGCGCGAAGGAATGACGCCGATAACGGACTTTATCGATGAAGCGACGGAAGCGGAGAAACCGTTTCTAATCTGGTACGCGCCGTTCCTGCCGCATACGCCGCATAACCCGCCGGAGCGTTTGCTGGAAAAATATTCGAAGGCTGGCCGGGCCGAGGATGTCGCGAAATACTACGCGATGTGCGAATGGTTCGATGAGACCTGCGGCGAATTGCTCGGCTATCTGGACGAGAAAGCGCTTACCGAAAATACAGTGATCATCTATATCTGCGACAATGGGTGGGCGGCCAAAAGCACAAACGAGGACGACCCGGACCAGGAACTGTGGAGTGGGTTTGCCCTTCGCTCGAAAGGCTCGCCTTACGAAAACGGTATCCGTACGCCCATTATGGTATCTTGGCCAGGGCAGGTGAAGCCGTCTCGCTCGCCCCAATTGGCTCATGCGATCGACCTCTTCCCTACGATCGCCGCCGCAGCGGGCCTGAAGGCCCCTGCGAATCTGACGGGAGTTAACTTGCTCGATAAAAAGGCCCGTAAGAAACGCAAAGCAGTTTTCGGCGTTACGAATTCGATTCATAACATGTCACCTGGGGAAGCAGATAAAACACTGCAATACCTCTGGTGCGTGGCAGGCGATTGGAAGCTCATGCTTCGTTACCCGGGCGAAGACACTACAAAATACAAAAATGTGCATATTTGGGACACGGCCCCTGTTCGGCTATTCAACCTGGGGGATGATCCTCGTGGGGATATTGACCTGGCGGCTAGCCATCCGGAAGTCGTCGAACGCCTCACTCGAAAAATCGAGGAATGGCATCTTTCAAGCAGTCGCTAGATTGAAACGTAGCACAGGCATCCTGCCTGTGGGAAAACAGGCTGGAAGCCTGTGCTACTATTAATAAATCGTAGATGGGCATTTTTGTGAAACTTGTAACTCTAATCATCGTATTTGGCATGAGCTTAACACTGGCAGCTGAGGAAGGACAGAGGGTAGACTTTGCCCATGAGATCGTGCCGATCTTGAAGGAGCACTGCGTGGAGTGTCACGGCGGAGAGGAAGCCGAGGGCGGAATGTCTATCAATACGCGGCGTTTATTTCTCGAAGGCGAGGCAGCCGTTCCTGGAAATGCGATGGAGTCGCTGTTTCTTGAATTGATAGAAGATTCAGATCCTGAATACAGGATGCCGTCGGACGACAAACCGCCGGTGCCGGACGCGCAAGTGGCGCTTTTGAAGCAATGGGTAAATGAAGGTATGGACTGGGAAGCCGGTTACACGTTTGGCGGTCCGACTTATGAGCCGCCATTGCGGCCGCGGTCTCCTGAGTTGCCGGCTATTGTGGATGGTCGCGATCATCCGGTGGATCGTTTAATCGATTTTTATCTGGCGTCGGGCGATCGGCCGCTTCCGGAGTCGATCGATGATTCCACTTTTCTACGGCGTGTTTCACTCGACTTGGTTGGGTTGTTGCCGACCGCTGAGGAAGCGCGGGCGTTCCTAACTGATAGCTCTCCCAATAAGCGCGACCGATTGATAGATGATCTTCTCGGAAGAGACATCGATTACACCGAGCACTGGCTTACATTCTGGAATGACCTGCTGCGCAACGACTATGATGGCACGGGTTTTATTACAGGTGGTCGTAAGCAGATCAGCGGCTGGCTCTATGAATCCCTGAGGCAAAACAAATCCTTCGACGCCATGGTGCGTGAACTGATCGCTCCGCCTGATGCGGAGAGCTCCGGTTTTATTGATGGAATCAAATGGCGCGGGACCGTTAGCGTCGCTCAGAGTCTTCCAATCCAATTTTCGCAAAACGTTTCGCAGTCGCTTCTTGGCATCAACATGAAGTGCGCTTCCTGTCACGACAGCTTTATCGATCGTTGGACTTTGGCTGAAGCCTACGGCTTGGCCGCAATTTATTCCGAGGAACCCTTGGAGTTGTTTCGCTGCGATATACCGACCGGAAAAATGGCTCAGGCGGCTTGGCTGTTTCCTGAAATTGGGGAAATCGATCCCGGCGCGACGAAGCAAGAACGGCTGGAGCAATTGGCCGACCTGTTCGTACATCCGGAAAACGGTCGTGTCCCGCGGACGATCGTCAATCGTCTTTGGGGACAATTGATGGGGCGGGGCATCGTGCATCCACTTGATGCGATGGGGACGGAACCTTGGGATGCGGATCTCCTGGATTGGCTGGCTTCCGATTTTCAGCAAAATGGCTATGATCTCAAGCGAACCTTGCGTCTGATCGTTGCCTCGAACGCGTATCAAAGTAGTGGTGACGTGGTTGAAGGCTTGGCTGAAGGCGGCCATTACGTCTACAATGGTCCGACCTCGAAGCGACTCACCGCGGAACAGTTTGTCGACGCGATCTGGCAACTGAGCGGATTTGCTCCTGCCGCCTTTGATGCTCCCTTTTCGCGCGGCGTTGTTTCGCCAGAGCTCTCGGAGAGTTTCGCAGTTTCAAGTTCCTGGGTCTGGGGGCCGTCGGTGGATGCGGGTCTGCCTCCGGATGGGGAGAAGATTCTACTCCGTCGGGAATTTATGCCCTCCAAGCCTGTCCGATTCGCGGGTATCATCACTGCCGCTGACAATGCGTTCGTTCTGTATTTGAACAAGGAGGAGGTTTTTAGCGGGTCAGGATGGGCCAATCTCAGAGGAGGATCCATCGCATCGAGATTGAGTGACGATGTGAATGAGATCTTAATCGTTGCGGAGAATCGGGGTTCCAAGCCAAACGCTGCAGGCGTATTCTGCGCAGTGTATCTTGAATACGCGGACGGCACCGTTGAGATAATCGTCACAGATGAGAGTTGGCAAGCGAGCGAGAGAGTTCCTGAAGAATCGCTTCCTGAAAAGTGGAAGCTCGATGAGCTGAATTGGCATGGTGCGAGAGTGCTTCACGATACGGATTGGAAGAAGAAAACGGATGCCAATACAGGTACTGTCTTAGCCAAAGCGTTCGTGGAAAGCGATCGAATGCTGCGATCTTCGTTGTTGAAAGCCGATAGCTTGATGCGGTCGCTCGGCCGGCCGAATCGAGATCAAATCGTGACTTCCCGTCCTAACGAGCTCACTGCGCTGGAGGCAGTTGACCTCTCGACCAGCGCTATTCTAATTAATCATTTACGTGCCGGCGCGGAAAACGTAACGCGGACTCCGGAAACGAACGCGGAATCGATAATCGAGGAGGTCTATTTTCGATTGTTGAGCCGTCCGCCCAGTAGGAAGGAAAAGGCGCTGCTCCGCAAGGCGCTTGGCCGTAATCCCGATGTAGATGTTGTCACAGACGTTCTTTGGGCTATAGTCATGACACCGGAATTTTTTATCATTCGATAGACACTGAAGCACTCTCGCCACGAAATGAAATTCGATATCGATCCTACTTCTCCTGAATCCATAGTCCGCCGCGACTTTCTCAAGAAGCTCGCCCTTGCCTCGAGTGCTGCCTGGATGTCTGGGGCGCCGCAGATGGTTCGCGGCAGTGGTCTTCAAGCTCCTGCAGCCAAGGCCGACGCTTGTATCTTGCTTTGGATGGCCGGAGGCATGGCCGCTCCCGAAACTTTTGATCCTAAACGCTTTGCGCCTTATGAGAAGGGCATGGCGGTAGATTCCGTATTGAGCACGTTTCCTTCGATCGACACGGCTGTAGACAATATCAAGATCTGTGCCGGTCTCGAAAATATCGCTAGCGTCATGGACCGTGGCACTTTGATTCGCTCTGCCGTGCAGCCCGATCTCGGAAGTATTTTGCATTCGCGGCATCAGTATCATTGGCATACCGGCTACGTTCCGCCTCAAACCGTGGCCTGCCCGCATATTGGGGCCTGGATGGCCCGCGTGCTTGGTCCGAACAACGAAGTTATGCCCGCGTTTATAAACATCGGGCAACGTCTCGAGGGGGTGGGTGAAAAGGAGGAACTGAAGGCCTTTACTACCGCCGGTTTTTTCGGAAGCGAGTATGGCCCGATGAATTTGGCTTTTCCGGAGCAAGCATCTCAATCGGTCCGTCCGCCAGAAGGCATGACGGGCAAGCGCTTTACGAACCGAAACAAACTCTTTCGTCAACTTGTGGACCGCAACCCCCACCGAGAGTACGCCAGCGATTTTCAGCAGGAATCTCTGATGCGATCGATGGACAGCGCTTACCGTTTGCTCAACTCGAAGGAGCGCGAAGCATTCGATATCGAGAAAGAGCCGCAGGAAGTTCGTGAAAAATACGATACAGGTCGCTTTGGACGCGGGTGTTTGCTTGCGAGACGTTTGGTAGAGAACGGAGCTCGTTTCGTCGAAGTGACGACCGAGTATGTTCCCTTTTTGCATTGGGATACGCACGCTGGTGGACACGACACGGTCGATCGTCTGCATAGTGAAATTGACCGTCCCATAGCCCAGCTGGTTCTCGACCTGGAGGAACGTGGACTGTTAGATCGTACGTTGGTGATCGTTGCATCCGAGTTTAGTCGCGACGCCATTATGGAAGGCAAACCGGGGTCGACCGCAAATGATCAGGCCGCGCACAAAGGTGACTTTATCACCGAAGAAAAGCACTACGGATTGCACCGCCACTTTACAGGCGGGACGAGCGTTGCGATGTTTGGCGGTGGGGTGAAGAAGGGTTTCCTTTACGGAAAAACAGCCGATGAACGACCGCTCGTCGCCGTTGATAACCCTGTAACCATTACAGACTTACATGCTACGATTATGACGGCGATGGGCGTCAGTCCGAAGACCGAGTTTTCTATTGAAGGCCGCCCGTTCTACGTGACCGAAGATGGGAAGGGTAAGGCGGTCACCGATATCTTCGCTTGAAAAGTTGGAAAATACAGGCTTTAA
>JBNMOQ010000052.1:0-22906 GCA_051275055.1 Candidatus Pelagisphaera sp.
ATATGTAATTGTTTTTTGGATTGTTATCACTCGGGTTTCCGGTGAAGGAGGTTTGAGTCATGGCCTTTTAATCGTCGGATACCTTGAAGCTTTAACGTTGAAAAAATGACTAGAGATTTCTTGAAATTAATAATTAGTGAAAACCCTAGTGTTGGTTCTACTGTAATTACCGTTAAATATTCCGTTTTAAGTTGCACTATTGTGCATGTATTCGTTCTCGAATACGAACGGAATGCGTAGGAATCGTGGACTACCTATAGGTACCTTTGGGGAGGTGGTTTCTGCTCTGGGGACGAGCATTTTCAAGCCCTGGAAGCCGAGGGCTAGTTAGGGGTCTAAGTAGTTGCCTAGGAATAGTCTCTATTTGGGTCGATTGGGGCTATCGAATAAAGGCAGGAATTATTTTCACTGGATTGGGGAATCTGAGAACTCTACTTAGTTACCTATGTATTACAAATAACCCTACGCGAAAATAACACTGCTTGAATAGAGGTTTAACGGATTTCCCCCTGGGGAGCTCGAGTGTTCAAATACAACTTGGTACGTATGTGATATAGTAGTTGATGCAATTTGGAGCGATAGATTGGACTGAAATGGTCTATTGGAGGGTTTTGTGGGAATCTGGGGTTTCGACCCGAAAAAGGTGTTTTGGAGCGTCTTTGATTGCTCTGGAGGGAGTAGCTTTGGGGCTGTGCGGTTGCTTGTCCCAACGAACCCTACCATTAACCCTACCATTTGGGTTGCAGGGCTTTGGTTTCTGATTTTGCCTGAACTGCTTATGGAACGCGTTTTTTTTACCCTAGTTGCTTTCGTTTTAGCGACGGCTTCAAGTTCGACCTTTGGACAAGCACCCAATGTGATTCTCTTCATCGCGGATGATGTGAGTTGGAATGACTACGGATGTTACGGAAACAATGGTGTACGGACTCCTCATATAGACGCTCTGGCAGATGGAGGGATTCGTTTTACGAACGCCTACTTGACTGCAAGCAGCTGCAGTCCAAGCCGAGCGAGCATCGTTACTGGGCGTTATCCGCACAATAATGGCAAGGCGGCGGAGTTGCATTTGCCGATTGCGGATCGGTTGCCGTGGTTGCCTGAGGTCTTGCGGGGAGAAGGCTACTACACGGCTTTGTCAGGCAAGAATCATATGAAGCGGGTTAATGCGAGCGATGAGGCTCCTTTCGATCATATCGATAATGGTCGAAGTAGTGAGAAGGGAGCAAGCCGCGGAGGGGAAGCGAACTGGTTGGCGCTAACTCGTGAGCGTCCGCTCGATAAGCCGTTTTTCTTTTGGTTTGCTTCAACCGATGCGCATCGGAGCTGGGATAGTCAGTGGGAACGCACCTATGGCCCGAAGACACGGGCGGAAGATGTAATCGTGCCTCCGTTTCTTGTGGATATGCCTGGGACGCGTGAGGATCTTGCTTCTTATTATAACGAGATTACGCGATTCGATTATCACATCGGTCAGGTCGTGAAGGAGCTGAAAAGCCAAGGAGAGCTAGAAAATACGCTTATTTTTGTGTTGGCGGATAATGGTCGTCCGTTCCCTCGAGCGAAGACTAGGCTGCACGATTCTGGTATGAAGACGGCCTTGGTCGCTCATTGGCCGAAAGGGATTCGAGACCCGGGCGTGAGTTCGAGTTTAGTTAGCGTGATCGATCTCGCTCCGACGATTATCGAAGCAGCTGGAGGGAAAGTGGGTTCCACGTTCCAAGGGCTTAGTCTGTCGTCGATTTTTAGAGATAATTCCGCGACACCGAGACGTTACGCCTTTTCGGAGCACAATTGGCATGATTACGAGGCTCTCGGTCGGAGCGTCCGCGCGAAGGGGTTTCTCTACCTGGTAAACGATCGACCGGAGTCTGCGTGGCAAGGGCCAGCGGATTCAGTGCGTTCGGATTCCCACGTGGATTTGGTTGCTGCTCAGGAGGCGGGGACCCTGAACGCCGCGCAGAAGGATGTATTTCTAGCGCCTCGCCCGAAGGTTGAGCTCTACGATATGGCGAAAGATCCGCATCAGTTGAAGAATCTGGCGGACGATCCGGAGCATTCGAAAATCCAGAAGCAGTTGGCGAAATTGCTGGGGCAGTGGCGGGAGGAAACGGGTGATAGCGTTCCGGAGCGAATTTCAGTGGATGAGTTTAGCCGAACTACTGGAGAGCGCGTGGTTAAGGGAGATTCGTTTAGGGGTGAAACTCCGGGCGAGTCGAATGATGCGTCGGAAATCGATCGATCGGGTCCACGATGATCAACTTTGAAGTCCAAGAATTTCACATCTGGAGATAGATAGAGTAAGATGATCAAGGTACTTTCAAAGATAGCAGTTTGTCTATTGGTGGGGACTGGGTTTTGCGCCTCGCCTTATGTGCAGCGGGGTGGTTCGCCACTTTATACTGAATTTCTGGATACTGAGTTCCCATTTATTGAAGCGACAGTAGATATGCGTGGGTTGGCTCCGGTGGGTACCGAAGAGAATTTGGTGCCTCGGGCAGTTATTCTTCCGTTGGAGCACGATGTTTATGTCTGCTTCGATACGGAGCTGCTTCGCGTTGCGGGAATTTGGCAGGGCGGGTTCATTACGCCGAGAGGTTTGGCAATGCTATCTTATGATGTGCCGTTGAAGAAGATGGGTGGCGGGCAAAAGGACCTGCCTAAGCCTATTGGCGAGATAGCGTTCGCCACTGGTTTGTATCCAGGCTGGCAGCGTGCTGGAGACTATTCCTTTGAGGATCCGCGATCCAAGTGGGTCGATGAACAGGAGTTGGGTCGAGGTCCGTTGGAGCCGTCGGTTGGCGAGTGGTTGGGCATGGAGGATCTAGGCCATGTAGCGGAGTTGGGATATACTCTGTTTGGTGGCGAGGCCAGGGAACGCTTCGAGGCTCATTTGGTTGAAGGAAAGGTCGTCGTGACGCGTTCGATTAGACTCGAAGGAGTGAAAGGGAAGGTCGGTCTTGTTGCCAGTGATTTGGGCGAAGGTGACCGGAAGGGTTCTTCGCGAAAAGGTAGTTTGGGTTTGTTGAAGAATCGCTACTCGGTTTACGAGTTCGAAGGATTGAGCGCATTGGCCCTGGATTACGAAATAGGCGAGGGCGTGGTGACGCTAAATGGCGGGTCTATCGGCGATGCCGACCTTTTTGGAGTTGCTGCGAAATCGACGCCTCATTGGCCTGATGCAGCGCAATCGAATATCGAGATGGGCAAGGCTCAAGGGTCCTATGCGGTTGATGAAGCGGTGATCCCGTATCCAAATCCTTGGGAGCGTCGGATTCGTCCGGTTTCGATCGATTTTTTGCCGAATGGGGATGCCTTTGTTTTAACCTTCGATGGCGATGTTTATCGCGTGTCGGGATTGGGGAGCTCGGATGACTCGGTGACGTGGCGGCGGATTGCTGCGGGTTTCAATGAAGCGCAGTCATTGAAACTTCGCGGGGAGGAATTGTTTGTCTTCAGTCGTTTGGGCGTAACGCGTTTGGTAGATCGCGACGGCGATGGTGAAACGGATTTCTACGAGATGTTCAGCAACCGTTTTACCCAGAGCGCGGATACGCGGGATTATCCATTAAGCTTGGCCCTTCGGCCTGATGGCAGTTTTGTTATCTCCAAGGGTGGGCAGCAGAACACTGCGGATTCTCCTCATAGCGGACGAGCCTTATCGATCTCTGCGAATGGGAAGGATGTTGGTTTTTTCGCCTATGGAATGCGAAATGGTTACGTTTCAGGGCATCCGACTAAGGATTTGATTACCGCGAGCGATCAGCAGGGGAATTGGGTTCCGTCGACGCCGTTTCATATTGTGCGGCCGGACAGTTTTTTGGGGTACCAGCCTGGAGCTCCGACTAAGGAAACGGAGATTCAGTCGCCGGCGTTGTGGATACCTCACCGAATTGCTCAGTCGGGTATCGAGCAAGTTTGGGTGACGGACAAGAGAATGGGGGCTTTGACTGATTCGATCCTTTATATCGAATACAAGAAGCCGAGTCTCTTTCGGATTTACACTCCGGAAACGAGCAGGATGATTCAAACAGCGGGTACGCAGTTGCCGGTTGAATTCGAGACTCCTTTGTTGAAGGGCGCGATGAATCCGTCTGATGGTCGGCCGTATTTCGTTGGGTTCCAGATTTGGGATTCGGTTGCGAAGCGATTGGAAGGATTGTGCCGACTGCGCGTGATAGACGATAGGGATGGCGCTCCTGAGAGCGTTGAGGTTTTGCGCGATGGCGTGCGTTTGACCTTTTCCGAAAAACTCGATCCCGAAAAAGCGTTGAACCCGGCCAATTATCAAGCGAGCAGCTGGGAGTACGTTCGAACCAAGGATTACGGATCGGCTCAATACGGAAGCGATGGAGCTCCGGGGGTTGACTCTTGGTTCGTGCATTCGGTTTTGTTGTCGGAGGATAGTCGATCGGTTTTTCTGGCGATCGATGGCGTTCGTGAGACGATGCAATTGGAAGTCCAATACAATCTATTCGAAAAATGGACACCGCTATATTTCACGGTAAACGAAATTAAGTACGAGAAGCTCTCGAAGCACGGATTCCAGAATGTGAATTTCAATAAGCTCTTTGCAGGCGAGCCGATGCCGCGCGAAGTGCTCGCGGAGCAATCTATCGTATCGATTGTGAGGGGACAGAAGTTGTATGCTCAAATGGGTTGCGTGGGTTGTCATTCGACCGACGGAACTACGGAAGGGCGTAGTGGACCGACCTGGTTTAAGGCATTCAAAAGTAAACGGACGTTACAGGATGGTTCGACGATCAAAGTGGATGAAGAGTACCTGAGGACTTCGATTTTGGATCCGGCAGCGGTTATTACGAAAGGTTACGACGGAGCGGAAGCCGGAATGCCCTCCTATAGCGGCATTTTGAAAGATGAAGATGTGGAGTCTCTCGTGATGTTCATTCGCTCGCTCCGATAGGGAGGGAGTTGGTTCTTTTCGTGTAACTTGCCACTGACAAGTCGAGGACAATGTCTGAACGATTGCATCGTTCAGTGGCCGGTCGGAGATCGGCCGCTACCTTTTGAATAGCTCGGGGCCGATCCTCCCTCCCTTGAAGAATGCTCCGCTTGCCGATGCACCAGTCGACTGCTTGTTCCGAGGGGATTCTGTTAAAATATGTTCGAGGGATCGACACGCTAGATTTCTCCTTAGGAGACGTCGCAGACGTCTCTTTAGGTTGATCCTTGTTCGCAAGTGCGCAAACCTCGTTCTGTGTTCCGATTATTCCCCGCTATTCGGCAATCCCTCCTCAGTGAAGGCAAGACAGTGAAGTACCTGAAGTATGCCTTCGGAGAGGTACTGCTTGTGGTTGCTGGAATCCTGATCGCCTTGTCCGTGAACAATTGGAATGAGGAGAGAAAACTGGAGTTAGATCGATTGGAATTGATTGAAAATCTGAAGGCTGATTTCCGTATGAACCTCGAAAGGTTAGAAGAGGTGTTAACAACGTCTGGAACAATTGTAGATGGTCTGGAGGTCTTTCTTGAATTGGCAGGAAAGGAATCTCGGGAATTCTCTAAGGAGGAATTGAGGTCGCATTCCCGTTATGCGTTTAGGGCAATCTATTTCGAGCCTGCAATGAGCGCCTACGATGCAGCCTTAGCTACTGGACTCATCTACACGATCCCCAATAGGTCTCTCAATGGATTGATCGCCAAGTTCGATCATGACTACCAGGTTTATAAAGTAACGCAAACTCAGGAAATTCATGATCAATTTAGTGGCACTATTTCCCAGCTTCGCGCCAGCCTCGGAAGTCTCCATGTTTTTGACGATGATCTGATCGCTCCGGAACGCTTTCAGCTTAGCGAAGATCAGTATTATGAAGTGGTTTCAAGAAAAGACGTCTACGCCGCTTTTGAAGCAAAGCACAGTATTAAATCCCGACAAAATGACATCCTTAAGAGGGTGGAAGAAACCACCAAACAGATATTATCGGCTCTTGAGTCGCTGTAACGTGAAAGCGCTACCTGAGCTGGATACAGCGATAACCCAATGCCAACCTATATAGTTTAATGATCAGTCAATTTGGAAAAGAGATTTCAATCCAGCTCCCTGAGCTGCGTGAGCTGGTGTTTCAATACTTGGGGAAAGTGGATCAGCCGCTGAACAAGGTTCTGCTGCTGCCGCCAGATCATACTCGTTTAAATTCAATGGCGGGGAAGATAACGGCCATCGTCTATGAAAAGCTAGCGGGCACAGGAGGCGAGGTCGATATTCTACCGGCTCTCGGAACCCACAATCCGATGACGGAAGCGCAATTGCGTATGATGTTTGGCGATACGATTCCTCTTGAGGTTTTTAAGGTGCACGACTGGCGCAATGAGGTGGTTTGCAAGGGAAGGATCGAAGGGGATGTGTTGTCCGAATTATCGGACGGCAAACTTGACTACGCAGTGGACGTGGAAGTGAACAAGCGGTTGTTCGAAGGCTATGACCTGATTTTGTCGATTGGGCAAGTCGTACCGCATGAGGTGGTTGGTATGGCTAACTACAGCAAGAACATCGTTGTTGGGGTTGGTGGTTCGGACCTCATTAACAAGTCGCATTTTCTTGGAGCGGTGAGCGGTCTCGAAAACACCTTGGGCCAGACCGATACGCCTGTGCGTAGGCTTTTTAATCGAGCGGCGGATACCTGCCTCTCTGACTTACCGATCCACTACATTCTAACCGTAATGGAACCGGACTACGAATCTGGTGAGATCCATCAGCGCGGATTCTACGCCGGCGAAGACGTCTCGGTTTTCGAGGAAGCCTGTAAGTTATCGCGGGCAGTGAATATTACACTGCTTGATCGAGAACCAAAGAAGGTGGTGGTCTATCTTGACCCGCATGAGTTTCAGAGCACATGGCTTGGCAATAAATCCGTCTACCGTACCTGCATGGCAATTGCAGACGATGGAGATTTGGTAGTGTTGGCCCCGGCTTTAAATGAGTTTGGCGAAGATCCGGTCATTGATCGATTGATACGCAAGTTTGGCTACTGTGGGACGCCCGCCGCTCTTAAGGCGGTGGAGGAGGACGAGGAGCTGCGCGATAATCTCGGTGCGGCAGCGCACTTGATCCACGGCTCTTCGGATGGACGTTTCACAATAACGTATTGTCCAGGCGAGGGTGGGGTAACGCTAGATGAGATACGCTCCGTTGGGTATGAGGCAGAGCCCTACGATGAAGTCGCAAAGCGCTATGATCCAAAATCACTAAAAGATGGTTTCAATACCTTGCCTGATGGGGAGGAGATATTTTTTATCAGTAATCCCGCCTTGGGCCTTTGGGCTTTCAAGGAGAAATTCAAGGAAGCTGAATGATGGGCCTTGAGTGAACTTGCTAGGTCAGGGTCGCCAAAGGCGACATAGGTGTCGCTAGAGCGTCGGCAGGTTTTGGCTTTGGTAGGGACGACCGGCTCGGTCCTCAGCTTTTAGTTTCTAAGAGACTGCAAAATAAGTCCGGATTTTCGACGTAGGGATGGTAGCGTTTAGCGTGGACCACGCCGTGTAGCAAGAGAGCTCTTGATTAAACCGAGTTCGAAGGCGCAACTCTCTCCCCATACCCTATTTCCCCAAACTGGATGGCTCGAATACCTGCCCTCGAATTCATCGACGCGGAGCTTGTGGATTAAGGAATCAGTGAATCGAATTTGTATTCGTTTATAAACTAGGGTTTTGTGGAATGCGGTCTTTTGTGGTAATGGTTCTGATTTTACAACGGTAAGATGGTAGGGTTCGTTGTCCCTAACGAACCGTGAAGTTGAAGTAGGTTGTGTGCGGCTGCTTGGGGATGAGTGGAAAGGTAGGGCAGCATCGCCGAGGCTGCATTCGGATTCTGATTCTTCATTTAGGCTCTGCTGCGGCCTCAGCGATGCCGCCCTGCCTTTATCACACCGGATGCTATCTTAGCGCCAAATAGGCTGCTACCTCTATGGCGGGTATATCTCCCCACAGTCCGTAGGACGACGGCGGATGTTGAATCATTGACTCTCGGGAGTTTGATCGTAGGGTCGAATCTTCGCTTGTCTAGGGCCATTAAGGGTCCTTTCTTTAACCCGCACCATCTAGTGTCCCTTTTAAATTCAGCACCATTTTGTTATGACAAACCGTAGACCGGAACCTACGCATTGGCGAGCCATCGTCCAAGGAACTCAAATCGGCCTTGGCTACGAATCCAAGGAACAAGCTCTCCAGGCCGCTAGGGAGTACTTTGATAAGGTGAGCGACGGATCCACTCCTGCGAACATAGATGCAAGGGCTTCGTTTCTTCCGCTGAAGAATTTCCAGCCGCCGCCATCCAAGCCATAGTTTTGAAAAGATGAATATGTATAGACTGACTGTATTGCTGGCTTTTGTATTCGCTACTTACTAGGTGGGGTTTTCGGCCTACGAATTTAAAAGATTGTTCCTCAGCGTCCCGGGTGGGAACCTGTCGCTCGATAACGCTTGGGACATTAATGATTCGGGCGACATCGTGGGATATTATTTTCAAAGCGACACCGGCACTCACGGATTCATCTATAACCTTGAGACGAAGACGACGACGCCTGTGGATTTTCCAGGAGCCGACGCTGCCACCGACGCCATCTTCCAAGCTCAGACGAGCGAAGACCTCATTGCCTATGCAGACGTCATTCACACCAAAGAAAGCGCTCTCAGCACCGACGGGATCACCGAATATATAATCCACGTCCCAACTCTCCAAGGCGTCGAAACTACCTTCGCCCGCCTCGTCGCAAAACCAATCGTGCATTAGGGGCGGTTAAAAAAGTAAGTGTAGAAGCGGGTTTATCCCGCGATTTTTCATTTTTATGGGACGACACGCATTATTGCGGGGTAAACCCGCTCCTACAATTAGGCAGCGGAGAAATCCCCGACTTATTTAACAGTCTCTTAGGGGCGTTTCGTATCCAGATTGTCGGTAGGACAGCGGATGGAGTAGGGGCGCAATGGGTTACTTCTCTGGTTCTTCAACTGTACGGTGGTAGGGTTCGTTGTCCCTAACGAACCGTGGAGGTTGGAGTCGGTTGTGTACGGCTGCTTGGGACAAGCAGGCCCTACCTTGTTTCCGATGTCTCCGGTAACACTGTTCGTAGCGTCAATGCGACTGAGTGTTGCACTTTTCGTACAGCTCTTAAGTGTATGGGAAAACCAGTCCTAAAAATATGTCAGAACAAGCGAATATCGAGAGTGGGGAAGTTATTGTTGAGCGGATACGGTCGGCACGGGCGCAGATTTTTGCCGAATTGCACAAGGTTATCATTGGTCAGGACGAGGTGCTTGAGCAGATGGTCATTGGCTTGTTGAGTGGAGGGCATTGTTTGCTTACAGGGGTTCCTGGCTTGGGGAAGACGCTGCTGGTGCGCAGCATCGCTGAAACGTTTTCGCTGGCTTTTAAGCGCATCCAATTTACGCCGGACTTGATGCCGGCGGATATCATCGGTTCGGAAATCGTGGATGAGGACCCGGTGACGGGTAAGAGGACGTTTCGTTTCGTGGAGGGGCCTGTCTTTGCGAATATCGTGCTGGCGGATGAGATCAATCGAACCCCGCCTAAGACGCAGGCAGCGTTATTGGAGGCGATGGAGGAGCGCCAGCTGACGGCTGCAGGGGAAACGCATTTGCTGCCGCCCCCGTTTTTCGTGTTGGCGACTCAGAATCCTATCGAGCTGGAGGGGACCTATCCATTGCCGGAGGCTCAGCTGGACCGCTTTTTGTTGAATGTCTACATGGACTATCTGCCGAAGGAGGACGAGGCGACTATGGTCGCTTCGACTACGTCCTTGAAGAGGGAGCGTCCTCAAGCGGTTTTTTCTGGGGAGGAGATTATTGAGCTGCAGAAACTGACCTTGCAGGTACCAGTGGCCATGGAGGTGGTTCGCTATGCGGTGAATCTGGTTTCGGCGACGCGTCCTACGCTCGCGGATGCGAGTCCATTGGCTAAGGAGAAGATCAAGTGGGGAGCGGGCTCGCGAGCGTCTCAGGCTTTGGTTTTGGCGGCGAAGGCTCGGGCCTTGCTGGAGGGGCGATACACGGTGGCGATCGAAGATATCCAGGCTTTGGCTTTGCCGGTGTTGCGTCATCGAATTATCCCGAGCTTTAATGCGGTGGCCGAAGGAATCACCTCGAAGGAGATTGTCGAGGAGTTGCTGACGTCGGTGAAGGTCTGATCTTATTATGGCCGTTACTCAAAAGGACTTACTGAATCCAGCTTACCTGGCGTCTTTGAATGACTTTCAATTGATGTCGCGGGTGGCCGTGGAGGGGTTTATGGCGGGGATTCACCGTAGTATCGCTCATGGATCGGGCATGGAGTTTCTGCAGTACCGAAACTATTCTCAAGGCGAAGACTTGAAGTACCTGGATTGGAAGGTGCTGGCGAAGTCGGACAAGCTCTACACGAAGGTCTTTCAGGAAGAGACCAATATGAATTGCTACATCGTTCTGGATACGAGCGCGTCGATGCATTATCAAGGGAGTCGAGCTGTGTGTTCGAAACACTACTACGCCTGTATGGTGGCGGCTTGTATTGCAAAATCGGCCTCGAGGCAGGGCGATAATGTGGGGCTTTTCGCGTACAGCGATCACTTGAGCGAAAGTGTCGAAATCGGGGGGCGTTTGGGTCAGTCTGATCGTATTCTGCAGGCACTGACGCGTTTGAAGCCGAGCGGGGAGGCGCAGCATGAATCGATGCTGCAGATGTTTTTGCACCATTTCAAAACTCGAGGGACGGTGATCTATATCTCTGACATGTTGGAGGGAGAGGTTGTTTTGCCGAAGCTGTTGAGGAACTTTCGAGTCAATCGGAGCGATTGCTTGGCGATTCAGATTTTGGATCCGGACGAGCTGGATCTTCCTCAAAACCGAGTGACGCGCTATTTGGATAGCGAGCAGGATGGGGAGGTGACGACTTATCCGGAAACGGCTCGCACGGATTACAAGGAACAGATGGGGGCGTTTCTTGAGCGTTTGAAAAATGGCTTGGCACAGGCTCAAGTGGATTTCCTTCCGTTGGTGACTACTGATTCACTGGGAGTGAGTTTGGCAAAATACTTCGATCACCGAGGCCCGCGCTAGATCATGTTGACGTTTTTAAATCCAGCGCTGCTTTTCGCCTTAGCGGGTCTTGTGGTTCCGATAGCGATTCATTTGGTGAATCGTCAAAGGGCGGTGCCGCTTAGTTTTTCCAGTATCCGTTTTATCAAGCGCACGACCTTGCAGCAGAAAAGCCGGCGGTCTTTGACCGATCTGTTGTTGCTGTTGCTTCGCCTCGCGTTTTTGGCGGCGGTGTTGACGGCCTTGGCGGGTCCTCAGTGGGAACGGAAATCCGAGGGGCTGCAAGCGGATGGTGAGACAGCGGAGACGGTTGTCTTTTTGGTTGATGCGTCGAGCAGTCTTTCAGGTTGGGGAGGCTGGGAAGAAGCCGTGGAGGAATTTCGAACCCGATTGGGCGAGCTTCCCGGCGACACTGCGGCGGGACTCGTGGTGTTCGGAAGGGACGTGTTTGAAGAAGTCGCTCCGACTCGGAATCGGTCGCTGGTCGAGAATACCCTTTTGACGACGTATCCAGAGCAGAGTGCCGGAGCCCCTGCGGCGGGACTTAAGCGTGCGTCGGAATTGCTGGGCTCGATGCCTGGAAGACGCATTGTTGTCCTATCGGATTTTCAGCTTTCCACATGGCAGTCGGATTTGTTGCCGGATATCGACCCTGACATTCGTATTGAATTTGTGAAGGTAGGAGATTTCGAGCGTGCTAATTTTTCGATTCTCTCGGTCGATTCTTTCGCGAGCCGCTCGGGTGGGACGCGTGTGATTGCTCGGGTGAAGAACGACAGTTCGGAAGCGGCGGAGATTTCAGTTGGTTTACAGGTGGGCAGGGTTCAATTGGAGGAAGTGGCGAGCTTTTCGCCCGGGCAGATCCAGCCGGTGGCATTTTCAGTTCCTGAAGACAACGGGTCGCACGGTCGGGTTTTCTTGCCGGAGGATACTTATGTCGAGGATAACGAATACAGGGTTTGGATGGGACCGTCTTCTCCGATTAACGTAGGCGTGGTGATCCCTTTCGAGGCGGAACCCGAAAAGCTGAATGAGGCGGAGTTCGTTTCTAAGGCCTTGAGCGTTGAGATCCCAGGAGGCGGGAACCATTATTTTGCTCAGCTCTTCGATGCCACGGTGGATATAGGAGCGTTGATTGGGGGGATGGATGCGCTGTATCTGGCGGGTAGCGTTTCTTATTTGAGCGAGGAGCAGATGGGAGATCTTCAGCGTTTTCTCGAAGAGGGAGGCGTGGTGTTCGTCAGTCCGGGAAATATGGCGGCGAAGCAGTTTCGGAAACTGAGTGATCAGGGCCTGAGTGCTTTAACTTATGTGGGGCGGACGAAAAGCGCGGTCGAGAAGGGCGTGCCTTATCATGTCGGCTGGATAAATCCCGATTCAAATTTGGGGAAGCTTTTTGATGAGGAAGCGGCGGTGGATCTTTATCAAATGGGCATCTATAAATACATACGCCTTCGAGCAGGGGAAGGGACCGAAGTCTTGTTGCGGTCCGAGGATGGCGATCCGCTTTTCGCGCGTGAGCGTATTGGAAAAGGAACGTTGCTGACGAGTGCCTGGCCTTGGGGTGGGCGTTGGAGCGACTTGCCTTTACGCTTTTCGTTTTTGCCTTTGCTGCGGGAAAGTTTGGCGGAGGCGATCGCCGAGAAGGAAGGCGCTAATCGGCTTCATTGTGGGGATTTACTGTCTCCTGTTGATCTACCGGAAGGCTCGTCGCCATCGGATTCCGAGTATTTTGAGCTTACGGTGGAGCCGAACGTGTTTGTATTGAACAACAAGCCGTTTGAAGTGAATGTCTCGCGAGCGGAATCGCTTTCGCAACGTGTGGTATTGAGTGATTTACGAGCGCGCCTTTTTGAAGATGGAAAGACGGTTTCGGCGACGGAGTCCGATAGCTCCCTCGGTTCCAATATTCGTTCGCTTTGGCCTTATTTCGTTTTGGCGGCGGCTCTTTTCTACTTGATGGAAACTGTATTATCTGGATACAAAGACTCTCGATCTTCCGATGAAATCCACGCCTGAATTTTATAAGCGGCTTTGTCGCCAACGTTCTCTGCTGCTTCTTGCGGTTGTGTGCTGGTTTGTTTTGATCGTATCGGGGAGCGGCGCTTTTGGCGTGTTGCTTTTGGAGGGTGTTAATTCGTTGAAGCCCTTGCAGGAGCAGAGCGTTTTTTATATCCTCCTCGGGTTGTTGTTGTTATTGGTCGGGCTTTTTGCTGTAGGGATTGCGATCATTTTGCGTCGCCGCCCGACGGTCGTGGCCTTGACGCGGAGGATCGAGGAGCAGTTTCCTGATTTGATGGAAATGCTGACCTGTTCGGTGGAAATTGTAGAGCGGAAGACGGCTCCAGAAGGGCCATTCGAATCGAGCTTGATCGCGAAAACCGAGGAGCGTACGCGCTCTATGTCGTTCTTTTCCGTCATCGTATTCAAGCGGGTACATCCGATTTGGATGGGGGTATTGGCCGTGATCTGGGGTGGACTCATTTTCTCAGCGATTCATTCGGAGGTCGCGCAAAAGGCGGACTTCTATTTTCAGGATCTGAGGGGATTGGGGTCGAGTGGCATTGTGGTGGCGCCGGGGAATATCGAGTCCCCAGTTGGGGCAGACTTGGCGGTTACCGCTCAAATCGAACGTTGGCAGGAGGATGCCTATATCGTCTACAAACAGGGAGCCGAGACTGAGCGTTATAGTCTGTCGCTTGATGGCGAAGGGGATTTAGCGTTCACTTTTTACGGTTTAACGGGTGTCATCGATTACCAAGTGAGGACTGCTTCGCTCCAGTCTGAATGGCATCGGATTGATACCTATCATCCGCCTGCCATAGATCGCGTTTCGATCGATGTGGAACCTCCTGCCTACACAGGGGCGGAGGCGACTCATCTGGATGCCTTCTCGGATTTGCTTGCGCATGAGGGAAGTCTAATCACGTTTCAGATCGAGACTGAACCTGAGATAGGCGTTCGTCTGGAATGGGACGCGCAAGACATTCCCGTTGATGGATCAGTTGTGATTTCTCCGAAGGAAGATGGCTTCTATCAATTTTTGATGATGAACCAGGAGGGCCGAAAGAGCGCTACCGAGGTCTATCAAATCGAAACGATTCCCGATGAAGTACCCGTGGTGGAGATCGTAATGCCGAGGGAAGACATAAAAGCGACCGCATCGGAGTCCGTGTTAATCGATCTGTATTCGGGTGACGACTACGGAATTATTCAGATTGAAATGCATTGGTCCGTGTCGGGGAAGAAGCAGCCGCCGATTCTCATTTACGAAAATCAAGAGATTGATTCTCCGCTTCGTGAACTCAGTAACGAGTTTTTAATGACGCTTGAAGATCTGGATGTGCAAGTGTCGGATGTGATTTCCTACTACGCGACGGTGTGGGACAATAAGGAGCCGGTTCGCCAGATGGGGAAAACGGAGTTGTTTTTTGTCGAAGTGAGTGGCGAGGAAGAGGAACCGGAGGAGTCGGAGATGGAAGGCGCTCCGCCGTCTGAGAAGAACGAAATCGATTTGCGAGCGGTGATCGTGGAGTTGAAGCGATTGATCCGTCTAAGCAACGAGAGTTTGTTTCTCGTTGGCGATGAATTTGAGTTGAACGTGCAGGAGATTGGGGCAGGCCTGTCGGCTCTGCAAAAAGAGGGTGTCAGTATCCTTGAAGAGGTGAGGGCTGGAATAAGCGATCCGAAGGTAGAGGAGGCGTTTACTGTTCTGGAGGAGGCATTCGAGCAAGTCGTCACGGCGGAACGTGCGATGAATGATGAGAACGTCGAGGACTCGCTGTTCAGTCAGTACCAGGCGTATCGTGGGCTTTTGGTGGCTGAAGAACTGTTAAAGAAGAATCAGCCGCAATCCAAAAAAGGGGAGTCCGGAGAAGGGGAGTCCGGAGAAAAGTCTGACGACGAGAACGAGGACTCGGAATCGGAGCGCGATTCGGATTCGGGTTCAATGTCGATGGCGGAGATGAAGCGAGCTTTGGAAGATCTCAATCGATTGGTGGATACTCAGTCGAATATGAATACGCGTTTTCGGCGGGCTGAACGCTTAAACTCCAGTCGAGAAGAGCTGAGGGAGTTGTCGGATTTGCAGGAAGAGATCGAGACGAAGGTGGCTCGACTAGATCATGAACTATTGCAGAGCGAGGGCCTAGAGGAGGTTCGCGGCAATTTGAAACAGGCGCAAAAGGAAATGGATTTTGCCGCTTCTGGAGCGAGGCGTGGAGATCCAGGAAAGTCGAAACGCTCAGGGGATCGGGCGAAACAAGCATTGTTGAATGCCTCGGATCGAATGAGCGCGCGTTTGGAGCAAATGGCCTCCGGAGCCTTGAGTTCCCTCGAGAAGACGGCTCGAAGCTTGGCAACGCGTGAGGCTGCTGCTGCGGCTGAGAGTCGTGAACAGCAGGCTAATGGAGGGGAAAGCGGATCAGCTGAAGCGCTGCGGGAGGAGCAAAAGGCGATTTCCGAGGACTTGAATGCGCTGCTTTCGGAATTCGATAAGACTGGGGTGGAGTTGGAGGACCATTACTCCGAATTGAGCCAAGAGTTGTTTGAGTTAGCTCAGAAGGCGCGTGAGGCCCGTATTGATAAACCTATGACGCGAGCGACGAATGCCTTGTTGTACGAACGATTTGACCGGGCAGCGAAAGAACAGGAGCGTGCAGCGGATCAATTGGGAGCGCTGGCCCGGGATATGGGTGATATTTCAGGGAAGGTGCCGTCTATGACGCAGGAGCAATTGAACAATTTGATGGAGCGCATAGAGGATGCTCGCAGAGAGTTGGCGGAAGCTGGATCTCCTAGCGAAGGAGAAGGAAAGGGCGAAGGAGAAGGAAAGGGCGAAGGAGAAGGAAAGGGCGAAGAAGAAGGAAAGAGCGAAGGAGAAGGAAAGGGCGAAGGAGAAGGAAAGGGCGAAGGAGAAGGAAAGGGCGAAGGAGAAGGAAAGGGCGAAGGAGAAGGAAAGGGCGAAGGAGAAGGAAAGGGCGAAGGAGAAGGAAAGGGGCGCTCGACGGAAGATGGTTCAAACGAGCAACAGACCGAGTTGGAGGGAATTCTCCAAGAAATAGGCGGGCGTCTGATGCAAGCCGGTGGGATGATGAAGAATGAGACGTTAACGAAACTTGGTCAAGATATGCAGGCTCCTGAGGGCAGTACAGATGCGATGGACGCAGGCAATGGCAACGTCGAAGATTATTTGGATACAGCCAAGCGGCTGGTGCAGCGCTTGATCAATGAGAACCAGATCTCGCGAAAGTCCCGGGTGATCAAGCAATCCTCTCAAGCTCCCGAAAAGTATAAAAGCTTGGTCGAAGAGTATTTTAAGGAGCTTGCGGAAGAGGAAGAGCAATAGGTATGGGATTTGAAGCATATATACCTGGGAGCTGGATTTTGGCTGGGGCGACTGTCGGCCTGATCGTTATTGGCTGGTTCTCCTGGAAGACGCGCACGTTTATTTCGCAAAGACATCGATTCCTTTTATTGGCCCTGCGCGTTCTCGCGGTAGTCTTGCTAGGATTGGTGGCATGGAATCCTTCGATCGTGGAGAACTATCCCGATCGAGACGCTTTTCAGGTGGCCTTGCTGGCTGACCTTTCGGCGAGTATGCATTTGGAGGATACGGAGGGAGGCATTTCGCGTCTCTCTGCGGTGGACCGAATGTTGGCGACGGATTCGGATGAATCGCTTAGCGGTCGGCTAGCGGAACGCTACGATTTCGTTCAGCGCGGTTTTTCGGATGGTTTGTTTCCTGGAAAACTGGATGCTTTCGAGCTGAAACCCGGGGTAACGGCGATTGGCGATTCCTTGGACGAGCTATTGGAGAACCGCTCTACTGGAGCGACCCGCCTTGGTGGGGTGGTACTTTTTTCGGATGGGATATCATTGGAAGGTCAGTCGGTTTTCGAGGTGGCAAAGCGCTATCGCAGCGCGGGGATTCCTATTACAGTCGTGGGTGTTGGCGAACCATCGTCGGGCGAGGATCTGAAAATCGAATTTAACAAGACGCCTAAGAAGGCTGTGTTTGGCGAGACCTTCGAGGTGAGCGTATTGCTGCGCAATGAGTTCGGCTTTGAGGTGGAGAATGAAATACTGCTGCTCGATGGCGACGAAGTCTTAGATCAGAAGCCCTTTAAGGTCGACGGGGAATCCGAGAAGGAGATTCGCTTTGCAGTCGTTCCAAGCCGTCAGGGGCTGCATTTGCTGCGCGTGAAGTTCAAGACAAGACAAGCGGGCGATCTGAATCCCAATACGGATGTCGATTATGCGGCTGTCACAGTTGCAGAGCCGGAGACCATGAAGGTGCTCTATCTCTCGGCTCGTATGTCACAGGAGTTCCGTTTCCTCAAGCGCGCTCTCGAAGAGGAGCCGGGCTTGTCTTTTCGAGCGATCATAAAATTAGGGCCGGACAAATTCCTTCAACACGGATTCGAAGCGGACGAGATCCAAGCGGATCAACCAAAATTTCCCCAGGAACTGGATACGCTATTGCAGAACTCGGTCTTGCTTATCGACGCCAGCGCGTTTGCCGAGCTGAAACCGACGGTAGCCTTTGGCTTAAAGGATTTTTTGATGAGTCGAGGGGGTGGTTTACTCGTTATCGGTGTCTTGGATGAGGTTCCCGAAGGACTCCGTTCTATCCTTCCGATTCGAGAGATGGATACGCTTTATAGTAAGAGTCGGCAATCTTTGGAGGCGCAGCGAGAACCGGCGTTTCAGGAATTGGCGGGAGGCGTTCTCTTTAGCGCTCCAAGTCCTTTTTTGGAAGAGCAGATGAGAATGCCCTTTGCTACGCGGCTTTCGAAAGGCGCGCGTTCCGTTTTGCAGGCGCGTTCGTCGGCGATGCCGATTGTTGCGGCGCAAGCCTATGGCGCTGGGCGAGTGGTGCATATGGGCAGTGAGCAGTCTTGGCGGTGGAAGATGGATAGCGACCGGGGAGGCGAGCAGTATCGGCTTTATTGGCAGCATCTGGTCGCTTGGCTGGGTACGGGCGGCAAGCCGCGTTTGGAGGTGCCACTGGACGGAACTTTGCAGGATTTGAGCGAACCCTTGAGTTTGAATCTCTTGGCGCGGAATAATGATTATCAATTGTCGGATTCTGCTACCGTTCGAGCGGTGTTGACGCGACCCGATGGGACCTCTGCGGCGGAGCAATTGCTGATGCCGGATAGTGTGGAACCGGGACAATATCACGGATCAGTGGGCCTTTCGCTCCCGGGAGAATATCGAGTGCGCTATTCCGTTGAATACGCAGGGGGCGAACAGATCGACCGGACGGTTTTTTTCGCTGGAGCGTATGTCGGGGCGGAGAACTCTGATTTACGTTTTAGGGGAAACGAACTTAAGGACCTGGCTCGCGTAACGGGCGGGCAGTATTATCATTACACGCAGGCAGGTTCTATTAAGGAGCTGTCGTTGTCCCGTATGGTACCGATGTTGCAGCGCTACCACTACTGGACGCGGCACTTTCTGTTTATCATCTTGTTCTTGGGGGTCTTGGGGTATGAGTGGTTTTATCGGAGGAAAATTGGATTAAAATGAGATCTTGGATTCTAATATGGGTTTTGGTTTCTTTTGGGAGCGAACTTCGTGTTCCTCTTATGGGACAGAGTGTATCTAACCAACCGCTATTGACTGAAGAGGCCCAACGGCAAGTGACAATCGATCGCGCCCGGGTTGATTTGGATTCGGGAAGCCCTGAACTGCGGAAAGGGGCGGTCATGTTGTTGAGCAAGTACGAGAGCGCTCAGGCGCGGGGCGCGGTATTAGGGGCCTTGCGCGATCCG
Organism: Candidatus Pelagisphaera sp.; assembly: GCA_051275055.1. Taxonomy (GTDB): domain Bacteria; phylum Verrucomicrobiota; class Verrucomicrobiia; order Opitutales; family Opitutaceae; genus Pelagisphaera. The sequence goes on from JBNMOQ010000052.1 coordinate 18,825, forward strand.
GATCCCACTGTGCGTTTTGCAGCGGTCGTATCGGCCCTGGCATGGAGGTCCTACACGGTGCCTGCGTTAGACGAGCTTATGTATGCCCTGGACGATCCGGAGGTGGACATTCGGCGAGCTGTCAGTACATCGCTTGATAAGCTGGTGAGCTATCGTTTGAGAGCGTCTCAGCTGCAGCTGCAGCAACTGCTGCTTCGACCGACCCGTGCGCCTGGGGGACAAATCCCAATGCCGCCAACGTTGCCTGTCTCTATTCAGCAGAAAATGGTGAATGCTTTATTGGATACGGATGTAGTCGTGCGTCGAAACATGATCAGTAGATTTAACGCTTTGAGGATCACTGTGCCATCGGAGATTTTCGTACGACTGCTTCAGGATGAGGATTTAGAGGTGCGTTCATCGGTTTTGCCGTTGGCGGCTCGTTATCTCGAGTTTCCGCTGTTCGTGGAGAAAGCGGCCGTAGTGGCCGATGATGAAAGCCCAATCCTGCGCTTGAGCCTGATCCGCGAACTCAATCCGCGAGGCGAGGTGAAGCCAATCCAGTTGTTGCAAAAATTAAGCTTGGATGCAGTTCCTGAAGTGGCGACAGCCGCACAGCTGCAGCTCTACAACAACGATCCGAATTCGGAGCGATATCAGTTATTGGTCGAACGATTCGCTGAGGGGAGCTTGAATGCAAAACAGCGCGAGCGATTGGTTCAGTTGCTAGGGCGATTGGAAGAAGTGGAGGAGCGTAATCGGTTCGTACTGCAGTTCCTCGAGGTTTCGGAGGAGGCTTTGCGTGTTGTCGCGGCGCGTCATTTCTTTAATTTTGAACTGGGGGAATTGTATCCAGAAAACCTGGCCCATATATTGAAGGATTCTTCCGCAAACGTGCGTTCCCAGGTCATTCGGTATTACATGACGCATCGGGGCGAGATGCAATCTGTGGACTGTGAGGTTTGGTTGGAGAGCGATTTCAAGGATGTGCGGCTGGCTTTGGTTCGTTTAGCGTCTGCGTTACCCCGCGAAGAGTCAGCTGGGGTGTTGTTCGACTTGCTTTTGGATGACGAGATCGATGTGCGGGTTGAGGCGATGACTATGTATTCCCAGATGCGGATGGATGGCTTTGAGAAGGTGCTGGAGATGACCTTGCAGGATGAGAGCATCATCATGCAAAAGAGGGCCGTTGAATATATTATCCAGCAGATGGGGCAACCTGGTCGGGCACTGCTTGAGCGTCATCTGAAAGATGAGGGTGGCCGTTCCCCTTTATCCGTATATATAAAAACTCAATTGAAGGCGCCGAAATGAAATCAAGGATTTGGCTATTCCGCTTTTTAATTCTCTGTCTTTCGGCTTTCGAATCCGGCGTCGTTACTTGGGCTGCGCAGCCTTCTGACGAAGAGCCGATTCGCATCGTGCAATTGATTCAGGGAAACCAGTTTAGGCGAATGTATCCAGATGCTGTGACTGGATTGTTGGAGAGCGTTTCTGCGCAAACGACCTTAAATGTGGATCCCGATCCATTAGTGATCGAATCCTTCGATGATCCGGCTATTTTCAAGCATCCGTTCATCTATGTGAATTATAGCGATCGCCCAGACTGGGAATTGTCCGAGAGTGAAAAGCAGGCTTTGAAGCGATATATCGCTCGCGGTGGCTTCATTTATATCGATGCTGGAATTAGCGCTTCGTTTTTGGGAGATAAAAATGGCCCCGGTCAGGGCCAAAGTTTCGCCGAATGGCGCGTGCGATCCGATCTGGTGGAGCTCTTTAAGGAAATCGTTCCGGAAACGAGTTTTCGTCCATTGCCTCGGACGCACGGCCTGTTTCGTTCATTCCACGCCGGTCTCCCAGATAGCAGTGTTCTGCCGGATACGGTACAGGAATTCGTGGTTAACGAAAAATGGCCTCAAGGAAGCTATTCGTCGATGGGCTTGGAGGTCGATGGCCGTTTGGCGGTCTTGGCAATGCCGATTGTCGCTATGGGCTGGGGACGGAACGAAGTCGGGAAATGGACCACGAGAATTGGATTTCGAATACGCGAGAGCGCTGAAGGGTTGTCGGACCGCTTGTCGGAGGCCTATGCGTCAGGGGAGCCTTTCGAGGTTACGCGAGAGGATGGTCGTGCGGACATTATCTACACGCAAAATGAAACGATGCCTAGTTGGGTGCAGGAAGCGGGAGGGGGTTGGCGTGTGTTTCAGTATCATTATAGCCAAGAGATCAGCGATTACGCCCACGTCTTTTATACTCAGTTAGGGGTGAATATTGTTGTCTACGTGTTCACAGAGTAATTTGTAGTAGAATGCGGAGCAATATTGCACGCATTTAGAGCACGAAGATCTCTGCCACCAACGGGGCGGGGAATGTTTTCCAAAAGATTAGGAATTTTATGAACACAAAAGAAACAGGCATTAGCTTTTTTGAAAAATATCTTACGGTCTGGGTGGCGCTCTGTATGGTGGGCGGCATTTTGATGGGGCGATTTCTGCCGGCGATTCCCCAATTCTTGGGCACGTTGGAATATGCCAATGTCTCCATTCCGGTGGCGGTTCTCATCTGGATTATGATTTATCCGATGATGATGAAGGTTGATTTCAAGAGCGTGAGAAATGTAGGTAAAAACCCTAAGGGTTTATTTTTGACGTGGATCACGAATTGGTTGATCAAGCCGTTCACGATGTTTGGTATTTCGTGGGTCTTCTTTTATGTCATTTTTGGAAACCTGATTCCGGCTGATTTGGCTAAGGATTATCTAGCGGGAGCGGTGTTGCTCGGTGCGGCTCCTTGTACGGCGATGGTGTTTGTTTGGAGTCATTTGACGAAGGGGAATCCGGCCTATACGGTGGTACAGGTGGCGACCAACGATCTTATTATTCTGGTGGCGTTTGTTCCTATTGTTAAGTTTCTGCTGGGCGTGAGTGATGTTTTTGTTCCGTGGGATACGTTGTTTCTTTCGGTCGTACTCTTTGTGGTCATTCCACTGAGTGCAGGCGCCTTGACTCGCGGGCATATGCTCAAGGCGAAAGGGGCCGATTATTTTGAAAACACGTTTTTGCCTAAGTTTGGAAACATTACGATCATTGGATTGTTGCTTACACTCGTGATTATCTTTTCCTTTCAGGGAGCGGTGATTCTGGAAAACCCGTTGCATATCGGGCTGATTGCTGTGCCGCTGATTCTTCAAACGGTGCTGATCTTCTTTATCGCATATCTCGCAGCTAAGGCGCTCAAGCTGCCGCACAATGTGGCGGCCCCAGCTGGAATGATCGGCGCCTCGAACTTTTTTGAATTGGCTGTTGCCGTGGCCATTGCTTTGTTTGGAACGACTTCACCGGTGGCCCTCGTCACGATTGTCGGCGTATTGGTTGAAGTGCCTATTATGCTAGCTTTGGTCGGCTTTGCTAACCGGACTACAAATTGGTTTAAAACTAGCGAAATCGTAGTCTGAAATGAATGCCCTGTTGGGTTTTGGCACCGGAAATTCAAAATGAATTAGTATTTGCCGATTAACTACGAATCAACGCCTGGGATGTTATCGTGTCTGCCTATTACTTACCAGTCAATTCCTGTTGGATCGGTTTAACCATCAAGTTGTCGACCAAGTCCAAGAGGTCTTCTTGCGTAAAGGGCTTGATGAGAACTGAGTTCATACCGATTTCTAGATATCGGTTTTTCGCTTCTCTCATCACGTTAGCTGTAAGAGCGACGATTGGTACTTTCTCATCTTTATCAATCTCTCGAATCTCTTGTGTTGCTTGTTCGCCATCAACGATAGGCATTTGAATATCCATCAAAACGAGGTCGAAAGGTTCTGCTTTAAATGCCGAGACTGCGTCAGCTCCGTTTTCCACGACTGTGACTCGATGACCTGCCTTTTCGAGAATATTTAGAGAATATATCTGGTTGAGTGGATTGTCTTCCGCTAGAAGTATAGAGATCGGTTTCCGGGCCTTGCGCTGTTTGATCTTTCTTGTCGTTCGGGCGCTCATAGGGTCGATCAAGTCTTTGGACACTTGAGCTGGAATTGTAATCTGAAAGGAGGTTCCTTTCCCGAGTTCACTTTCCATTTCCAGTTCTCCATCCATCAATTCAAT
>JBNMOQ010000053.1:0-21664 GCA_051275055.1 Candidatus Pelagisphaera sp.
CCATAATGACCGCAAGATTGTACTGGGCGAGGACCCACCCCTGATACGCGGCATCCGCGACTAGGCTAACAGACTTTTCAAAATCTTGCTCCACCCCCAACCCTCGATAATATAAAACGCCCAACTCGGACTGAGCTTCCGCATACTCTCCATTTGCTGCCAGCTTTAACAATCCAGCAGCGAAATCCGCATCGAAATCCTCTCCCTCGGAATAAAGCACCTGCTTGGCGAATTGCGTCTGCATTTCCAAAATTCCCTGCGAAATTTCTGCATTTAGAGCTTCGCCATACTCGCGCAAATTTTCGGCCTCAGTTATATCTCCACTAACGATATTAGACGGATCAAGCGAACGTCGTAAAGCGTCTGACGATTGCAGATCCAACAACTCGAAATACTCCTTCGCCTTATCAATGCTCTTCTCGACCTTCTTACCCTCTGCGTAGGTAATCGCCAAATACATCGTCGCATCCTGATCCCCCATATGGGCTGCCGTCTCGAACAACTCGATCGATCGCCCCATATTCACTTCCACCTCGAATCCATTCGAATAGATTACACCGAGTAGATAACTCGCCCGCGCCTTCGCCCGCCGCATCATACTGTATTCCTCGATTCGAATCTCGAACTTCGAATCAGGATCCAACAACGCTTCAAGCAACGAACGCGCTTTCACATAATCCTGGTCCGTCCCTAAACCCTCCATATAGGATTCGGCCAGGCTCATCATCGAATTCGGATAGCGCTGCTCGGCCGCCTCCGCAAACCACCGCACCGCTTGCTCATCATTCTGGATAACCCCCAAGCCCTGCCGATACAGCGAGCCCAAAGTGTCTTGCGAACGAGCGTGCCCCGAAACCGCCAATTTTTTCAAAAGCCTTGGAGCTTTTTTCAAACTCTCAACGTCGCCTCTCGACAACATAATCAACGCATCCATATACTCCTGCTCAGTATCGACGCCCAAGCTCGACTCACCATCAGCCTCCTGTCCCCACAAACTCGGAAGAAGCGCTAACCATAACAGAACCCCAACGCCTAAAAAAGCGCCCTTACCGGAAATAAAACGAGATTGCGGAATGAAAGAAAAAGGCATGCGAAACAGCGTTTGGCCAAGGCACACATTTGAGCGCGAATATCGACACGCGCCAAGAAAAGAACGTATTCAATCTCCTTTCGGATACGCCTCCTGCCATTTACCCGCCAAGCGCATACGCTTTGCGGCTTCGAGGCCAATGAGATTGGCTCCACCTCCCTACTCAATCAACTACTGGAACGATCTCCGCTCCCGTTGCCATTCCACCTGGTAACTCCATGATTCGAATATTCCTGAAACGAACCTGAGCGCCTTCCGACTCCAAACAAAGGTACCCTTTCTTGACCGAAGAACCACGAATGCCATTCACGAACTTGCCATTGATCGACAACTTAACCGTCCCGTCCACGCAAACGACGGTGTACTTATTCCACTCGCCTTTGCCCTTGCAGCGGTATTCCACCGACGAGCTACGCTTCCCCCGAGGGTGATCCGGAATAGCTGTCACCGTTCCCGCCCCAAAGAGTTCTCCGCTCACGTACTCCATAACCCGATTGTGCATCTTCGGATACTCGAGCTCGAGCATCTGCACCTCCATCCCGCTCGGCAACCGATTCTTGCTGGTAACCTCTCCCTCGCTCCAAACGAAAACTCCCGAGTTTCCACCAGCCTCCAAATGCATCCATTCGATTTCCAAAATGAAATTCTCATATTGCCGATCCGTACGCATGACCCCAATCGGCAGACCCTTGCAAACGATCATTCCATCTTCGACCGACCACGTATCCGGGCTGGTATTCACATCAACCCAACCATCCAAGTTCTTCCCATTAAACAAGGGCTTAAACGCCAATGGCTCCTCCGCTTGAGAACATCCACACCACAAGACCAAGGCCAAACTCACTAATATCGTTTTCATAATGTTTATTCCGACTAATTTCAAAATTTACTATTCACTCTTTAGGTTCCAACCAAATGGCTGCGTCCAAGCCTTCTGGACAAAATCGCTGTACGCATCGTATTTGAAATACGGAGGCGCATCACAATGAATGACCGCCCTCACGTAAAGTTCGTCGCCAGTCATTTTATAAACCGCCTTCATCCCTTTGACTACCTTCAATGTCATCCCAATCCGCTCATCCAAATAGTTAGCGGTCACTGGATGGGAAAGCCCCTTGTCGTCCACAATCGCGTCTACGTCCTCATGCTCTAAAGACGAATCCTTATGCGTACCAATAAACTCAATACTATAATTCAAACCCTTTACCCTGTCCACCTTCACAGACAACGTTCTCCGCTTAGCATCGAATTCCAACTTCTTGAGCATCACCCCCGTGGTCGAGTAAAACGCTCCCTGCTGCATCGCTTTCGCAATAGCGTTCGAAGTCAACTCGGGCGCCTGTACCATCACCCAGGAAGTACCCGGCGAATTCATAACGTAGTCTCCAATATGATAGTCATGAGTATCGTCCGTCGCCGTACCGTAAATCGGAGACAAACCATCGCGCTTCAATCGCAGAGTATTAGCAATATCCCAAATACGCTCCAACGAAGGACGTCGACCATCGCCCAGGTTAAAACACTTGGAACTCGAATTCATAATCTCCACCCCGTCCAAACCTTCAATATCCGCTAACATTTCGCCGGTTACGGAAAATTTATAATTTGGATGATTCACCTGCCAAAAAACCGGATTACCAGTCTTCTCCTCATGCTCATGAACAACGCGTTCGTGATCCGCCAAGTCCGCCACAACGGCTCGATCCGTTTTGCGATGTACTTCGATATGCTCGCTCACATTCAACGGGTTCGAATGCACAGCGAAACCACTCGGATTCGATGACAACTCGATCCCCTCGATCATGATAAACGTCCCCGGTTCCTCCAGAAGTTCACGTACTTCCGAGAGCGGCATCAATCGCACCTGCTTCTTACCATCCTCCACGCGCGTCTTCACATGGTCCTTGCCCCAGCGCTTCTCGGCCTTTTTCAAAACAGGCAAAGCTTCGTCCGCACGCAATTCCCTCCAACGTTCTCCCCGGGAAAGAATATTGTGATCCGACAACACCAAGAAATGGTAGCCATGACGCTTATACCAATCGGCGACCGACTCCGGCAAATCATCGCCATCCGACCACAATGTATGCGTGTGAGTGTTACCCCTGTACCAGTTCTCGCCTTCGTCCGCGAATAGAGCAAGAGACGCGATCAAAACCAAAACGAGGGCTAATACAGTGGGGAGCCTTTTCATAGACAAGATAAAGACACAGTCTAACATCGAACATCGAGACAAACCTTTGCAATTTGTCGCAATTATTTAGCAATTCCGATCAACACACCCTAAGGCTAAGCGAAAGCCTCCCGTATTTACTTTAAAAATACGGGATCAAATACGTCCACCAAGCCTCGCAAGCATGAACGAAAATTGGTACCTAAACGAAAGAATATTTATCAAATCCCTCCATTGCGTTCCACGATTCAGCCTTACATTCTAACTATCTTGAAATCAATTTGCCCTGAGACGCGTTACCCTGGCCAATAAGACTTCCTCACAACTAGGCCTTAGGGGCAATTTCAGTAGGCCCGCCCCTTATAGTTCGATTCCCCGAACGATCCCTATAGAATCTGATGAATAATAAAACCATTCGTTACGCGCTGATCACTTCAGTAACGCTCCTCGTAGTAATTCTCCTATCCAAAAAAGGAATTGAAAGATTTATCCAGGGCGAGTCCCTGGAACAGGGAAAGACAGATCTCCGGTTCAATGAAATTTCGGCCGACTTTACCCACACTTCCGATTTCGAAGCGGCTTTGCCGTTTATGGCCTTATCCGCGATCGACGTCGACAATGACGGAATCGACGAAATATTCGCCGGAGGCGGAATCGGCCAGCAAGACGGACTGCTTTCATACGACGGATCAAACCTGAAAAGCACTTCCTATGGAAAAGGAATTACAAAGGACGATTCCGATCCCACATACGGAGCCGCATCGATCGACGCAACGGGGGACGGACTATCCGACTTGTTCGTCGTACGTTCGTCAGGGCTATACCTTTACGAGAATACGGGCTCGGGATTTTCCGGTCGCCAAATCGATTTCCCGCTAGATCGTAAATCGCTTCCACTATCGATCGCCTTAGGAGACATCAATCATGATGGAGCAGTCGATGTATACCTTTCCAACTACATTAGAATGGAGTTCGTCGAGGGTGAAACCATCTTCAACGACTCGGACTACGGAGCAACCAATAACCTGTTGTTGAATAATGGTGACAACACCTTCACGGACATCACTCGCGAGTCAGGCATATACCACAAGCACAACAGCTTCCTATCCATTTTCTTAGATTTAGATGATGACGGAAACAGCGACCTTGTCGTCGCCCACGACACCGGCGTCCCGACGATTTACAAAAACAACGGAGACAACACCTTCACGGAAGTCGAGCTCCCCGTTACATTTAGCTACCCGATGGGGATCGCAGTGAGCGACTACAATAATGACGGCATGATGGATCTGTATTTCAGCAATGTAGGAAACACGCTTCCGAGAAAATTGCTCAGCGGAGATCTCAGGGAAGATCAAACATTGAACATGGACTACATCCTTTTGGAGAACCAAGGAGGATTCAAGTTCAAAGACGTCGCCAAAGAACGCGACGCAGCAAGCTTAGGTTTCGGCTGGGGGCTGGTTTCCTTCGATTTCAACAATGACACCCGAGCGGACTATCTTATTTCCCAGAACTATATCCGATTTCCCGGAGTACGTCTTCCCGGACTTTTTACCCTTTACCCTGGGCGACTTCTACAGCAGGGCGCCGACGGTAAATTCAAGCCAGTCGAGGAAGTTGCGGGGATCGCTAATCAGAATTTTGGCGTGAACATGGTCGTTACCGATTTCAATCAAGATGGTTGGCCGGATGTGGTACTAGGAAATCTAGATAGCAATCTCCGAGGATTTATAAACCAGGGAGGAAGCAATCATTGGCTGAAAGTCAGAGTTCCCGATGAGCCGTCTTCAATCGGCGCGATCGCCCGCCTAAAGACCGGTAGCGGAAAGGAATTCGTAAACCAATTCTACACAAGCGAAGGACTTGGCTCCGACCAAGGAAATGAACTATTTTTTGGGCTAGGCGAGGAAGACTCCCTGAGCAACCTAACCGTAACGTTCCAGGACGGGACTAAGAAAATTTTCCAAGAACCTGCAGTGGATACATTAATCAAAGCGAGGGCCGGAAAATGAATGCCGTTACAGAAGAGCAGCAGAACCCTGCTTCCATCAATCGACTGCTCATACTAACCGGATGGGCAGGGCTTATCGGTGCTGTATTGGTAGGCGTAGGTGAGTTCACCCTACAGTTCTCTCAGCAAGGAGGTTACGAGGCCGAAGACTACAGTTTCTTCGCCCGCATCTCAGAAGCGCGGTTAACTGCAGGACATTTCTTTAGTGTCTTAGCTGCTCCACTTTACTTACTAGGCTACTGGCACATCGGACAAATGTTCGTCCGGGGAGGAAGCAAGAAAGCAGGTTGGACCATAACCCTCCTAGGCGGTTACGCATTTGTAGTTGGCACGGCCTGGCTAGGCGGACGAATCTATCTGGCCCTAACGGCTCACGCCCTTTCCCAATCAAACTCGCCAGAACTATCCGCTACACTTACATCCCTCCTAGCAGTTTTCGCCGAACACAATGAACCGCTAGTCAATGCCCTGCGTCTAGCGATGTTAGTCGTATCCGTTCTGTGGATCGCTCTAATATCGAGAGGCAAAACGTTGTACCCTCGTTGGATGGCCATTTTCAGCCCCATCGTTTTGCTTGGGATCATATTCATAACCTACTTCAAAATAGCTCCCGCTCTCGGGGCCTACCTTCTTCCAGCAGCAATGAACGTCGTTCACGTTATCATATTTGGTCTCTCGATCTTCGTCCTTTCGCGTAAGACCAATTGATTTCGAGCACTCGAATTTGTCGTAGTTTTTGAAGCGTTATCACAGCTCAAAATAAGTCGACCAATCACGCCAACATGACACAACGTAACTATCTCAACATAGTTTTTCTATTTGCGACGTTCGCGCTCGCAGCCTTCGCTCTATGGACGGTCATACCGCTTAGCTACACCACATTCAAAGGCGTCAACGAATGCCCTTCAATCGCAGGAATTCCTGCCTGCTACATAGTGACAATCGGATACCTAGCAGTCGCCTTTTCGTGCCTTCTCAAAAGGAAACTCTTGTTCTTCATAGGTTGGAGCCCCGTCTTCCTACTCGCCACCATAGGTTCGACAGCAGAGCTTTTTGGATTTGATATTTGCCCAAGGTCTGAAACCAACACGCCTATGTGCTACTATTCATTGGCTTTTTCATTGCTCATTTTCGGAACGTTTTACGGATGGGCAAAAGCGTATTCCGACAAAGGAAAAGCTAACGAATCCTGAAGCCAAAGTAGCTTATGAGAAGCACACTGATCTCAATCATAGCGACTATCGTCTTAATAATAGGAGTAGCATCTCTCGTCACCCCAATACCTGGGGGTACAGTGATGATTGCAGGAAGCCTGACGGCCTTGATTTGCGCAAGTCCAGTCGCCAGGTCTTGCCTGCGCTACATGCGCTCGAACATGAACTGGTTCAACCAAGTCTTCTTTTGGCTAGAGTCAAAGGTCGGAACTCGAATCAAGATAGTAGGCGGCGCCCTAAAGCAGACCCGCCCAATTGGCTCCGAAGAATGTGATTTCGATTCGTATTAGAGCTTACGACATGCTCTCTAGAGGCAAATCAAGGAACCTTTCGAACTGTACCCTCGAGCTGATTCAAAGCGCGATTAAGCACTCTAACCGTGTACTTTCCTTTTGCATACAATTTTTCCCTCGGCTTAAGCTGCGCATGCATCTCAGCGATTACGGGACGAGCCATCTCATCGATCTGATCGAGAACAATCGCCGCGTGCAAGCGTTCCCACTGCTCCCCTCGATCCAATTCACGAGCAAGCACAGTCAGGGCAGCCTTCGGCATATCGAGACGACACAGAGCGCGAGCGGCAGCTATTCGAACGACAGCCGACTCGTCCTTCAGAGCAGCGCGCATTTGCTTCGCCGCAGATTTGGCAGATTGACCAATGTTGCCAATTCCTACTGCTCCCCAATAGCGAATCGCCGCATCCGGATCTTTCATCGCCTTCAGCAGCTTGGGCAATGCCTTTGGTCCCTCGGACGCCTGCACTGCTATATCCGCCAAACGACTGCTGAACGTTGCATCGTCGCTTTGCCGCAGAATTCCATAACGGTGGCCGATCGCCTTTTCCCGAGTCAGAATGATTGGCTCAGCAATCAATCCCGTGTCGCGCGTTCGCTTCACCCAATCCAAATGAGCTTCCCGCAATCGGCTTAACGTATCCGCATGCTGGGGATCTCCTGCAATATTCTTAATCTCGTGCTTATCCGTCCAAGTATCGTAAAGCTCTTCGACGGGTTTAGTTGGCGAAAAATAGTACTCCGCAGCAGGAGGCAATTCACCCGCATCATGCAAACGCCTCAAGTCGGCCATCGTAGCGCCTTTTTCTGGCGTATTCATATACTGATAGTACGTCTTGAGCGGCTCGTAGTTACGAATGTACTTATAGCGCTTGTCTCGCGCCATGCGGATAATGTCGTAGCGCTCATCCATCCGATCGCGGGCTCCGAAAACGTACTCTCGAGGAGTCGCGAGATTGCTACCCAAAAAGGGTTTTCCTTGCACGTGACCTGGAAAGCCGATTCCCGCTAGGTTCAATACCGTCGGGCCAAAATCGATCGAACTCACCAATTGGTCCGTAACCGTCCCAGGAACGCCTTGACCTGATTCTCTCATACCTTCCGGTATCCGAACAATCAGCGGTACGCGTGTTCCCGAATCGTAAAGCCAACGCTTCGCCCTCGGTAGACCCACTCCATGATCCGACCAGTAAAAAATAATCGTATTCTCGTAAAGCCCGTCTTCTTTCAGCTGAGCAATCAAGTCGCCAGCCCATGCATCCATTGCCGTAATCAGTTCGTAATTACGTTTCCAATCTTCACGAGCCGCAGGAGTATCCGGATAATACGGAGGAAAGGTGGTTAGCGCATTCGCATCCTGACGCTGTTCCGGCGTCAAATCCTGCGTGACCTCGATATACTTCTTCTCGCTCGCTATGCCGCTTTCGTGGCATCCGGTAAAATTGAATACGGAGAAGAACGGCTGATCTTTGTTTTTCCGATTTCGCCAATGAGCTTTACCACTAGATTCGTCCCAACTCCCCTCCGGCGTTTCAAACTGGTAATCTTGTTTACTCGTGTTCGTGGTATAGTAACCTTCTTGACGAAGATATGTCGGAAACGGTCGTATCTCGTTCGGCAATTGGGCGGAGCCACGCATATGCTGCGTCCCTAAAGTCGTCTGATACATCCCCGTGATAATCCCGCTGCGACAGGGAGCGCAAACGCCCGCCGTCGTAAATGCGTGCGTATAGCGCATACCTTCCGTCGCCAGCTTATCCAAATGCGGCGTGATGGCGTGCGGGTCATCATAGCAACCCAAGTGAGCGCTGATGTCCTCAGCGCTGAGCCAAAGGATATTCGGCTTTTGGGCCAGAGAAACGGAAGCCAGGAACAGAGTGGCGATAAGGATTGCGGAGCGGAGCATAATAAAAGTCAGGGGTTATACAAACACGTGTGTGATCAGGCCTACACTATCTATTCCCGATATCAAGGTCCCTTTCGACACGCGAAGAGCCAAAACTTCATCGCTGATCGACAATCGGCACGGCACTTTCAAGAGCCAAAGCTGACTAAGAATCCATATTCTCTATAATGAACTCCACTAACCCGCGCCCCCTTTCACGCCTGGCAACTCAGCTAGCAGCTGCCGTCCTCATCGGAAGTATTGCCTACGCCCTGGGCTACCGTCAAGGCGATCGCTCCAACGAAGAAATATTATCTTCAAACATCAACGTCCAACGTGCACCGTCCATTCCTAGCTCGCAATGGCCAACCGACATCTCCGAACAAATACTCGTCCGCGAATTTTCAGAAATTCATGAGACCGAAGAAAATCTCGAACCTTCAGCCGACTGGCAGGCTCGTGGTTATGATGCTGGTTTAGCTGGTGTTGAAGAAGCGCTTCTCAAAGCGCAGACTCTAAATAGAAGCGATCAATCGCTCTTCATCTTCGGTCTGTTCACGAACATCGCAGAATTCAGCGCCCCTCGCGACGCATTGACGATCGCAACCGCGCAGGACGGTCTCATTCGAGCGATTGCCCTCAAAACACTCGTGAGTGAATGGACCAAGGAAACGGATTCCGAAGACTCGAACGGACGTGAAATCCAAATGCCCCGCGGTCTTGGAATGTCAGGTACAAAATTTGGCCTCGAAGTCGAATTAGCAGCCATCCTTGCCCGCTCCAAAGCCGAGCCCGAAATCACCCTAGCTTGGATGGATGCCTTCGCCGATAGTCCGGGTCGCTCCGAAATTGCCGCCCGCCTAATACCAGGACAACCCGATTTCAACCCTGACAATGCTTTCGCAATCACTGAGAATTGGACTGATTGGGAAAAAGACCGATTCTCGAAAAGCCTCCTCGGAAACTGGGCAGAGCGAAACCCGAAGGAACTCATCGAAATACTGGATACGATGAAAGAGTCCGAAAACCGCCTCCTCACCATCGAGGCCATTTCAGCTTCGCTTGCGCGGCAAGGAACCGCCGGAGCTCTCGATTGGGTAGAAGGCCTAGCGAACAGCGACGAACGAAACGCGGGACTGCAAGCCGTCTACGAAGCCACTCCCAAGGGCATTGGAGCGTTGCTCTCCACTGAAAACGGATTCCCAAAGATTGGGGAAATCCTGCCAGGTGGAGCCTTAGAATCGACCGATATTAGAAAAGGCGATCTCATCGTCCAATCGCGTGAAGCCGACGGAGCGGCGAACGATCTTTACGGCATTCCACTCGGCGAATCCGTCGGCTTCCTTCGAGGGGCTCCAGGATCGACCGTCGAAATTCGCGTCCTCAGAAAAAACGAAACCACAGGCGAACTCGAAGAGCATTCCGTCACCGTTGAACGCGACCTCCTGATTCTCGACGAGCATAAATGAACTTTGCTGGGAATTCGCATCGACAGATCAGATCGAACCGTCTCTCCTGCCGACCATGTCCGCCGAATCGCCCAAAAGCATCACCATCAATTCCGACTTTATCGAACTCTGCCAAGTCTTGAAATTCCAAGGCCTGGTCGGCAGTGGTGGCGAAGGCAAAGTCGTCATCACCGATGGCCAAGTCTCCGTCAACGGCAACATCGAAACGCGTAAACGCGCCAAGATCCGCGCCGGCGACACCTTCACGTTCCAAGGCGAAACTTATGTGATCGCCGCCCCCACAGCCTAGTCCATCTTTTTTCGGTTTTTAAGTCTAGCTAGCGAAAATTCTTGCTGACAGCCACGTCGCCAAACGGAACACTCACCCCTTTCCATGAAGCAATATCTCGACCTGCTACAACACGTTCTCGACCAAGGCCAATTTCGCGACGACCGCACCGGAACCGGCACCTACTCCGTTTTCGGCGCCCAAACGCGCTTTGATCTTCGCAAAGGATTTCCCTGTCTTACGACCAAGAAGCTCCACCTGCGGTCCATCATTCATGAGCTGCTTTGGTTTCTAAAAGGCGACACCAACGTAAGTTACCTAAAGGAAAACAAAGTTCGCATCTGGGACGAGTGGGCCGACGAAAATGGAGACCTCGGCCGCGTCTACGGCGCCCAGTGGACTGATTGGAAAACGCCCGAAGGCGGGAGCATCAATCAGATCGAACAAGTCATAGAACAGATTAAAAACAACCCCACCAGCCGCCGACTTATGGTCAGCGCTTGGAACCCGGGTGAGCTCCACCTCATGGCTCTCCCGCCATGCCACAGTCTTTTCCAATTTTACGTTAACACCGAACGCGGGGAACTTTCCTGTCAGCTCTACCAACGCAGCGCCGACCTATTCCTCGGAGTCCCCTTCAATATCGCCAGCTACGCGTTGCTCACCATGATGATCGCCCAAGTCTGCGGACTCAAAGCCGGCGACTTCGTTCACACCTTCGGCGACCTTCACCTTTACAAAAACCATCTCGAGCAAACGAATCTTCAGCTCAGCCGGGAACCTCGAGCTCTTCCGACGATGCGGATCAATCCCGACATCAAGAACATCGCCGACTTCACTTTCGAAGACTTCGAGCTCCTCGATTACGATCCCTATCCGATCATCAAAGCTCCGATTTCCGTTTAAGCACGCCTCATGAACGAACCCACACCCTGGCGCGCAATCGCTGCCATGAGCCAAAACCGGGTCATCGGCAACGGCCCCAATATTCCCTGGCGAATCTCCGAAGATTTCAAATGGTTCAAAGCCAAAACCATGGGTGGCGTTCTTATAATGGGACGCAAAACCTGGGACAGCATCGGCCGTCCTCTTCCTGGTCGCACAACCGCCGTCGTTAGCCGCTCCCAGCCTCAACTCCCCGAAGGAGTCGAACTCCTCGATAGCCTCGAAGCGATCGAAACAAAAGGCTACGAAGCTCCCGTCTGGATATGCGGCGGAGGCGAGATCTATCGCCAAGCTTTACCTCGCTGCCAAGAACTCTTTCTCACCTTAGTGAAACGCGATGTAGAAGGTGACGCCTTCTTCCCGGAATTCGAAGACCAATTCCGCCTAGAAGCCATTCTACGCGACGAATCCGAATTCCAAATACGCCACTACGTTCGGAAGTAAACCAGGACATCTTTCTGTCGTATAGTAGGGTTGCCTGCCCCCAGGCAACCGCATCGGCTTATGCATCTTCCACGGCTGCTCGGGACGAGCGGCCCTACCAATTATCGATGCCAGAAGAACAAATCATAGCAAAATCCACCTGCCTTTCCGCCTCACCGAGCCTTAGCCACTTGCGCTTTCGCTGGCGGCTCTTGCTCTAAGATCTTAATCATTCGCGCCAAAACCTTCGGTTGCGACTTCGCAACATTCTTGGTCTCAAGCGGATCTTCAGCGTAGTCGTAAAGCTCATACTCAGGTTCCGACCTGGGAGCACTCGACTGCCATTCGACCAAGCGATAGCGTTCCGTGCGAATCGCTCGTCCCATATGACTGCCCTTTCGGTAGGCATGATACGCATGGTCTCGAATACGTTCATCCGGCTCCCGGAGCACTGGCGTCAGATCAATCCCATCAATCGGCTGAGGTCCGGTCGGACGCGGCAAGCCTGCCAGCGACGCCAAGGTCGTGTAAATATCCACAGTCTCCGCAAGTTGACGCGTACTCCGCCCCGCTTGGCTTACCCCTGGAGCGTAAACGATAATAGGAATCCGATTAGCCTGCTCGTGATTCGAATGTTTGGTCCATGAACCATGATCCCCTAGATGCCACCCATGATCCCCCCACAGAACGATAATCGTATTCTCATCAAGCCCGAGTTTCTCTACTTCGTCTAGGACCTTGCCTACTTGAGTATCCATATAGCTCATACTCGCGTAATAGCCATGGATAAGATCGCGCTTTAGATCATCCTGATAAATTACATTTTCTACCGGGACCGGCTTGAATGCCGTTATCTCTCCTTGACGTTTCACCGCATATTTCGGCGCCCCTTCCGGGGCTTTTTCGAATTCCGGCATCGGAAGTTTATCCCTGTCATACATTTCCCAATACTTTCTAGGAGCTGAAAACGGCAAGTGCGGGCGCACAAATCCAACCGCAAGAAAGAACGGTTGATCCGGATTCGACGAAAGCGCTCGCAAACGATCGACTGCATGCGACGCCACCCGCCCATCCGCATAAGCCTCGTCTAATACATCTGCATTCTCCCAAGCCGCGCCGCGAGGCAGGCTTTTTATGGGTTTGCTAAATTCATTCGTAAACAACGCTTCCTCCCGCGTTAGCTGGCGATTCGTACTTTCAGGCAAAACATACTCAATCACTTTATCTTTGAGATGCGGCACGCTCCAAGATGCTTCGTCATTCGTGTTGCCATGCCCGATGTGAAACACCTTACCCATCGAATGCGTCACATAGCCATTATTCATGAAGTGCTGCGGCAGCGTCACTGCATCCGGATAAACATCGCGAAACTGCGAGCCAAACGAATAAAACCCACTCGAACTCGAACGACTGCCAAGCATCAAATTGTATCGTGAAGCCATGCAAACCGATTGATTGCAATAGGCCATTTCAAAACGCGTTCCCATAGCCGCCAGCCGATCGATATTCGGACTGACCGCGATCGGATCGCCATAGCAGCCCAAGGCCGGCTTAAGATCATCTACCAGAATCAAGAGCACATTTGGCTTCGCGCCAATGGAGACTCCAGCCAAGCAGATTAAACCGATAAAACACCAGACAATGCCTTTCGGCTTACGCAAGAAATCGCACATATAAAATTATTCAGGGGATTGAAGTAAGGGGAGTAAAACTATGATCAAGAAAACTGAATTTACCCGCTAACCCGGATCTTGCAAGCGATCAATTAGTCGCCTCGCCTTCAGAGAGACGTTAGAAGCTTACGGCAACGAAAGATCAATTCGGTATTCCTCATGCTCCTCCAAGTACGCTGCAGTTTTCTCTAACTGAGCCCTCAATTCCTCGAAGAAAGCTTTGTCATAGTATTTGTAGTCTTCATACGACCGATGACCATCGAACGGGAAGCGATCAAGACAAGCTTGCAATCTATCGTCACTCAAAGGCTCATCTACGCGCTGCGCATGCTTAATCGCGCGGCTCAAACAACTCTTCGGGTCTTTCGCGCACTGTTCGTAGCTGAGTTTCAGAACGTTCTCGCCATTGTATCCAATCAGCCATTTCCGAATAAAACGTTTCCGGTAGCGTATCCCTTTGATCGCGTACTCCTTCCACTCTTCGACACTTCCTTCACGCTTTAGCGCATTGCGCTCATGAAGCTGAAACTCGGAAATCAAACTCAACAACGGATTCCGAAACAGGATCATGTACTTGGAGCTGTCTCGCTTCGGAAAGCTATAAAGCTGCGACAACGGCCAGGCTCTATTGATTCCGGAATCGTGGTTAAGCGAGATGCCATGCTCGGCGAGTTTCGAAATGGGGAAACCCAACGGCAGATAGCGCGTCAATTCAACATGCCGCAACAAATCCCCATAGTAGAAATCCATCCGCTTTATCAACAGATGATATCCCGAACGAGGAATCGTCAGACAAAAAAGCGGTAAGAGCTTGCTAGTGGATACGGATTTTCCCGACGTGAGAATCACAGTTTGTCTAATATGAAAATAGTGCCTAAATAAATTAAGAGCCCACGTGAATCAGAGAAATTCAAGCTCCAGCGATTTTCGAAAGGGTGCTCAAGCCACGAGCTACTTCAATGATCAAATACGCAGAGCGCCTACTCCTATTGAACAAAAAACTCTTCAAAACCGCCCTATCCTGTTGCTGAAGCCAAAACGACGTCTCAGATTCCTGCGTTATGCGACTCACGACACTTCTCCTCTTGCTCCTTGCATTCGCGACCTCAGCTTTCTCTGCCAACGAACGCCCGAACATTATCCTTTTCCTGGCCGACGACCTTGGCTGGACCGGACTGAGCTCGTTCGGGAGCGATTTCTACGAAACGCCAAATCTCGATCGCCTCGCCAGCAAGGGTGTCAAATTCACCAACGCCTATGCTGCATGCACCGTTTGCTCCCCAACGCGAGCCAGCATAATGACCGGCATGTACCCCGCTAGGCTCCGACTAACCGATTTCATCGCCGGACAAAACCGTCCTTTCGCCAAAACAACGATTCCCGATTGGACCAAAGGCCTCGACAAAAACTATACGACAATCGCCGAAGCCCTCAAAGGCGGCGGCTATCGTACCATTCACGTCGGAAAATGGCATCTCGATTTCCCCAATCAACCCAATCAAGGGGCAACGGCCCACGGTTTCGACGTCAGCCACGACAAGCCCAAAGGAACCCGCGGCTATTTCATCAAGGACAAGACAGTCCAAGACCTAGGGCTGAAAACCAATTACACGACCGACTATCTAACTGACAAAGCCATCGAGGAAATCGATCGGTCCAAAGAGAATCCCTTCTTCCTCTATTTCGCCTACAATGTTCCACACACGCCCATCCAAGGCCGAGACGATCTTGTCGCCTATTTCGAAAAGAAGGTAGACCCCAACGCGACCCACAATAACCCAACCTACGCCGCCATGGTCAAAAGCCTAGACCTGAGCATCGGGCGCGTACTGGACCACTTGGACGCCAACGGTCTCAGCGAAAACACGCTCATCGTTTTCACTTCGGACAATGGAGGCCTCACGCAACGCAACGGCAAACACGACGAATTCACAGAAAACCTCCCCTTGAGACGCGGTAAAGGCTCCGCCTACGAAGGCGGCGTACGCGTGCCGGCGATCGCTTATTGGCCCGGAATCACTCAACCCGGAACCGTGTCGAAAACGCCCGTCATTACAACCGACTACTACCCGACTTTTCTCGCCGCCGCCGGAGTGAAAGGCGTCCAATCTCACAATGCAGCCATCGATGGAAAAAACCTCATTCCCATCTTCAAAAACTCCGCCCGATCCATCGATCGAAACCTCTTTTGGCACTTCCCGCACTATCACGCAGGAGGCGACGGCCCCTACAGCTCTATCCGCTCGGGAGACTGGCGTCTCGTAGAATTTCATGAAGACGGGAAACTCGAACTCTATCGCATCGGAAACGATTTAGGAGAATCCTCCAACCTCGCAGCCAACCACCCGGAAAAACGAGCTCAACTGCAAGCCGAACTCCACAAGTGGAGACGATCCCTATCCGCCCAGATGCCCACGCCCAATCCTAACCACGACCCCGCAAAGGCTTCGGAAGTCGCGAAATCACGAAATTGAATACTGACCATTCTCCGAGCGATATCGGTGGCCAATAGGAGATCGCTGATCCGCATCCCAATCAAATTTGCATTAAAAAGCCTCTCACAAACGAAATCTAATTGGGAACTACCGATTTTTTTCTAATCTCGGCGAGTTTTAGATAACGTTACTCAGGCAAAAACCGTTCTATACCTGAGTACTTCACTCTATTTAAGTGCTCAACCTCCATGCATCGTTTCACACTCATCAAACGGTACCTATTGATTGGCCTCGCCGCCATTCTACTCGAAAACACTAGCTCCGCGGAAATCGAGCTTAGTCCCCTTGATTATGTCCGATTCGAAAACCTGATCGACAACGAACAACTCCCGGCTTCATGGGTTCGGCGGATTCACCAAGACTCCTTCGGATACCTATGGCTTATCGTCAATGGAGACCTCGTTCGATATGACGGCTCTAGAGTCGAGCATTTCACAAACGACCCAAATGAGCCAACCAGCATCCTCGAAGCCAAATTCACCAGTCTGACAAGCGACTCCAACGGAACCCTATGGGTAACCAGTTCCGAAGGATTGACAGCCCACGAACCTGATACGAACACCTTCACAACCTATCCACTAAAAAGTGACGCCGGTGATTCACTCACAATAAACAGCAACGCCACCGTTCTTCTACCGAATGGCAAACTCGCAATCGGCAGTCAATTCGGGCTATTTCTTTTTGATCCTGAGATTCGGCAATGGGTCGATCATTTTCCGAATATAGGCGGCAATCCCAATATTGTTCGCGAGATCGAAATTGAGTCTCCGGATTCCGCCTTATTGGCGACCAGGCAGGGAGTTTGGCGTTTTCAGATTTCTAAAAAAACCCTGGAACGAGTAACGCTTACTGCGAATGACGGAACCAATGTCGGTCGTAACAACACATATCGAATCCTCTGCGATTCCCAAAGTCGAACTTGGGTTGCGACCTACCAAGAAGGACTCTATTGCTTCGACTCCAAAGGCAACGAAATCCAGTTTTCGATCGAAAATCCAACGGCGAACAAATCTTCTTATCGCCACTTCATTGACCTATTCGAAGATCAAAATCAAACGGTATGGGGCGCTCCGTTTCAAAACGGTTTAGTAGCCTTAGAATCGGACTCGAGCACGTTTGTTCACTTCAGACCAGACGACGGAACCTTTGAATCCACGCCCGATCATACGATTTGGGATATCATCGAACTTCAAGACGGCACACTCGGCTTCGCTGGCCAATACAGTGGCGTTTTCATGTTAGATGCAAATCGCATACCTCTCCACTACTTCGATAGAGGAAACGATGTTGGAGACCTTCGGAACTCCTCCGTAAAGCGCGTTCTCCCCACGGGGGACGGAAACCTATGGGTTAACGACTCTGAAAACCAGGTAGCTCTCTATCGCCAATCCACCAGAAAGTTCGAATACCCCTTGGCCAATGCTGCAAATTCAAATTTAGTAGAATCCCGAGTTCTTGGAGGCTTCTCGATAAGCCCCAAAGGGGACCTATACTTCCTGGCCGACGACAATGATGTCCTTGTCTACGATATAGAAACGAATCGTATCGAATTATTCGCGACAATCCCCAAAGATGCTCCGATTCCTTCGCACCCGAACTTTAGTACCGAAATCCATATAGACAAGAAAGGCGAACTCTGGATTTTGCGACGCACGCTTTTACACTACAATGCCTCTACAAAAACGTTCAATGTCATCTCAACAACATCGAAGTTCGCAGGCCAAGGGACACGTCCTCGAACACTAAGCGAGCTTCCAAATGGAGACTTCTGGATCGGAACCTACCAAAGAGGATTACATTATTACGACCGTTCCGAAAATGCCATTACCCGATCCTACACGGCCGAATCCAACCCAAAGCGGTTTCAATCCAATACGATCACAGACATTGAGATTGACTCTGAGAGCCGACCTTGGATCGCAACGACTTCCGGCATATCGATCTTCGATCCCAAAACAGAACTATTCGACAATCTACCCCAACTGCCAGAACTCGATAACGTCGCTATCAACAATCTCGTATTCGACGCCTACAACCGACTATGGATAAGTTCTACCAAGGGGCTCATTTTATTCGATCCAAAAACCGAAGACTCATGGCAATTCAAGCGCGAACAAGGTTTCTTCGCTCAAACGTTCGTGCAAAATGGAATGGCCCTATTTGGAGGCGATTTTCTTGCGATTGGTGGATCGCATGGTATTAACATATTAGATACCAGCCTCAGATCATTCGAGGATCGGACAACCGCTCCAACTCCCCGAATCACCAACATCTATATATCAGGGAAACGGGGTCAAAAAGTCCGCCTGCCTCATCCTGGAAACAAACAGGCGACTAAGCCCATCGAGCTTAATTACAATAGCAGCGGCCTCGACATCGAATTCGCCAATCTAGTCTATTCCAATCGATCGGAAGTATTTCATTACTACAAACTGTCGGGTGTAATAGACGATTGGACACCCCTTAAATCGAACTCCCAAATAAGCTTCCCAAACCTTCCAGCAGGTAACTTTGCCCTAAGCTTAAAAGCAGCTGGTAAGGATAATATCGAAAGCGCAAATGAAGCCACATTGGCGATTCACGTTTCTCCGCCTTTCTGGAGGAAAGCGAATTTCGTTTGGAGCGTCGCGTTAGCCCTGGTGATAGCCGCTTACTTGATCTATCGAGTACGGACGCATGCCATTCAAAAGCGAAACCGCTTGCTTCAGAAAATGATCGAAGAGCGTACGATCGAGTTGGAGATTCGAAAGGAGGAAGCCGTCGCAGCAAATCAAGCCAAGTCCGATTTCCTAGCCTGCATGAGTCACGAGATTCGCACGCCGATGAATGGAGTCATCGCAATGAACCAGCTAATAATGGAGTCAGACATCGCTCCAGAATTGATAGAATACGCTAGGACAGTCGATCGCAGTGCTGAATCGCTACTCGTTCTAATCAACGACATACTCGACTTTTCTAAAATCGAAGCAGGTAAGCTCGCTCTCGAAAATGCCCCATTCAATATTCGCGAATCCATTGAAAACGTTGCCGAGTTGCTTTCAATAAAAGCGAGTCAGAAAAATATTGAACTCCAATGCCGAACTCGCCCTGGGATGCAGGAATGGGTTGTAGGAGATTCACTAAGAATCCAACAGGCCATAACCAACCTCATCGGCAACGCCATAAAATTCACAGACAATGGCTTCGTAAAACTGACCATCGAACAAACGGAAATCGAATCCGGAAAAGCGTGTTTCACCATCATAGTTCAAGATACCGGCATTGGCATTTCAGCTGAAGCCCAAGCCCAACTTTTCAGACCGTTTACCCAGGCGGATAGCTCTACAAGCCGTAAATTCGGCGGTACCGGACTAGGTCTGTCGATAACTAAGAGCATCGCTGAAGCAATGGGAGGTTCAGTTTCGCTTGAAAGCGTTGAAGGCAAAGGCTCAAAATTCAAAATCGAATTCCAATTGCCATTCGCAGAAACGAATATCCCCGATGAGAACTCCAAACCTGACCTAAAAGGCCTGCGTGTATTAGTTGCCCTAAATGATGCAGCGGAATCGCAATGGCTCAACGAATGGCTAGAATGGGCTCACTGTCAGTCAGACATCGCAAATGACCCAAGAGAAATCATTCGACTTCTAAATGCTGACCATCAATCGACGACAACAAAGTACTCTCACTTGGTCATCGACGGTGACTTCCTAGACATTTCAATTGTAGACGCGATCAAGACCGCAAAAAAGACCCATTCCCTTAACGCCGTCTCCGTTCATGAGATATTGGATACCGCAACCTCCGATTCCATGAGCTCTAAAGCGATTGACAATATCGTTAAGCGACCGATACGCCCATCGATTCTCATCAATACGCTAAATCCTTCAACCTCGCGCCAGAACTCCTTCAGATCCGTCAACTTAAACGAAGCAATCTCACTAGCCTCGAAAAAAGCAATTCTTGTTGTAGATGACGACCCAACCAATCGAGCTGTCCTAACCGCAGTACTCCAAAAATTCCGCATAAATCCAGACCTAGCCGCAAACGGAAAAGAAGCCGTTGAAGCGTCCTCAACACGCAAATACGATTTGATTCTAATGGACTGCATGATGCCTGTCATGGACGGCTACGAGGCCACTCGAGCGATCATCGAAAACCCGAACGATCCAAACCAAGAAACTCCAATCATCGCCCTGACCGCGAATGCCATGAAAGGCGATCGCGAGATCTGTCTCGAAGCAGGTATGGCCGATTACATTCCAAAACCGATTAGACTACCGGATATCAAACGCATTCTAACCGAACGGATTGGCAGGGCTTCGACTCCCCAATAGAAACAATTTCTGATTCCAGCGTTCGACGACATCATTCGTTGCTACGCAACCAAGCCCAGAGCTTGTCCAAATCAGGATCGTCAACCGCTTCTTTCTCGAAGGATTTTTCTAGAGCAATTGCCTGATCAAGGTTGTTCGACGATTCTTCGACTTCGCCGAGCAATGAACAGTAGCATGCTAGGTTAAACCAAAGCACCGCCTCTTTCGGATTCAAAGCCAATCCCCGATTGGCGACATCCTTCGCCTCGCTGATACGATCTAATTCGCGAAGCGCGTAAGCCCAATTCACCCAGCCAAATGAGGCTTGCGGGTCCATCTCGACAAGTTGCTTCGAAGTAGCGACCATCTTCTTCCAGTTGTGGGATTCCGAATACAACCGGACCCGCATAGAAAGAACCTCTGAGTTCGAACGATCCTTTTCATCAATCAAATCCAACTCTGCCTTCGCATCCTTAACCATGCCAAGGTCCAGGTAGCCGTTTGCATATTGAAGCCGTTTTTCAGTTCGAATCATTTGTTCAGCTCACACAACAGGCGCACTTCACCTCGAGCAAGCCTCCAAAATAAAAAGGCCGAAAGAACCAGTTAGTCCCCTAAACCAAAAACGAACGCTCCACTCAATCACCTCAACATCTTCCACAAATAGGCATAACTCAATCCATCGGTATAGGCGCGCTGATTGAGATTCGCGCCTCCTCCATGCCCACCCTCGGTGTTCTCGTAGTAAAAGACTGGCTTTCCCATATCCGTCATCTTAGCAACCATCTTTCGAGCGTGACCCGGATGAACCCGATCATCTCGAGTACTGGTCCAAAAGAAGACCTTCGGATAATCCACCTTGGGATCAAGGTTCTGATAAGGCGACCACAGTTTCATATTCTCCCAATCATCCGTATCCGGATTTCCATACTCAGCCATCCAGCTTGCCCCAGCGAGTAGCTTATTAAATCGCTTCATATCAAGCAAAGGAATCGCGCACACGACCGCTTCAAAGAGATCTGGACGCTGCGTAAAGCATCCGCCCACTAACAAACCACCCTGAGACCCACCTCTAATACCCAAGTGTTTCGGCGATGTGATTTTCCGAGCAATCAAATCTTCGGCCACAGCTATGAAATCATCGAAATTCGTCTGATGTTTCTCCTGCATCGCCGCCTGGTGCCATTTCGGTCCAAACTCTCCTCCACCTCTGATGTTGGCCAATACATAGACTCCTCCTTTTTCAACCCAAGACGACCCGATCGTTCCGGAATATCGAGGCAGAGACGAAATCTCAAATCCGCCGTATCCACCGAGCAATGTCGGATTTCGTCCATTCGCTTTGAACCCCTTTGGCGTAACCACGAAATACGGGATTTTCGTGCCGTCTTTCGAAACCGCCTCGTTTTGCTCAACTCGCATTCCCGCGG
>JBNMOQ010000054.1:0-21330 GCA_051275055.1 Candidatus Pelagisphaera sp.
GCTACTACCAGGAAACCGGTCGAGCCGGACGCGACGGACTACCGGCCGATTGTATTCTCTACTTCAGCGCGGGCGACGTAGCCAAGCAGCTCCAATTCATAGCCGACAAAAGCAATCGCCAAGAACGTGACGTAGCCAAACAGCAGCTACGTCAGATGGTTCACTACTCGGAATCCTCCGAATGCCGGCGCCGCGTTTTGTTGGGCTACTTCTCCGAAAACTGGACCCAACCAAACTGCGGGAACTGCGACAATTGCCAAACCCCTAAAGAAACATTCGACGGCACCCTTCCCGCACAAAAATTCATGTCCTGCATCTTCCGCGTTCGACAAGCCAGTGGATTTAGCGTGGGCATAAACCATATCGTCGATGTCCTCCTAGGTAGCCGAAACGAAAAGGTCATCAAGTGGGGACACGATAGACTTTCTACCTACGACATCGGATCCGAATTCCGCCGTCCAGAATGGCAAACAATCGGCCGCGAGCTCATCCGTAAAGAATACATCAGCCAAAACGCCGAAAAGCACAGCGTCTTGGAGCTAACTCTCAAAGGCAAAAAAACGCTTCGAGATCGCGAATCCGTAGTACTCACTCGGCCAAGCGTACCCAAAGAACGGACACAACGTATTCGACCCCCAGCAACCGGCGGCATCGAATGCAACGAGGAACTCTTCGCAATCCTCCGCACCCTCCGCAAAGAGCTCGCCTCCGAGCAAGGCGTCCCTCCCTACATTATTTTCTCCGATGTCACCCTACGCGAAATGGCCCGCGACTACCCGACCGACGAAGACCAGCTCTCCGATATTAGCGGCGTCGGCATGAAAAAGCTCGAGCAGTTCGGAGACACCTTCATCGACGCCATCGACGAATACCTCGAAGCCCATCCAGAAGCCGGGAAATCGTGGGACGGATAAACAATATAGCGCAGCAACTATTTCCCGCCGCCTCGACCAACTCTGAAGTCTTTTCAACAGGATGCGCTTCGCTTGCATGATGAGAATAAAACCAATAGGAATCGAAGCACTCAATTAGGTAAATGAAATCGAAGGACACTAGAACCAGCAAATCGCTCAACAAATTGATTCTCATCATGCTGTCGAGGAACGAGACATCAAACCAGCGAATCGCATCCTTTTAATAATCCTGAATTCCCAATCCCGCTGCCCCGCTACAAGCATTCGTGCCATAGCCGCTCATTCTCGAAAACGCGCCTCACCCCGCAACTCAATTTAAAGTCTCACCACTAAACCAACTCCCACCACGAGCCATCATTCCCATCGGCGACTTCAGATCTATGAAACCCTATTCGAAATCCCTTTTCCTTTTCAGACGCGATTTACGGTTAAGCGACAATACGGGCCTTAACGCAGCCCTGTCTCAATCCACTGAAGTCATCCCAGCCTTCCACTTCAACTCAGCTCAAATCGAACCCCATCCATATAGAAGCGAGCCCGGACTTCGCTTCATGCTCGAATCCCTTGAAGCGATCGATCGGCAGCTTCAACAATACGATTCCAAACTCGCCGTTTTCCAAGGCTCTATCGAAGACATGGTTACCGGATGGGCCAAACGACTCAAGATCAACGCCGTCTGGGTCAACCGCGACTACACGGCCTTCAGCCAAAAACGGGATCGCGCGCTGAAGAAAGCGTGTATCAGTCAAGGAATCGAATTTCACTCGTGCAAAGACTTGTTGCTCCTCGAGCCTGAACAGGCGCTCAAGAAAGATCACACGCCATACTCCGTTTTCACTCCTTTCTACAACAATGCCAGAACTTTTCCCGTCGCTAAACCGAGCCCGTTAGCTAGCCGTTCAGGAAAGTTCAGCTCTGTCAGGCAAACCCCGAGCCTTCGCTCAATTTGCAAGACGATCTGCAACTCCCCATCAAACTCCAACCACATAGCAGGCGGCTATTTGGCAGCTAACCAACTACTCGCTAAAATCCCATCCTATCGCAATTACGAAAGCGAAAGGGATATCCCAGCCTTGGAAAAAACCACTGGACTTTCCGCTCACTTAAAATTCGGGACCTGCTCCCCGAGAAAAGCCTACTGGACGATTTCCGAAAAGCTCGGCTCCAATCATCCGCTTGTCAGGCAACTCTATTGGCGAGATTTTCTAACGCACGTAGCATTCCATTTTCCTAAAGTCTTCGGACACGCCTTCAAAGACAAATACGATACGATTCCGTGGGAAAACGATCCAACGAAATTCGAATCCTGGCAA
Source organism: Candidatus Pelagisphaera sp. (assembly GCA_051275055.1). Taxonomy (GTDB): domain Bacteria; phylum Verrucomicrobiota; class Verrucomicrobiia; order Opitutales; family Opitutaceae; genus Pelagisphaera. Next base: position 2,228 of record JBNMOQ010000054.1, read on the forward strand.
AATGGAGTTACTGGATTCCCCATAGTCGATGCCGGAATGCGCCAACTCAACGCTACTGGTTTCATGCACAATCGGGTCCGAATGGTCGTCGCCTCATTCCTCGTCAAAGACCTGCTCGTCGATTGGCGATGGGGCGAACGCACCTTCGCTCAACGACTTGTCGACTATGATCCCTGCGTCAACAACGGCAACTGGCAATGGGCAGCTTCGACCGGATGCGATGCTCAACCCTATTTCAGAATATTTAACCCTTGGAGACAACAAGAGCGATTCGACCCAGACTGCGATTATATTAAAAAATGGATACCAGAGCTCGCCGATTTGCCAGCCAAAGCGATTCACAAATGGGCCCTCTCTCCTTCTGGAGCTGACTACCCTTCCCCGATAGTCGATCATCGACAAGCCAGTCATCGAGCGAAGATGCTCTTCGAAATGAGGTGATAGGCAGTTCGGTATCCGTTCAATTCGCGCCCATTGAGAAATCTCCTTTTTTACTGGAATTAACGATCAAACAACAGGACCATCCCCTTTTCCTGAAAGCTAACATTCTTCACAAATAGATCCTGTATCCATCTAGCCCTAGAGTCTTCTTTTAACAGGATACGCTTCGCTCGCATGATAGCTACGCTAACATGATGAGAGGCTAAATTAATCCACTCTCCACAAAGCGACAAAGCGATTCTCATCATACTGGCGAGGAACGAGTCATCACCCCCGCGAAGCCCATCCTGTTAAAAATCCAGAGAGAACATCCCACTACCCTGTTTCAGAGTATTCGCTCACATTCGCAGTTGAGAAAATCCTAAACACCCTCAATTTCGGCCAATGACCAATACCTTTCTTGCTTTCTGCTTGCTCGTTAGCGCCTCAGCTTTCGCCGCAGATAAACCCAATATCGTTTTTCTCTTCGCCGACGACCAACGCCCCGACACCGTCGGCGCCCACGGCAACGAGCATATCCAAACGCCTCACCTCGACCGCCTTGCTGCCAATGGGCTCAGCTTCACCCAAAATTATTGCGCAGGCAGCTACAGTGGAGCCGTTTGCGTAGCCAGCCGCAGTATGCTGATGACTGGTCGCTACTGGCACCGAATCAAGGACACGCGCAACTGGGAAGGTTTAACGACCTTGCCCGAACGACTCGGAGAAAATGGCTATCGCACTTTCGCAGTCGGCAAATGGCATAACGGCCTCAATACCCTCTCCCGCTCCTTCCAATCCGGGAAAAATATCTACATGGGAGGTATGTCCGATCACACTAAAGTACCTCTGCAAGAGCTAAAGCCCGACGGCACTCTCACCGAAAAGAAGTTAGGCACGCGTTTCTCTAGCACTCATTTCGCCGATGCCGCCATCGAATTCATCGACGACCAAAGCGGTGATCAGCCTTACATGCTCTACGTGGCATTTACCGCTCCGCACGACCCGCGCAACCCGCCTCCATCGTATCGAAAACTTTACTACAAAAACCGCCCACCTCTTCCCGAAAACTTCCTTCCCGATCATCCGTTCGACAATGGCCATGTATCCGGTAAGAAACGCGATGAAGGCCTCGCTGCCCATCCACGCGAACATGATGTGGTAAGCGATCAGCTCTGCGAGTACTACGGCCTCATCACTCATCTAGACTCCCAGGTAGGACGTATATTGGACGCAATCGAATCTTCCGAAGAACGCGACAACACGATCGTCATTTACACCGCCGACCATGGCCTCGCGATGGGATCACACGGATTGCTCGGCAAGCAAAACGTGTACGAACACAGTATGGGAAGCCCGCTTATCATTTCCGGACCCGGCGTTCCGCAGGGCGAAGAAACCGATGCCATGACCTACGTCCTCGATTTGCACAAAACAATTTACAGCCTGTGCGATGTAGACATTCCAAGTGACATCGACGGCCAAGATCTCTCGACGCTTTTCGAGAACCCGGATGCCAACGTTCGCGATTCGATATTTCTACCGTTCCAAGATATTATGCGAGCTGTCCGCAACGATCGATTCAAATTGCATAAATATCCAAAAATCAATCACACGCTGCTTTTCGACCTGGTCGACGACCCAAATGAGATGAATAATCTTGCTGAACACCCCTCCTACGCCGGCATCGTCAAACAGCTCACCGTTCTCATGCAGGATTGGCAGAAAAAAGTCGGCGACCCCTCACCTCTTTCAGTCGACAATCCGGGACCGAAGGAAGTCGACTTCAGCAAGATCGAACGTTCTCTCGACGTTTGGCAACCTGATTGGATCCGTGAGAAATATTTCGGCGGACGGTCCAAGGCCGATCACGGAAACTAAACGATTCGCTTGGGAGAGTCGGCGTTGCCTGACTCTTCCCGGTAACTCGCTTGGAGGATAATCAGCTTTTGCCAGATTTGGCGATTGAGGTCGTTCGTCAAATTCTCGATATCCGTCACTGCCGTCAATATCACCGAATCGCGAGATTCTTGAACATACAAAGCCGCGATTTTCCCCGTGAGCGAAAGCAGCTCGCTGCAATAATCCAAATAGCGATTCAACTCGAAGGGCGTCATCTCTCTCGGCGGCGACGAAGGCGTGATTATCGAAACGGAATTCAAAATCGCGTTAGGATCTTTGGTCAACTGATGCATATCGACGACGTGCGCCAAAGAGCGCAGTTCATGCAAAGCCAGTAAAGCCCGCTTTCGTTTAATGCGCGATTCAATCGTACCTAGAAAGAAAACCGCCGCCCCAATGAAAACTACGTCACTAATCGCCGCATCGAAAACGAGGACCAAGTCGCTCAGCCCAAGGCTGCTTTTCTGAAATTCAAGCAGCGAAAAACTAAACCCCAGCGTCACCAAACCTAGGAAAATCACCAACCCGATTCCCGCTCTCAAAGGGTAATTCGGGCGAGCAATCCAAGCCGCCTTCGCTTTCGAAGCCCTAGCAACCTCCAACAAACTGTCGCAAACACCCTTCAAATTGGATTTCGGAAACCGCTCTTCGATTCGGTGACCCAGCAACTCAATTGTTTCCAACGTCTTATCTGAACTTAAACTACGATACCCAGCCATTCACCTCCAAACCTTGTGGCGCCTAGTCACACAGGCAAGCGCTCAATGTGACTCTCCTGTTACGAGAGTTCGTACCAAAAAGGTAGGGCAGCATCGCCGAGGCCACAGTGGAGTCAGCATAAACATCAGGATTCGACTGCAGCCTCGGCGATGCTGCCCTACCTTTCTCCACCGAAGGGGCACCTTAGTTGCCATCCCAATGGAACGACATCTCGATCTTGGCGTCCAATAAATCTCGCCCTTGCAAGCGATTCCAATACGAACGACTCATCTCCATGAAACAATTCCTCTCTACAGCAATCGCCCTCACGCTTCTATCCGTCATCCCCTCCGCTTACGCCGAAGACAAAGAAGACGAGCTGCAATCCAGCGAGTCAATGGCGACCTACATGCTCAAGCGACTCGGCGAGCGCGAAGCAGCAGCCTTCAAAGCCTACGAAAAAGCGATGGCTACCGAGGACATCCGATCCATCGAAGCCGAACTCCAATCGATCGTCGACGGCTACGAAAAACTCATCGGCGCCGCTAAAGAATATTCTCCCGTATACATCTCCTTCGGCATGTTTCTGCATCGTATCGGCGAACGCAAAGCCAGTAACGCAATGCTCATGCGGGCCGACGAGCTCGACCCCTACCACGCCATCGTCAAAAACCAGCTCGGCAATTATCTAGCGGAAGAAGGAAAATACGACCAAGCGCTCGCCTTCTATCAAATGGCCATCGATTTGGACACCAACGAGCCGCTCTACCACTACCAAACCGGTAATCTACTTTTCGAATACAAGAAATTCTTCATCGACGACAAACTCTTCCTGCCGGATGGCTTCGACCTTCAAATGCAAGAATCCTTTCGAGCAGCGGCCATGCTAAACCCAACTCACTTGCCCTACCGACTCCGCTACGCTCAAAGCTTCTTCGATGTCTCTCGACCGAATTGGGAAGCCGGCATCGAAGAGTGGCAGCAACTCGTCGAATTTCCTGGCGACCCCGCTCAAAAACAACTCATGGAACTTTACATGGCCCGCGCCCGATTCGAAGCCGGCCACCACACCGCCGCTCGCAAGATCATCAAAGGCATCAACCGCCCCGAACTCCAGAAGTCCAAAGAAAACCTGCTCGCCATGATCAACGCGAAGCATCCGCGTTAAGGCACGACCATCCACTAACTCCATCACTTTCAAAACGTAGGGCCGGCGCTTGCGCCGCGCTGGCTGAATTTCTACAAACGCGGCATGGCGCAAACGCCAGCCCTACAAAAAGCCAGACCCCGAAGGAGCCTGGCTTGATAAAAATTACGTATTCAACTTTTAGTTACTTACCCCAAGCTTCCAAAAGCGCTGTTCCCATATCGGAAGGCGTCTTAGCCACTACGACCCCCGCAGCTTCCATGGCCGCGATCTTAGCTTCCGCTGTTCCGCTTCCGCCTGAGACGATCGCTCCAGCGTGACCCATACGTCGTCCCGGAGGCGCTGTCGTTCCCGCGATGAATCCAGCAACTGGCTTCTTGACGTGCTCTTTTATGTAGGCTGCCGCGGCTTCTTCCGCGTCACCGCCGATTTCGCCGATCATAACGATGGCTTCCGTATCCGGATCTTCGTTGAACAGCTTAATCGCGTCAGTGTGATTCGTTCCGTTAATCGGATCTCCTCCGATACCGATGCAGGTAGACTGTCCGTAGCCTAAGCTCGTAACCTGCCATACCGCTTCATAAGTCAAAGTACCCGAACGCGAAACGATACCAACTGTACCCGGTCTGTGGATATAGCCTGGCATGATTCCAATCTTGCACTCGCCAGGAGTAATGACTCCTGGGCAATTCGGTCCGATCAATCGTGCATCAGTTTCAAGAAGCTTCTTCTTCACCTTCGCCATGTCGTTTACCGGAATACCTTCGGTAATCGCAATGATCAGTTCGATGCCTGCATCCAAACACTCGAGGATCGAATCGGCTGCAAATGGAGGTGGTACGAATACACAAGCTGTGTTCGCTCCTTCGTTTTCAACTGAATCGGTAACCGTATTGAAAACGGGAACCTTCTCATCGAAAAGCTGCCCGCCTTTGCCTGGCGTCACGCCCGCTACTACTTGAGTGCCGTATTCCATGCACTGCTTGGCGTGGAAGCCTCCGGACTTGCCGGTGATTCCCGTAAATACTACGCGTGTATCTTTATTAACTAGTACGCTCATTGTATCAAATCTCTAATTACGTGGTTCTAGTTAGCGGCGACAATGTCGACGATTTTCTGAGCCGCATCAGCCAAACTATCGGCCGATGTAATCTCTATTCCGCTGTCTGCAAGCAATTGCCTGCCCTTCTCAACGTTGGTTCCTTCGAGACGAACAACCAGTGGTTTATTGAGGCTTACCGCCTTCGCCGCTTCAATCACTCCCTGGGCAATCACATCGCATTGCATGATGCCACCGAAAATGTTTACCAAAATCCCTTCGACCTTCGGGTCGCTCAGGATGATTTTGAAAGCTGCCGTAACTTGTTCAGCAGTCGCTCCTCCTCCAACATCCAGGAAATTGGCCGCTTCGCCTCCGCAGTGATTGATGATGTCCATCGTCGCCATTGCGAGCCCGGCTCCATTGACCAAACAAGCGATGTTTCCATCAAGAGCGATGTAGTTCAAATCGAACTTCGACGCTTCGACTTCCTTCGGATCTTCTTCGTTAAGATCGCGGAAAGCAACGATGTCCTTGTGACGATAAAGCGCGTTCGAATCGAAACTGACTTTCGCGTCTAGAGCCGAAACCCCGCCACCCGGAGTGCTGATCAAGGGATTCACTTCCACCATGTCGGCGTCATTTTCCCAGAACATCTTGTAGAGGTTGAAAATCAATTTCGCACAAGCACCTGCTTGCTTGCCTTCGAAGCCAAGCTTGAAAGCGATGCCACGAGCTTGGTGCGCCTGAAGCCCGATGGTCGGGTCGACGAATGCTTTGAAAATCTTTTCGGGAGTTTCCTCCGCGACTTTCTCGATCTCGACTCCGCCTTCGGTGGAAGCGACGACTACCGGAACCGAAGTTGCCCGGTCCATCAGGATAGCCAAGTAATACTCCTTCTCGATATCCGCGCCTTCGGTAAAGTAAACCGTTTTCACTTCTCGACCAGCAGGACCGGTCTGTATCGTGACCAGGGTGTTGTTGATCATCCTGTTCGCGAACTCCAGCGCTTCCGCTTTCGTTTTCGCCAACTTAACGCCGCCTTGGAAGCCGTCCGTAAACGTTCCCTTGCCGCGCCCGCCGGCGTGAATTTGCGATTTAACAACTATCAACCCCTCGCCAAGGCCATCGATACAAGACTCGAATTCATCTTTCGAGCTCGTCGCCGCGCCTTTCGGGCAAGGAATGCCGTACTGTTCAAATAGTTGTTTAGCTTGGTATTCGTGAATATTCATTTCTGGGCCCGAATTCGGAAAGATATAGGTTTAAGCAACCGACAGAGAAAAAATCAAAGAGATACGCAAAGAATTTGGCGTCATAGTCTCAGCTCCCCAAGCCCGCCAATAGGCGCTTTGAGAGAAATGCCGTTTGCATCGAAGAAATTTCCTTGCAGCCGGTTTTCGCCAAAGCAAGCAAGCTTGCGAGTTGCTCCTCGGAAAACGTCGCTTCTTCGCCCGTGCCTTGCACTTCGACGTACTCGCCTTTGCCAGTCATCACGACATTGAAATCCACGCTCGCATCGCGATCCTCTACATACGGCAAGTCGAGCACTGCATTGTCTTTATAGATCCCTACGCTAATCGCTCCGACCGAATCGCTGAACGGATTCTCCTTCAGCTTTCTCTCGTCGATAAGCTTCTGCACTGCAAGCCGAGCCGCCAAATACGCGCCCGTAATCGAAGCCGTCCGCGTTCCGCCGTCCGCTTGCAACACATCGCAATCGATCCAAAGCGTGTAACCCGGAATTTTCTTCAAATCCATTACCGCCCGAAGGGAACGGCCAATCAAACGTTGGATCTCAACCGAACGGCCATCCAAACGGCCCCGCGACGAATCGCGCTGCTTGCGATCATGCGTGCTATACGGCAACATGGAGTATTCCGCAGTCAGCCAGCCGCCTTCCACACCCTGGGCACGCATCCAGCCAGGAACCCGCTTTTCCAAGGACGCGCCGCAAATCACGCGCGTATTTCCAAACGATACTAGGACCGAGCCCGTCGCATTAGGAGCGATGTCCGCTTCGAATGAAACCGGTCGGAGTTCGTCGTTTTTTCTGCCATCAGGTCGTGAAAATGCGGTCATGCCGCGCATCAGAACGCCAAGCCTCAGCGCGAGCAAGGAGTTTGTTGGACAAATGGAGGCAATTTGCACAATCTCCAACTACTTATGAAGAAGCACTCCATTCTCCATGCTACCATCGCTACCATCGCGATGCTCTTTACTCAGATTCCAGTGATCGCCGGAAACGCGCTTTCTTGGGAAAAGACGATCGTCGAAGTCGATGCTGAGATCGGACAAGGGGAAGTGAATGCCTACTACCCCTTTACCAATACGAGCGACTCGAGCATCACCATTACCAAGTCGACCGCCTCCTGCGGCTGCACCGTCCCCTCTCTCGAAAAAGACACTTACGCTCCGGGCGAAACCGGTAAGCTGCTCGCCACTTTCGATATCGGGAGTCGCGTCGGCCCGCAGCACAAAGAGATCACCGTGGAAGTCCAAGAAGCTGGCGGCCCCCAAAGCTACAAGCTCACCCTAAACGTCGATATCCCGCAACTCATCCAACTCAAGCGACGCGCCCTGCTCTGGAAGATCGGCGAAGCCGCCGAACCCAAGGATTGCGAAATTGAAATTCACTCCAATCACCCCATGAAGATCGATGACGTTTTCACGAAAGTCGCGGATGATGCGGAATCCAATTTCATTTTCGAAATCGAAGAAGTGAAAGCGAATCACCAATACCTTCTCCGCATCACCCCCAAAGACACGTCCAAGAAAACGCGGGAGACCTGCTACCTAACCAGCCCCGACGACACCAACAACCACCTGCGGACTTTTCCAATCTACGCTTGGATCCGATAAGAAGCCTCCGCGATCATCCCCGAAAGGTAGGAAGAGTCCGTCCCGGACCGCCGCAGACGACCTATCTCCAACCCAAAACCTCCGCGTACCCGCAGACTGACTACCGCTTCAAATATCGATCGAAGAAGCTCAATATCAGCACCCTCGACTCAGGCGTATCGAATTCCTTGCCACCATGGCCAGCGCCTTCGACGGTCTTAAATTGAGAGGGTACTTTCGTTTTCTGTAAGCGCTCGTAAAACTGGATGCTCTGCTGAATAGGGACTCCGGGGTCTTCGTCGCCGTGCATGATAAGAAAAGCAGAGTCATCCTTGGAAACATTATCGTAGGCGCTCGCTTGCTTCGCCAGCTTCGGGCATTCTCGAACAGTACAGCCTAGCAGCTTCGCCCCATTCGAATTCGCCACATCTTCAATCGTTCGCCCATCGCCAACGTTGTTCGGCGGCATCGTCATCAACTCCGTCGGACCGTACCAATCGCAAACCGCCGATACCCGACTGGAAACCGATTCATCCTCCGAATAAGGCAGCGTCCCCATCAAAGCGACCAAATGCCCGCCCGCAGATCCACCCCAGGAACCTATCCGCTCAGTATCCAATCCAAACAACCCCGCATTACGCCGAACCCATCTCACCGCCTCGCGACAATCGTCAATCTGAGCTGGCCACATGGCCACATCTGTCAAGCGATAGCTAATGCTCGCAACCGCGTAGCCTTCCTCAGCTAGCCACGCTGCCTTGCAATTCTTCTTACTCCCGTTTTTCCAACCGCCGCCATGCACCCAAAGAACAGTCGCCAACGGAGCATCCCCTCGATCCTCCGGCAAATACAGATCCAGTTTTAGCGAATGACCATTTGGCCGAGCAAACTCGATATCCTTGATAATCTCCGGCTCAGCCCAGGCGCCGCAAACGGGAAGCAAAGCCAAAGAAAGCCATCGAACGAGAGAATTACAGGGTAAGAAAACGCGCATGAAAAACCGATAACCCAATTCCCCAAGCAATCAACCTCGATTCTCAAGCAGCTAGCCGACCCCCTCCACCGTCCAACGCAAAGTGAATCATTGATTAATAGGAATTAGTATTTAAAAACCCAACGTGATCCGCAACACCTGTCACTCAGATTATATCACCCCAATCAACTTAGTGCTCTTAAACCTATTTAGCGGCCTTTCCATCCCAATTCATATGATCGTCAAACGCCTTTTAATCGCCTTCGCCCTCTTCGCCGGCATCACGCTCCTCGCCCAAAATCGACCGAACATCGTTCTCATAATGACCGACGACCAAGGTTACGCGGATCTCTCAGCGATGGGTAACCCCGTCCTCGAAACGCCACACATCGATTCGCTCGCCCGCGACGGCGCGTCCATGGATACCTTCTACGTTAGTCCGGTCTGCTCGCCGACGAGATCCTCCCTGATGACGGGACGTTTCAACTACCGCACTCGACTCGTGGACACCTGGAAAGGCCGGTCCATGATGGAACCCGAAGAAGTCACCATCGCCGAGGCGCTCGGCGACGCAGGGTACAAGACCGGCATCTTCGGCAAATGGCACCTCGGCGACAACTACCCCATGCGTCCAACCGACCAAGGTTTTCAAGAAGCTCTCATCCACCTTGGAGGAGGTCTCGGTCAACCATCCGAGCCGCGTGAAAATAATCGCCGCTACACCGACGCCATTCTCTTCCGCAACAATAAGCAGGTTCAAACCAAAGGCTATTGCACCGACGTCTACTTCGACGGAGCCCTCGACTTCATCGACCAGTCTCTCAAGGCCAAGAAACCCTTTTTCACCTACATCGCCACGAACGCCCCGCACAGCCCCTACCACGACGTGCCCGAAGCCTTGTATCGAAAATATAAGAACAAAGACCTTTCGCCTGTATTGCTCGGCAATGACAAAGATGCCGACACCGTCGCTCGCGTTTTCGCCATGGTGGAAAACATCGACCAAAACGTCGGCAAACTACTCGCCCACCTCGAAAAGCGCAAAGCAGTCGAAAACACCATCGTCATCTTCATGGTCGACAACGGCCCCAATACGCGTCGCTACATCGGCCCCTCCCGCGGCAAGAAAAACGAAGTGCACGACGGCGGCATCCGCTCGCCTTTCTTCATCCGCTGGCCAGCTCAGCTCAAAGCAGGCGACCGCAATGATCGCATCGCCGCCCACATCGACGTTATGCCAACCCTCCTGGAAGCCGCCGGGGCTTCTCTGCCAAGCGATCACCCTTTCGACGGTCGCAGCATCCTACCGTTGCTCAAAGGAGAAAAAGTCGAATGGCCCAATCGTACGCTCATAATGCAAATCCATCGAGGCGACTCCCCCACACCGCTACACCACATAGCCGTGCGCGAACAACGATGGAAGCTGGTCCACCCGACTGGCTTTACCAACGAACGCATGCCCGACAACGTACCGCTCGAACTCTACGATATGAAAGCCGATCCCGGCGAGGCGAACAACCTCTACGAAAAGCGTCCCGAAATAGCCAAACGCCTCCTCAAAACCTACGAACGCTGGTTCGAAGACGTCTCCAGCACGCGCCCCGACAACTACGCTCCGCCTCGCATCGTACTCGGCACGCCTCACGAAACGCATACCACGCTCTCCACCCAAGACATGAGAGTAACAGACAATGGAGGAGCTTGGATGCTGCGCTTCGAAAACAAAAAGTCCTACGACATCGAATTCCTCTGGAAAGAACCCGTCGCCAATCTCAGCCTCGAGCTCCAGATCGGAGACATCAGAAAGACGCTCAACATAAAACCTGCCACCGACACAGCTCGTATCCAAAATATAAAGATACCCAACGGAGACGCTGCCCTCTCCGCTCGCATCCTAAACGGCAACCAGAAGCAAAGACCCTACCACATAGTATTGATTCAGAAGTAAGAGAAATTCAACTACTCTAAAGGTAGCGGCCGATCTCCGAGCGGCCATCGTTTGTCAATTTCCTTGAACGATTGAATCGTTCAGCATGGCCGATCTCTAATCGACCACGACCAGCACTACGATCGAAAGCAATCCCCAACGCCCAAAGCTACTTCTCCACCAAAAATGCCACCGCTTCCGGAACCCATCCCGTATCCCAACGGTGGACACGATGCGGCTCGAACACGTAGCGATGAGGAATCTCATGTTCGACCAGTAATTGGTGTATTGCCACGCCTCCAATCGCTCGCTTTCCCTCCGTGCTAAAATAGAATAGTCGCGCCTTATCACCTAAGTGAGCTCCGCGGGTTCTTATAAGATTCGAAATCCGGTACTCATTGAAGTTCGCAACAGTGCCCCAGTCTTTCGCAATACGCTCAGCCCGCTCCGATTCTTCAATCGGACCCATGTCAACTCGAATACCCGTGTCCCACGCAGCTGCCTTGTAAAACACATCCGGATTCCTCAATACGAGCGACAAAGACCCCCAACCAGATTTGCTAAATCCGATCAAAAGACGCCCTTCGACCTTTGCATGAACCGGGTAATGCTCTTCGACGAACGGCAGCACGGTCTTAACCATGTGGCTCTCGTCATGCATTTTTGGATTTAAATCATTATCGGCAAACCAAGGTTGGCTCGTAAACGAAGGCGCCACGCAGATAAGTCCATGGCGATTGTGATAGCCGTGTTTCTTCATTTCCACCAATCCGTCTCCATGCCTATACTCGCCCTCTTCGTGAACCGGTAAAACGTAAAGTACGCGATATCGTTTCCCGCGTTCCAAATTGTCCGGCAGCAATACCCGCAATGTCGTTTCACCAGCTTGGTGCGGTGAGACCAAAATGTGGGTTTCAAAACCGTTCGAGTCCTTGGTCGCACCCAAGCTAGCAACGGAAGGAGCGATAAAGAGAAAAATAACCAGGAGGATTTTCATAGGGCAATCATCGGTGTATCCATTATTTAATTGCGCGAGCAAGAGATGCATCGCGATTTTATCATTTTAACTTGCGGCCTTATTAGTCAAATTGAGCTTTAAAAGAGGCGAGTTCTTCTTGGAGTTGAATCACTGTAGCTTCGAGATGGGCAATCCGAGCTTCAGCTTCAGGAGGCATTACCATTGCAATTTCTACCTTAAGAGGCTCGCTACTTCCGACGGCGACAGGAACATCGAAATCCGTTTCTCCTGAAATCAGTTGGGCAAAACGGTTATCTTTTTGCCCTGGTTGGCGGGGTAACTCTTTTACTAATGGGCAGTTTCGCTGAATGAGAGAAGAGAGCGTTTCTTTGACGGCATCCGTTCCGCCAAACGGATGCATGCGTTCGCAGCGGGTGCGAAGTTCCCCGGGAGCTTGAGGACCACGCAAGAGAAGCACAGTAAGGATAGCTCGTTCGGATGGCGATACGACGAAACGGTTTTCGAATTTGTGCTTGTGCTTTGGCACGCCTGACCCCGCGGCAGACTGGATCGAAGCCAGTCCTTTGAAGCGAATACTTTCGAAGCTGGATTCGACTTCACCTTCTTCCAATAGTAGAACCGGGTTGCGGTTGGATTTCTGGTTACAGGCGCCTACTAGGGCGTTAAGCGAAAGCGGGTAATTGTCGGGCGTCGCTATTTCTTTTTCTAGTAGACAGCCCAGAATTCGAGTTTCGATAAGGGATAGACTTAGAGGCTCTTCATTATCCATGACGGTAATAGGTAAGGGAGTTTCTTGAAGGAAGGTTTTTGGAATTCAAAAGATGAATACCGATTAAATGACTACTGCGACGCATCGATCGCCTTTCTCATCTTTTCAACATCTAACGGAAAGGCATTGACGATCGCCTGCTCGAGAAACGGATTATCGATGTACAAGCGATTATTCCAAGTCGATACGATCCCCTGACGCACGAGAGATTTCAGGGAGTTCGTAATTGTCCCTCCCGGCATATTCGACATGATCGCCTGAGCCTTCGCTCCCGATATCGTAATATCCAACCGGAGCCGATCTCTCATCGAAACAAAGATAACCAAGAGCAACTGATTCTTCGTCAAGCCATTCACCACTTGCAGCATATCTTGCCCGACTGATTCGCTAATTCCTTGGATCGCATCGAGGATTTCTCTCTCTCCCAGAACCGAGTCCGGTTGCATTCTGTAAACGCAACGCTCGAGCGTTCTCTGAATGTCGCCTGGAACATCCCTGCAGAATTCGCACAGATCCATGAAAGCCTGATTATCGATGCCGCCACCATTGAATTCGACGAGCCGCGCTCTGGCCCATTCGAAAAATTCTTCTCTTGGGAGATTTGCGAGCTCTATGGAATGGAGCTGCTTATAAAACGGGGAGTTAGTCATCCCGTGGAAATCCGCGACCATAGACGAATTCGATCCCGCAAATACGGCATTGATCAGATGAAGAGATCGCTGGATTTCCGTTCGAAGCCGTTGTGCAAAACGCAATGTCTCTTCGCTTTCAACCACCACCTGAATCTCGTCAACAAAGAGCGTCGCCGGTTCGTTGGCATCGCGCAACCAATCGATCAACAAATCAAAGGCCCGAGAAAGCAAATCGCCCGAAGGTCGACGGGACGTCTCTTTCGATGCTCCAAATCCGAAAACGCCCCCGGTTCCCGAAACCTTCGACTGAGCAGCCAGAGCTCGTCCGGTAACCCTTTCGACCGCCGCAGACACCAGCTGCGAACAATCCTCGAAACTCTTCGCCCCATAAAGGCTCGCTTCGATAAGCAGCGATTCGGGAACGCTCTGACGCAACAAGGTCGTTTTCCCAATACGCCGAGGGCCCTGGATTAAAAATTGAGATCCCGCTGCCGAACGCAGTACCGTCAACAGCTCCTGCTCGGGTCGAGCCATCGCATAATACGGGTCAGGAGAAGCCGATGAAAAAGGATTTCTAGCGATAGACATAATGATGTAAGTACTTAATCAAGAATAAGTTTACTAGCTCGAAATGAACTGTACGCAAATAAAGGGACGTTATACGCAAATTTGCAAACGCAAAATGCGGTATACCGTCTCTCATTCCCGTGCACATCAACAGCAGCCGATTTTCCAGAGTCGGTGAATACGCGTAAACTTAACTGGATTTCGACCGAAAACCACCCCGTGCCACGACGTAGATACGCGAGAGACTCGCGTAGAACATTCAATGCCAATTGACCCTCATGGACTTAAGCTAGCACCTATGCGTAACAAAGAGACCACAACCCAAACTATTTCCTCCGGTCCCCTTTGGGCTGACCTTTAGGTACCGGCAAACCAACCGAGCGTGCGGCTCGACCGGCGATTTTTGGCTCGGGATCATTTTGGGCTAGATGTGTCAGCCATTCCTGAACCGCAGGATCTGGCAAGAGGGATTCAACCGCTTCGATACCGTAATAACGGAACCGTCCATTCTTATACCCGCCTTCAATATCCGAGTTCAACGCCGCCAAGACATCATCTCTGTTGTCCAACGTAAGATGGCCCTTCAATGCCACCAACGCCGAAGCCTGATCATACGCTCCCTTGGGTTCGGAAAACAACTTCCACATGGAATCCACTGCCTGTTGGTCGAACTGACCATAACGTTTCAGCAAAGCGGCTTGTTTCGCTCGCTGCCCGGCCGGCTTGCTCTCGTCGACCAAAATCTTGTACGCATTCAAAATCTCGCGTTCTTGCGTTTCCAGAACGCCCAAAGAATCGATACCCAAAGCAAGCTCAGCGATATCCTGCTGATTGCTCGCGAGCTCGTCGACTTGTTGCTCCAAGTTCCCTACGTCCGGAGCAGCGATTCCCTTGGAAGTTCCCGCGCTTTCCAACGCAGCCAATCTCTCACGGAGTTCCTGAACTTCAGCCTGCAATGCAACGTTCGATTTAGGCTTCTCAAGCAAAGGAATAAACTCACTCTGCCTAAGAGCGAAACCCAACGCAGCAACTGCGAGGATCAAAGCAATAATAGGGATAGACTTCATGGGACCTCCTAAAAAGCAGCATTCATCTAAAAAATCAAAGTGAAAAATACGTCACACGTTCTTCGAGATAAATCGTAGCACAGGCATCTTGCCTGTGAAGAAACAGGCTGGAAGCCTGTGCGATTCTCAACAAGCCTTACCCGTAAATCTCCGGATTCACGATATTCGGCGGTCGCTCGCCAAGACAACCTGCAACGCAATTCCGAGCCGCCATCATTCCCATCTTGAGCCGTGTCCCCACGGTGGCGCTTCCGACATGTGGCGGGATAACGACGTTTTCCATCTCGTATAATTCAGGTTCCAACTTCGGTTCGCGCTCGAAAACATCGAGCCCCGCTCCCGCAATGCGCCTTTCCTGCAGCGCCCGAACCAAGGCCTTCTCATCCACCACTGGCCCTCGGGTAGTATTGATAAGGAAAGCGGTTGGCTTCATGCGCCCCAACTGTCGCTCGCCAACCAAATGCCTCGTTCCCTCATTGAGAGCCACATGCAGTGACACGAAATCGGACTCTTGGAACAATGCGTCTTGTTCCACATACTGGATACCCAACTCCGTCTCATCAGCCTCGCTCAATCGCGTTCGATTCCAATAAAGGATCTTCATATCGAAACCCTTCGCTCGCTTGACGACCGATTTTCCGATTCGACCAAGGCCCAGCAAACCTAGTGTAGCTCCGGTCACATCTGCCCCAATAAACAAATTAGGATCCCAAGAGTCCCAATTCTTCCCGCGAACCCAGCGATCTCCTTCCGAAACGCGACGCGCCACATCCATGAGCAACGCCCAAGCAATATCAGCCGTCGTATCTGTTAACACTCCAGGTGTATTCGTTACGGCGATTCCACGAGCCGTCGCCGCTGCCACATCGATGTGATTATAACCAACGCCAAAATTGGCGATCACCTTCAAGCCAGGATTCGAATCCATCACTTCAGCCCCTATTCTACTCGAAAGCGTGCAGAGCCCTTGCTTGCCCTGAATGCCTGCAGCAAGTTCTTCTGGATTTAGAAGCCGCATTTCACTATTGTATTCGAGTTCTGAATTCTCTTCCAGAAAACGCATGCACTGGGGCGGTAAAGGGTAGGTGAGGTAAATCTTAGGTTTTGGCATATTAAGGAAGCGGTTGATCTCCGAGCGACCACATTTCAATTCTACAACAATCCCATCCCACATCGAATTTTACGACGACGTTTTCAAAAACAATCAAACCTATTTTCTGTTTTACAGAAACCTATTGGCAGACCGCAGCGAGGACGAAGTCCGTTGACACTAATTGTTAAACCAAGATCCACTTTATCAACGCCCTCTGCGATCTCTTATTTTCGTAGGCTCATGAAACTTACCACTATAATCTCGCAACCTGTTAACGATGTGCTTGTTGAAAGACAATTGAACTCGTCTTCACAACGTCACCTAAAGTGAGCTTACAATAGTCTTAAGCAAGACTCGCCTACAGACAAAATGGTCAGGGCCGCCAAAGGCGACATAGGTGTCGCTGCCGCGACAGCAGGTATCGCTATTTTCGGACCAGTTCGACTCTCTCAAAACCTTATCGGCATCAGCCGACCTGTATCCGCTAAGCGGATCCTGACAATCAGATATTCAGTCGATTTATAAAACGCTTAGGCTATGATTTCATTCGCCCGAGGAATCTAGTCAGCAACATACCTATCCCAACGTTGATTCAACACTTCCGCATCTGGTTTACCATCCTCTACGACCAGCCGGTAACGCATAATCGACGTCTGTCCAGGGACTATCTCCCAACCAGTCTCCTGAATCGGAACGTAATTGAAAAAGATCGCCCCGTTATTCGTAGTCGGAGGCCACACACGCATCCGCTGAGGGAAATCGTGATTATCCCGATGGTTGAGAATCGTCAATGTGTCATGCCCGCTATTCGCTTCTTTCTCGCCCCACATCGCAATCCACTTTGATCGAGTAGTATGACCATCGATACGCGTTTTCCCTTCCGAACTCAAATAATCGCTGTTCGTTTTATCCCAATGATGAGGCGCTCGATATGCGATTGGCCCGCCATAACGATAAGCAGGCAGTTTAAGCGAGAGCTTCGAGACATTGGTTTGCACGGTATTGTAATCGATCTCATACGCGCCATCAACCACACGAGCCACTACCGTAAAAGCTTCACGCAAAATGACCGTCTCTTTGTCCACGTCCCCGGGAAACATTACGTGCTCTTGCTCGACCGTAAATCCTGCCGCATTCTTTTCGGAGATCAATTCAACCGTTTTCGCATAACGAACCGCTCCGGTTCTTTCCTTCAGGTTCCAAAAATCTACATCCTTGCCATCTATCTCGCAGGTTACCCACGCATGCCAAAGCCCGAGATGATGATAATGGTCATCAGGATGAATCCCCGTCACCACAGAGCCACTAGGCGAATGAACCGGGTGGATAAAGCCACTTCTAGCATACACCGGATCCGCTCCTTCAGGCGGCTGCACAACTGCCTTATGATAGCTCAAGATATGAGAACCTCCTATTGATAGATCGATCGCATCGGCGGTTTCTCGAGCAATAGGCGATTCTGCTCCAGTCGCAAACAAAGCGGTCGAAAAAATCGCGATTCCGAAAACGAAGAGTAAAGGGGTAGATTTCATACGAAAAGCAATTGAAGTGCGATACTGCATGCTCGTCCACCCATATCGCTAATTAGCTGGGCTTTTCCAGTCGTAACAACCAATCGAAGTCCACTCACGCAAAACGAGTCCCCAACAACAATTGAATCGACCCAATCTCCTTGAAATCTAATATCTGCAAACATGAGCAAGATTCATATCAGACGGTGGATTACCCTTTTCTGCTCCTGTCTCGTATCGGTTGCCATAGGCGTGAGCTCAATTCGAGCAACTGAGGACCAATACAATACAATCGCTTCCACTCGCAATCATCACGAAGCGCTCACTCATTTCCTTTCATCGAAAGGACAATCAATCGAACGAGAAGAAATCTACAAGATTCTCTATGCAGTTACGATAGACAAACGCCGCATTGGAGCAGCGATCAAAATCGCCGACAATCTATTTCTAACCGCTTCTCACATCTTAAGCTCAGATCCCTCGAAAAACGCAATCCATTCCTACACGAACTATCGATCGCTGTCATTCACCATTCTAGCGCAAGACGAACGAAACGACATTGCGTTACTACATACCCAAGAAACGGATACGCTTCGAATCGAATCGCTCATCGATTTTGCAGGAGAGTTTCCCGAAACTGGAAATATCGTTTCCTACTTTCTGCTTCTCAATAGAGAGCGGTCCAAAACCTATGAGACCGAACTCCGCGGCATTGAACCAATGGCCGAAAATAATAAGCGCGAAGACTTTTACCTGGGTAGGCTTCTTGCTCCTCAAGGATCATTTACCTACGAGATCGAAGGCTTCATTATGCCCTACGACCCAAACGCAATAGAGGCCCACCTCGAACGGAATCAACTAACTAACAATCCGCTCTACAGCACAAATGACCTAAGCAGTCCTGAATTCTCCAGCCTAACCACTGTAATCGGATACAACGGCGCAAGTGGCGGCGGACTATTCCAAAAAACGACAAACGGATACGAACTCGTCGGAATACTCACAGCCTCAGTAACCGAACGTCACCTTATCCCCATCCCCAAATCTCCCCGCGGATTCACTCGACTCCAACAGAATTACAGCCTTTTTGCCCACCGAAAAGCAATCGTCACGCTTATCAATGACTACCTGCTCGAATAACCTAAAAGGTAGGGCGAGAGCGTCCCGCTTCCCCGCATAGGCGTTTACTCAAACCCATGAGGTCCATTGTCATTCCAGTTTCCGCGCGAATCCCTCGCGTAGCTACGTCGCAGCGCGGAGTGATTTCACTCGAATTTCAGTTAAGTTGACGCGTACATCGCGGGACGGGAAGCTCCCGCTCAACCCACCAACAAGCTTGATATTCAAAGGAATCGCGCTATAGATTCAACACTTCCCCATCACACCCCTTCCCGATGAAACGCGTACATTTCAGTTTTTCCAAACACTTGTCCCGTCGTACTTTCCTAAAAAGCGCCGGCGTATGCCTGGCTTTACCCGCACTCGAAAGCATGATTCCCGCATTCGCCGCAACGCCAGCCCCCAAAGGGCCCAAGAG
>JBNMOQ010000055.1:0-21322 GCA_051275055.1 Candidatus Pelagisphaera sp.
AACATGCAGGGCGAAGTTGTCCACAAATGGACTAGCGAGCATCAACCATCAAACTGCGCTTACTTAATGCCGAACGGTGATCTTATACGAGCTGGCAAGGTCCTCGGCAACGAAGTCTTCGGCAGTCGCGGTCCCAGCGGCGGACGTGTGGAGCGTTTCAACTGGGAAGGCGAGCGACTCTGGGATTTCGTTTACTCCAACGATCAGCACCATCAACACCACGACATTGAACCGCTCCCCAATGGCAATGTGCTCATTCTGGCTTGGGAAAAGCGAACCAAAGCGGAAGCTATTGCTGCCGGTCGCAAACCAGACACCGTCTCCGATCAAGGCATATTTCCTGACACGGTCGTAGAAGTGAAACAGACCGGCCCCACAACTGGAGAAGTTATCTGGCGCTGGTCCACTTGGGATCATCTAATTCAGGACCATGACTCCTCGAAAGACAACTACGGCGACGTCGCCGCTCACCCTGAAAAAATAGACATCAATCTCAACCCACGCCCGCGTACCGACTGGATGCATACAAACGGCATCGACTACAACCCCGAGCTCGACCAGATCGTCCTCAGTGCACGCAGCTTCAACGAGATCATCGTGATCGACCACAGTCCCAGCAGCGAAGCCGCCGCAACCTCATCAGGCGGCCAAGCCGGACATGGCGGCGACATCCTTTTCCGTTGGGGCAACCCCGCCAACTACCGCGCCGGTAGCCCTGAGGATATGACACTCTTCCAGCAACACGACGCGCGTTGGGTTCACGCAGGCCATCCCGGAGCTGGTAACATCACGATCTTCAACAATGGATCCAATCGTCCCTCAGGTCAGTATTCTTCCGTCGACGAAATCACTCCACCACTCAACTCCAATGGTTCCTACCGAATCGCTTCCGGTAAAGCGTTTAAACCAAAAGCGCCGCACTGGTCTTACACTGCACCTAACACCACCGATTTCTATTCGTCCTTTATATCCGGTGCCGAGCGACTCCCCAACGGCAACACGCTCATCTGCGACGGCCCCGAAGGCATTTTCTTCGAAGTCACCCCCGACAAACAAATCGTCTGGCAATACAACAATCCCGTCACCCTTCCCCCAGCCGGTCCAGAAGGCCCGAACAGCGTCTTCCGCGTCACGCGCTACGCGAAAGATTACCCCGGTATCAAGCGATACTCCGCAACGCCATAACTCTTAGTTTCACTCGTAGCAATTGTGGAGCATTAAGGAATGCGTCCGATTATCGAAAAGAGGAATTCGTCAAGGTTGCCTGAGGCAACGTAGGTGCCGCAATTGCGACATTAGGTTCGGCTGCGGGCTTCGGTGGACGTCTCTATCTACTATCTTCGTTTACCATTGAAAGGGTTCATAAGCTATTCGGCTTTTAGCCGACCTATATTCGCTACGCGAATCCTGACAATATTTTATATGTCCAAGCGATAAAGATTTCGAATGAAGACTCGAGTCATTGAAATCTTAAACGTTTGGTGCCTCGAAGTATAAGGCAGGGCTGACGATCCCTAGGCAGCAGCGGACGATAAAATCTCTACCAATGCGGCTGACCGGGACGGTCAGCCCTACCTCTTCAACCTTTATTCAGCGCAGCTGAACCTTATTGGCGTTGCGTAGCGGAGACTCCTAGCGAGCCTTGGCGAACGATGACAATTACCTACAACCCAACCCAAGCGTTTCCGCTTCCGGCACTCTCGACCGCTTTTTCGATAAATCTCAGCCCAATCACCCCGTCTTCGACTGTCGCATACTTCGACCCGTCCGTCCCTTCGTAATTGCCAGCCTGATACGACCGGACATCGACTTCAAAGCAACGATGCAAACGCGCGAAAGCATCATGAAAGCCTTCGCTATGGCCCCAGGGAATAGTCGATTCATCCATCAAATCCTGAGGCAAATCTTTCAGAAAACCGTCATTAGCATGGATTCCGCCGCGCCAGTAAACACGCTCGGGTTGATCAATCAAATTAACCACCAACTTGTCCGATTCTTCCTGTGACCATCTCACGGAACCGCGTTTGCCAGTCACTTCGATTTGCAGGTCGTTCTTGTGTCCAATCGCGATTTGAGAAGCTCTCACTAAAGCTCTGCTGCCATTGTCCATCTGACAATAAGCCGTGAAGTGATCGTCCTGTCGAAATTCCTCAGGCACACCCGTTTCGACGAAATTTTCCAAATGGGCGCTCAAGCGTTCGACTTCTAAGCCTGTCACGTAACGAAGTTGCATCAACGCATGCGTGCCGATTCCCAAACCACAATTGCCATTCTTTACCGACTCCGGATTGACTGGCAACCTGCCCTCTTTGAAACCTGGCTTCGTCGAACGGGTTGCTGCATGCGACTGCAAGTAACTCACATCCGACCAACGTATTTCCCCAAGTAATCCGCTCCGAACGATGAAACGAGCCAACCGACTCGTCCAATGCCCCAAGTACGTGTGGGCCACGCTAAATGGAATTTTTCGTTCGTTAACGATCGCTTGAAGCACCTCCGAATCTCCAACGTTATTTGTAAGCGGTTTCTCGCAAAATACAGGAATTCCTGCTTCGATAAAACGTTTCGCGGGTTCGAAATGAGTATGGTCCGGTGTTAAGACAACAACATAGTCAACTCGGTCCTCAGTAGGCAAAGCCAACTCCCCAACCACCATAGCATCAAAGCTTTCGTATCCTTTAATTGGGTACAACCAATTCGATGCCGCTTCCATCGACCTTTCAGGACTAGACGACAAAGCCCCCGCAACTACGCGGCGCGTCCCATCCATGAAGATAGCCCGCTGGTGGGCTTTGGTAATAAAACCGGAACTACCGCCGACCAAACCGACATTCAAAGGTCTCTGATTCGATACACTCATAACTCAAAAATAAATTTAGCCGAGAAGCTGTGGCGATTCCCCTCACAATGCAAGAGCGGGTTAAAGCCCTCTTTTGAAAGACCGATCAGTTGGCCTACGCCAGTTCCCTGACGTCGCCACGTCGCAGTGCGGCATGATACAAACAACCTAAAAGGACTAGCCGCACGCTACTACAAGAACCAAACCTATTATTCGCAACGCGAATACCTATTGGTCCCGCTGAGACGGGAACACTAGAGACGAGCAAGCAAAGCGAGCAAGGAACGATGTTAAACACCTCTCCTCCAAATTCGTTTTCGAACAACGCTCACCCGCAGTCGCGCATACGCGTCAACTTAAATCTAAACCGTTAGGCTTCATGCAGAATCCTACTCTAGTAGCTACAACGTCGTTGATCCTGAGCTTCGCCGATTGCCTCAAAACGGCGAAACATACTCCATCGGAATCACCATATCCTTTGCATTCGGTAAGTTTTCTCGTCGATTCAGGAGGTTGTAGGGATTTTTTCTAGCCGTGTAGACAGTCTCTGCATTCGTTTCCTTCAGAAAGGAGATAAGCTCCTCGTTCATTTCGTTGGCCAGTTCGGGCAATTCATCCGAAAGATCGTACTGTTCTTCGAGATCCTTCGAAAGGTCGTACAGCTCCAATGGCTTATCTCCGAGGTTCCTAATAAAAAACCTGCTTTTACCTTCCAATTTCGGTTTCCCCGCACGCCAGAACTTCACCAACTTATAATTCCCCTTACGCATCGCGCTGGCCGCCGGTCGCATCGCGCTCTGGTGAAAAAACAGCGCTTCTCGACTTCGTTTCACTTCCCCTTTTTTACCCCTATGAAGCAAATCCATCAAACTTCCGCCATCAAGGTCATCAGGAAGTTCTTCATCATTGCCTGCCAGCTCGGCAAAGGTCGGAAGGAGATCAAGACCCGTTACCGGGACCCGAGAAACAGAGTCGGGTTTTATGCCCGGTCCTAGCGCAAGAAAGGGCACGCGTATCCCGCCTTCGTAATATTCATGTTTACCGTGACGCAGTGGTTCATTACGCCATTCCACAGCTGTTTCATGTGTATCCAGCACTTCTGTACATTCACCCAATATCGCTGTTTGAGTGAAGTAATGCACAGAACCATTGTCTGCCAACAGGAACACGTAGGTGTTATCTTCGATCTCCAATTCCTGCAACAAGCTCAGGAGTTCGCCAAAGGAAGTATCCATGTCTTTGAGCATAGCGGCAAAACCGGCGTTGTCGTGCTTGGTACCGCGAGGCTTTTTCTCGAAGTAATTGTAAGTTTCCTGCCTGGCCACCATATCGACATGCGCTGCGTAATGGGAGATCTGCGCGAAAAACGGCCTATTATCGGCCACGCTTTCCCGGATAAAACCAGATGCGCGGCGCGTCAGACCGACCACGTCCTTGGGGTTTTCATCGGAATAGAAAACCGGAAATTCTCCAGTGTAACGGACATTCAATTCTTTCGGCACGATTCCGCGATTCGAATTATAGGCATCCACAGCTGACTGAAAAGCTCGATTGCCATAGGTTGTATTATATTTCCCGTTTTGAAAATTTCCGGTGGCATTGGATGTCGGTCCATCGCTTACATCGTAACCGGCATCCTGCGGCAATATACCAATGTGCCATTTGCCAAAATGGGCAGTACGGTAATTGGAATTCCCGGCCTTTATCGCTTTAGGCAAAGTCAGCCATCCTGGCGCCCGCTCCATCCAAGTCTCATCCTTGTTATACACGTGACGGGCGCAATTCTGCCCAAACAGGATAGCATGCCTGGTCGGGTCGCATATCGGATTAGGGGCATAACCGTCCGTAAACCGCATTCCCATCTCCGCCATGCGATCCATATTCGGAGTCTCGAAATAATCGCTGCCCGAATCGGGACGCTCTGGATCCGCCAGGTAAGAGTGACTCGTCTAACCTTGATCGTCGGTCAGGATCAGAATTATATTAGGCGGACCTTCGATGGATTTCTCTGGAGAACAAGAAACTCCAAAAACGAATATACACAAAGCAAGCGCTCGCATTATCATCGCTTGAATATTTTCCATAATCATATTTGTTCAAGGAGATCTGTCTACTAAGGATTTCAGTCATCGATCTCCGCAGAATGACTTTCGGCTCGCAGGTAGGCCAACATATCGAGAATATCAATACGCGTGAGCGAGCTCAGCAATCCCGGTGGCATGGGCGAAATCGGAGACGGTTCCAGTGAAACGATGTCCTTTCTAGAAATGCTCAAGACGTTGGCAGCATCCAGTGAGTTCAATTGAAACCCGATGGAATCTTCTTTGTAATTCACCACGTTTCCATGAATTTGGGTACCGTCAGTTTTTCGAATCACGGACACCCCGTATTGATCGCTGATCACCTTACTCGGCTCGATGACCGCTTCCAGGAAATCGTGAATACTGAACCGTCGCATGGAGGCACTCAGATCGGGTCCGATACCGCCTCCTTCGCCGTTTACTCGATGACAAGCGAAACAGCCGGCAGCAGTGAAAGCCTGCCTCCCATTAGAGATATCCCGGTCTTCAAGGTTCTCTACGGTAAGCGGTAACAGATCTTCAAGGGACCAGCGTTTCACAAACTGGCGATTCCCGGTATTGACGGATATGGATTTAGGACGTGAGTCAGCAATCACTTTGCGGAAGTAATCTTTGTCCTTATCTGCAACTGTGGCGAGCGCGTCTTTGACGATGGTTTCGTAATATTTCGACAAGCTTTTTCCCCCGGTCCAGCCATGGGCCTTTCCCAATGTTGCGAAAAACCGTTCCCGCAAAGATCGGGTCCAGCCTTTCGTCTGAACGCGCAGGGGCATAATGAATCGAAGTTTGTCTTCTTGGGTCACTGCTTCTTCCAAAAGGCGCACGGCCACCGAAGTCGCTTTCTCGGATTTCAGGTAAACCAGCAACTTCACCAGTTCCGCGTTAAGCTGCATATTTTCAGAAGGAAATAGCGACTCCAAATAACGTCTCGTCTGGAGCTTCTCGGGATCGACAACCGAGGTATCCTCAGAATCCATACGGATAAACGACACTTCGAGGCAGCGTAAGTATAGCAGCGTTTCTTCCTTGTTAAAAGCAGTTCCATCCAACTCGAGCAGTGCGGTTAGAATATTCGGCAGGAGATCCGGACTTCCGGCTCTGGCAAGCCCCAAAAGCGCTGTCATTCGCGCCATGGCGCGCGGCTCCTCAAAAGCCCGCTCTTTCCAGTCTTCAACTGGCGCGCGTTCGAGTATTTGACGTGCCGCATGCCGTATCACCCGATCGCCACTCGAGAGGAAAGGCCAAGCGCTTGGAACCGCTTCATCAGCGGCTGAGTTGATGAGGCCTTCCAGCATTCGCCGTTCCTTTTGCGATTCACCGGAATCGACTATCGCTGTGGATTCCGCTTTTTCGCTAGCGCCTCCCACATGGGTTATCCGGTATAAACCGGAAGTCGTCCCGCGTCCGCCCAAGACGAAATAAAGAGCTCCGTCAATCGGGTTCGCTACGATGTCCGCAATGGGCAAGGGAACGCCCGTTAAGAACTCTTCGGTGACACTTGTATACGAAGCGCCTTTCCGGTCCAACCAAGAAACGAAAACCCTTCCCCAGCTCCAATCGCAGGCAAACAAGGCATTCTGGTATCTCTGTGGAAATGCGGTTCCGTAACCAAAGGCGATCCCCGTGGGAGAACCGGGACCGTATTCGTAAACTGGTGGCACCGTGTCCGCAAAATAGGGAGGCCATTTCCCCGAACCGGAACGCCAGCCGTAATCGGTTCCCGTCACGACGTGCAGTAAGCGGGTCGGCTGGTACCACGCGGTATTCATGTCGAACTCCGCGTCGGCATCGGTCGTGAAAAGATCGCCTGCCTGATTGAAGGCGATATCGAATGCATTGCGAAATCCAATCGCCACCAACTCCCAGGTCTTGCCCTCGGGATCGGTCCTGGCAATCCAGCCGCCCGGAGCCGTCGTGCCTTTCTCGCTACCGATAGGTCCCCAAATTCGTGGCAGTAAATCGTCCTCGCCCCAGTGAGTCGGCACCAGGGATTTGAAGCCAGGTCCTTCGGGAAGGGGAGTTTTGTTCCCGGCGATTACATAAAGCCATTTGCCTTCCGGTCCGGGAATCACGCTGTGTGGCCCGTGTTCACCCTTGGCGACGAATCCACGGAGAAAATCGACTTTGTCAAAATGATCATCCGCATCCACGTCACGGATACGATATAGGCCACCGCCTTGGAATTCATCTTCGGCTACTACCGCATAGAGACTGCCAAACGCAAAGGTTAATCCATTAACAAATCCAATCTCCAAGTCCAAGGGTTCGACTGTGGAAACTTTCCCATCCTTTAGTGTAATCCGGAAGAGACCCCCATTCTGATCACCGGCTAGCAACCGACCCTTGTCGTCGACGGTCAATGCCACCCAAGAGCCTTGCGAATCACCCGGAACGGAGTAGACCTGCTTGACCTCGAACCCCTCTGCCACCTCGATCTTCGATTCCTGCAGAGCCATTTCCACAGGGGCATGGAGAGAGTCGCCGGCAAAGTTGGTAAATCCATCGGGAGGAACGTCCTGACCGACGGATAGGCTCGAAAGCAAGAAATAGAGGGGTAGGAGAAACCTAACGGATTTCATAAGTAGATATGAAACCTAGGGATCACGAGGTTTCCTGGCAATATTCATTTTATTCACAAGCAGATGGTCGCTGACCCGCCATGAACGGACTGTCGCCTCAGCGAGGCAACCTACAAAGGAAATCCGATAGGAAAACCCCATTTGCTAATTACCCCATCTCCCCGTCCCCTATTCTCTTCGTCTCTCATCCTCATCCAAAAACGCTCTCCATCTTCTGTCTCAAGAATGACACGCTTCGTTGCATCTGTTCGAATCCGTCCACTCCATCCTCGATACTAACCCAACCATCGAAACCGACATCCTTAAGCGTACCGAAAATCGCGTCGTAGTCATTAAGTCCTTTCCCGATTTCGCCATGACTCAATCGCTCCGCGTACCCCAGGCTGTCCATCTCCTCATTACGCAGATCTTCCAATGTTCCCTCGATCAAGAAACGATCGCTAGCATGCATCGTAACAACGCGATGCTTCACCCGCTCCAAAAGCTCCAACGGATCCTCCCCAGCCAAGACCGTATTGCTCGGATCGTAATTCACTCCAAAGTGCGGCGAATCAACGCGAGCAACCAACTCGCAAAAAATTTCCATCCGCTGAGCGAACTCCGGATAGGTCCAATAGTTATCTTTGTAGTGATTCTCAATCACCAGTGTAATGCCCCGCTCCACAGCATGCGGAATGCACGCCTCGATAGACTCCGCCGCATAGGTGATACCCTCTTCCCTCGAAACCTCAGGACGCCTCTGTCCGGAGAGCACACGACAGAATTTGCCGCCTAAGGCCGCGCACATATCAATCCAACCCTTTTCCTTATCAACCTGTTCCTGCCGGAAGCCGGCATCCGGATGCGTAAAGTCCGGCGAACAGCACAACATCGGAATAGAACGCCCCTGGTCATCGACCATCGACCGATAGTCCGACCATCGAGAGGCATCCTTAAGATCCAAAAAATCAGAATAAAACTCGAGTCCATCGACATCAAGTTTCCCGGACAAATTAATCCACTCAGTTAACGTCATAGATCCGTCAATACAAAGAGGATCCATCCACGCTTTAGGAAATGCAGCAAGTTTCGGCATAAGAGTTATTTCGTAAATACAAATATCCCACGAAGGACACTAAGAGTACGAAGATCTTCCAACTCTCTAATCCTCTTCATGGTTTTCGTGTCCTTCGTGGGCAAGCACTTCAACCCATTTCATAGTCTTCATCCTTAGTCGGATTTCTTCCAAGAAAGGGATACTGCTCTACGTCTAGGACTGTGCCCGAAAATGGGCGCGACTCATCGCTCAACCAAAAAGCGACCACTGATGCGACTTCGCTTGGCTGTGTCATTTTTCCCGATGGTATGATCCCTTTATCCAATCGACTCGGCCAATCATCACCTAATCCATCTTCCAGCTTTCGCTCATACTCCGTATCCGACAAAACCCAACCAAGGTTCAAATGCGTGAACCGTATGCCATCCTTCGCATGAATTTCCGCCAAATTCCGAGACATCGTCTGCAAGGCTCCCTTGGAAGCACTGTAAGCGCTCAGAATACCTTCTCCCCCGTGAGCGTTAATCGACCCAATATTGACTACGCAACCTCCTGTCTTTTTCAAATGATCCACAGACGCCTGGCAAATTAGAAACGGAGCCCTCACATTAATCGCCATCGTCTGATCGAACATGACAGCACTCGTATCACAAAAGCTGGCACGCGTAATGATCGCCGCATTGTTTACCACTCCATCCAAACGACCAAAACGTTCGACCGCTTCGTCCACGATTCGACTCGGCGTATCCGCATTCTCAAAATCGCCCGCAATTCCAAATGTATTCGGCCCCATTTCCGAGGCGGCTCCATCTACCGCATCTTTATCAAGCCCATGCACTGCAACACTAGCTCCTTCCTTCAAACAGCGTTCGGCAATTGCTCGGCCGATTCCTGTGTTACCCCCAGTCACGAGGACTACCTTATTTTTTAACCGTCCGTTATTCATGGTTTCAAAATCGCTTTAACAATATCCCCCGAATGCATCGCCTCGAATGCAGTATGCCAATCATGGAGCCCCCAAACGCCTCCAATAACCGGATCCAGATTCAATTGCCCGGACCCCGTCAACTCCAATACACGTTCCCAAACCGGCCAGTTATGACTAAAACTCCCCCGAAGAGTTATCGCTTTCTGAACCAACGGATCCAGTGAAAAACCTAAAGGCTGAGGCCCCCAACCCACCTTAGTAATCCATCCCGCTGGACGCGTTATCTGCAAGGCTATCTCCAAGGTTTTGGATACGCCTGCTGCATCGATGACACCATCAACTCCCAATCCATCGCCCGCGTATGCCCACTCGTCTAAATTATTCACGATCGCCGTACAACCATAAGCCTCGGCCACCTTCAAGCGCTTCCGATCCGACTCGAGCCCTACCACCGCAACCTGCGCTCCCCAGAGCTTTGCAATTGCCGCGCACAGCAAACCGATCGGTCCAGGACCCAACACAACCACTCGATCGCCCGGTTTGATATCCGATTGATTTACCACCGCGTTGTAAGCCACGCTACACGGTTCGGTCAAAGCCGCTTTCTCGAACGACAGACCTTCCGGAATTCGATGCAAACACCGTGCGGGAACACGCACGAAACGCGTCATCGCTCCATCCACGCCATAACCAAATCCCTTACGAGTCGGATCGAGATTGTAGAGCCCCTTACGTGACATCGGGTTATTCACATCAATCACCGCAGCAGTTTCGCTCACCACGCGGTCGCCTTCTTTCCAGCCCGTGACTCGTTTTCCCGCTTCGGCGATTACACCGCCAAACTCATGTCCCAAGACCACCGGATAGTTAACCGGCCAACTATGCATCGCTTGCCACTGATGCAAATCACTTCCGCAAACGCTCACAGCCGAAACGTCCAGCAACACATCCTCGTCGCCAATCTCAGGGCGATTAATTTCGCGAAGCTCAACCGAGCCCACTTTATTCTCAAAATTTACAACTGCAGGGTACGTCATGGGATAATGGATACAACAAAGGACATAAACGGAATATATCGCTCAAAAATACAATTTCATAAATTCACTCAAGAGCAAGCCCCGACAAACAAATCAAGATCTCTCCATCCCTCATTCCCTCCATCCCAAACTCACCCTCGTCCCACGACTACATCGCCATACGCATGGATTTTATCGCAGATCATACGCAAGGATGCCTCAACATTGCCATCCGCCGTTCGAAACGAATCCGCATCGATCGTAAGCGGAGCGCCAAGCACCACCAACGGAGCACCATATTCTGGAGTACGAACCGCTTGCTCGATTGTTAGACCGCCAACCGCCTGAACCGGAACATTCACCGCTTTCACTATTTCCGCGAGTTCATCCAACGGATTCGGCTGACGCTCTCCGCGAGCCGCAATGCCCCGACGTTCATCATATCCGATATGATGGATTACAAACTCGCAGCCCAAATCCTCCAGACGCTTCGCGCCGCCCACCATATCATCGCTAGCCAAATTGTCGCCCATCACCTGAACGCCCAGATCCTTCCCGGCCTGGACCACGCAGCGAATCGTTTCCTCATGAGCCTGAGACATCACCACCACATGCGTCGCGCCAGCCTTGGCCATAATTTCCGCCTCAAGCCAACCTCCATCCATGGTCTTCAAATCCGCCACAATCGGCGTATCCGGAAATCGCTCGCGCAATGCCCGAACGCCGTGCATACCCTCCGCTAAAATCAACGGCGTCCCCGCTTCTAGCCAATCGATTCCTGCTCGCATCGCCATTTCGGCTGTCTCTATCGCTTCAGGTATCTCAATAAGATCCAAGGAAATCTGGGCAATGGGTTTCATATGCGATCCATACTCACACGCATACATCGAAAGCCGCAATGAACTTATTCTCTTCCAGTAAACACCGCGAGGCTTCGACACCAAAGCGATAATCGTGACAATGAAATCGCCAAGAAGAAACATGAGGGGCCATAACAAGAGCACAAAAGGTATCGTTAGCCCTAACCTGGACTCCTTCGTGCTCTTTGCTCTACTTAGTTAAATGAGGAACTGTCGAAAGTAGGATAGGCTTCTAGCCTGTTTTCTCACAGGCAAGATGCCTGTGCTACAATTGATCTCGAAAAACTGAGGCTCATTTAACTAAGTAGCGTTAGAAACTGCTTAACACGTCCATATCATAAACGTTTTCAAGGTCGGGCTCGTCCCGCTCAGCGTGGACCACGCAGCGTAGTTAGAGAAGGATATTGCATCGCGGCACGGCGCAAGCGCCAGCCCTACGGATTTTCGACTTATTTGGTAGTCTCTTAGTGCCCTTCGCTGGAATAAAACCACACTTCGCAAAATCACCTTCAATCAATGAAGAATTGCATCAACGCCCATTGCTGTCATCAATAGCCTCTATGCCGAAAGTTGTTATCATAGGGGCCGGAAGCCTGGTATTCTCAAGCCGCCTTCAAGCCGATATTCTTAGCTTCGATAGTCTCCGCGATACTCATTTCTCCCTAGTCGACATCAACGAAGAACGTCTGGGATACGCCCAACGAATAACCGAGCGACTCCTAAAAACAGGCGACTACTCCGAAGCCACTTTCGAAGCGACAACCGATCGCCGCCAAGTCCTCGAAGGAGCGGATTACGTTATCAGCAGCCTGCTCGTAGGCGGGTACCCCGCCATTGAGGCCGAGATCGATATCCCAAAGAAATACGGAGTTGATCAATGTATTGGCGACACCCTTACACCAGGTGGCATCATGCGCTGCCTTAGAACGCTTCCCCATCAAATCGGCATCGCCCAGGACATAATGGAACTATGTCCCAAAGCGATTTTGTTGAACTACACAAACCCCATGTCGATGCTCTGCTGGGGAATGTATCGAG
Organism: Candidatus Pelagisphaera sp.; assembly: GCA_051275055.1. Lineage (GTDB taxonomy): Bacteria > Verrucomicrobiota > Verrucomicrobiia > Opitutales > Opitutaceae > Pelagisphaera. Next base: position 12,378 of record JBNMOQ010000055.1, read on the forward strand.
CCGCTCCAGGGATTCAGCTCGTTGGTCTTTGCCACTCTGTTCAAGGAACATCGAAAGAATGGGCAAAACGGCTGAATGTAAATTTAGACGACGTAGACTGGCTCTGCGCCGGCATCAATCATCAGGCCTGGTTTTATAAATTCCAAAAAGATGGCCAAGACTTGCTGCCGCGTATCCGAGAATTGGCTATCGACCCTAAAATCTGGTGTGGCGACAGCGTTCGCATGGAAATGGTGAAGCACTTTGGTTTTCCCGTAACCGAATCCAGCGGTCATGGCTCCGAGTACACTCCTTGGTGGCGAAAACACCCAGAGCTCGTCGAACAATATTGCCCAGGCGGCAGTTGGAACGGAGGGAGCGGTTTCATCAAAGAACTCTATGCCCGTCCCGACTGGAAGGCCGACATGGAAAAGATGGCCAATGGCGAAAAGGAAATCAGCCTCGAACGCAGCGAAGAATACGGCGCCCAGATAATTCACGCAGCAGAAGGCGGCGAAACGGTCATAGTTCATGGCAATGTCCAGAACACGGGCCTCATCGACAACCTCCCCAATGGCAGTTGCGTCGAGGTCCCGGTATTCGTCGATCGCAATGGCTTGCAGCCGATGAAAGTTGGCGAAATCCCAATGGCCAACGCCGCGATCAATCAAACGCAGATCAATGTGCAGCGCCTAGCCGTCGAAGCGGCTCTAACTCACGATCCCGAACGCCTCTTCCAAGCGTTTGCAATGGATCCGCTGACCGCAGCCTGCCTCACCCTCGACGAAATTCGAGCCATGACCAGCGAGATCCTAGAGGCCCAACGTTTCTGCCTTCCAGAATGGGAGGGTATCGCCATACCCGACAAACCCGTCCTGGTCGGAACTCAGTCGAGTGACGTTGAAAAACACGTCGACCCCACCGAAGAGTGCACCAATAGCAAATAGCTCTACTTTGTGAAATAAAGAGGTGCACAGGCTTCCAGCCTGTTTCTTCACAGGCAAGATGCCTGAGCTACTATAAAAGCTGTTCAGCCTCCAGCAAGGCTTCTGACTCGTAACGCATAAGCCCTGCCCGGATTATCAATCAAGAGCAGATCGATATCGCTTTGTTCAAAATCCTCCCTCCGCAAAGCAGGAACCAAGGCATTCTCCACATAAGTATAAGGAGCGAAATCGCCCCCACCGTCTTCACCCGGACGATACCAGCCCGCGTCCTGGGAAATTAAAACGCGATTCAATAATCCCGCTCCTTTCAAAGCCACCAATCGATCTACATTCGCCCTCAACAAATTCGCATTGTCCCGCAAATTATCGATCGATACCCAAAGCCCCAGCCGAGCAGCTCGAATCTGATTCTCCGAAGTATCACGCGTCGCGTGCACCCAGATGAACGCTTCCGGAGCAACACCTTCCTCTTTCAAGATCCTCGCTATTTCAAAGACAACCGGCGAAGCGCCAGTATGAGACGCAATTGTCATCCCTGTGGCCAGGTGAGTTCGACATGCCGCACGAATCAGAGTCTCGTGAAATACACTCAATCGATCCTCTCGATCCACACTGGTTTTAATAAACCCCGGTCGAATCCCAGTATCCTCAATTCCTTCCTGAAACTCTTGTATCCATTTTTCCGCTAATTCGTCCGCCGACCGAGATTGAATTTCCTTAGGAATATATTTATTCGATCGAGCCCCGTAATACCCCGTATTCGTAATCAACTGAATACCACTAAACTCGGACAACCGCTTTAGCAAAACCGGATCTCGTCCCAAAAATGCAGGCGTACACTCGAAAAGCGACTTATAGCCAAGCTTTCGGATGTCCTCTAAATAAGGTAACAACACCGAAATCACGTCACCTCGAACCCATCGGTGATACCCACTCTCTTCCGCTCCAACAAAATCAACCAATACATGCTCATGACTTAAAGTTTTGCCCAACTCGGAAACGGGAATCGCACCCCGAACCGTCATAATCGAACCTTCAAAATCATCTCCAAAAGCAAACGAAACCGAGAGGACGAACACACACACGCTAATCCAAAAACCAATTTTTCTCTGATTCCTCATTTTCGAAACACCTCAATCTACAAACATCAATTCATTCGATGCCAACAGCGCTTGAGCATACAGCTCCCATTCATTCAAAGGCTCAAGAGCCTCGTCGCCATTTTCATCATCCTGCCGATCCGAAGTTTTCGGGCTCTCGACACCTTTCGAATCGCCTACAAACAGGAGGCCATCACGCATTTCGCTTGGAGTCGGATCACGCTGATAAACGTATTGATACAATAACTGAATTCGCTCATCGAATGCCGCACTTCGACTAACACGCTTTGCCAGATGCTTCGATTGCTCTATCACAAACGGACTATTCAACAAAAACAACGCTTGCTGAGGAACCAATGTTTCAAACCTACCCGGACTGCTCGCTTCCGGACTTGGATGGTCGAATGTTCGAAATAAACCCGGCATATCCTTACGATCGATATAACCGTAAACCGTACGCCGGTTTGTCATCGCATCCGTTAAATCTACCTGGAGACCACCCATCGTTCTATCAAGGTTGCCCGCTACCATAAGCAGCGAATCCCGCATTGATTCGAAATCCAGCCGAGCACGAGGATGGTAGTGCCACATTACATTCTCCGAATCGATTTCCAGATTTTCCAATTTCGCCGAACTGGATTGCTGGTACGTATCCGAAAGTACGATCATACGGTTTAAGGATCGAAGCGACCATCCCGATTCAATTAACGAGGAAGCCATCCAATTGAGCATATCAACATGCTCAGGCTCTTCGGTTCTCACTCCAAAATCACTTGGTGTATCCACAATTCCTCTACCCATATGCCAACCCCAAATCCGATTGGCAATCACCCGAGCAGTCAATTGCTGACTCTCTCCGACTATAGCTTCAGCTAATTCCAGCCGACCGCTTCCAGAAGAAAACGGTTTGCGATTTCCTCCCGACAAAACCTGAAGATACCGTCTCGGCACTTCGTCTCCCAAATTACCGGAGTCGCCCCGTTTATAGATACGTGAATTCTTGGGTTTCGAAATATCCTCCAGGGTATGCGCTCGAATCGGCGCTCCCGGGTGCGTCCAATCAAGCGCATGTCGATCTCTCGTTACCTGACCGGTATCGGCTCCTATCTTTCGCCGAATCCATTTCGCGATATTCTCTCGATTAGGATTAACGGGCGCTCCAACCTCTTCGAAGAACGCCCGAACCTCTGAATCGCCCTCTCCGTCTTCTTTTACCGTCGTCGCGAAACGCTCATTGTAAAAAGCAACGCCACCTTCCCTATCTCCGTTTTCGTAGCCATCAAACCAAGCCTGTAAAACCGGATGACCTCTCCCTTCATCGCTATCAACAAAAGCAATCCACAATCGCAAGACATCAACTTGAAGCTTCCTCGAACCCGCAAATACCTTAAAATCCTCGTCGTCCTCTATTACCCTAGCCTCATCCACAGCATCCAGGTAAGAACCCGTCACCGATCGTTCAGAAACCAAAAACTTATCGATCGTCTTGTCGGTCAAGGCCTTTATCTCATTATTGAACCGCTGTTGCTCCTTAAGAAAGCATTGATAATCCTCTTCGCTCCTCGGCGATTGAATCACAGGCAATTCATCTGCATCCTGAGACGAAGCGAAGATACCGTGTAGCGAATAGTAATCCGCTGTCGGGATAGGATCGAATTTGTGGTCGTGACAACGTGAGCAGGAAACCGTCAACCCTTGTAACCCTCGAGTAACTACATCGATTTGATCGTCTATTATAAAATCCTTTCTTCCGAAAAACGTTCTCCCCAACGTGAGAAATCCCATTGCAGCCAAAGCGCTCTTATCTTCGCCAAGATCAAGTTGATCCGCCGCCAACTGCTCGAGTACAAATTGATCGTAAGGTTTGTCCTCATTAAAAGAACGAATCACATAGTCCCGATACGTATATGAAAAGGAATAGCGCCCGCCTCTAAATATCCCTTTCGTATCCGCGTAACGGGCCACGTCGAGCCAATGCCTCGCCCATCGCTCGCCATAAGCCATTGAAGCCAGCAATCGATCCACTAAACGGACGTATGCACCACTCGATTCGTCAGTAAGAAATGACTCTACTTCTTCGAACGTCGGAGGCAAACCAGTCAAATCATAAGTAACCCGCCTAATCAGTGTTCGCTTGTCCGATCGCGTATTCAGACTCAAACCACGCTCGCCAAGCTTATAGGATACAAATGCATCCACCGGATTGCTTGACACCTTACCTGAGATCGCCGGAATCTCTGGCTTAACCAAAGGAACAAACGCCCAATGCGTATCCGCCGCCGACATATCGAAAGCCGAATCAGTGGGCAACGACCCAGCCGAAAACACCAAGCTGCCTGAAAGAAAGCAGCTTAAAGCAATCTTTTTAACCACGAAGGACACGGAGGTACGGAGATTAGGTTGAGCCAAAAATGTAGGAGCGGGTTTACCCCGCGATTTATTCAATTCATGGATATCGCGGGATAAACCAGCTCCTACGAATTTGTAATTAGATTCCACGACAACACTCTTCAAAATCCTCCGTACCTCCGTGTCCTTCGTGGTTTCAATCCCATCAACCAATCCAATTCCCAAAACCATAACCCTACGCGATCAGCTCCCGAACGACCTTCCCTTCTACATCCGTCAGCCTAAAGTCGCGGCCCGCGTACCGGAACGTCAACCGCTCGTGATCAAATCCCATTAAATGCAAAATCGTGGCATGGAGATCGTGCACATGAACTCGGTCCTTTACTGCAGCAAATCCAAATTCATCCGTCGCCCCGTGAACGTATCCTCCCTTAACGCCGCCCCCGGCCATCCACATGCTAAATCCGTGATTATTATGGTCCCGGCCATTTACTTTTCCCTGATTAGATCCGGGCACACCGAGCTCGACCACCGGGGTTCGCCCGAATTCGCCACCCCAAATCACCAGCGTGTCCTCGAGTAGCCCACGCATTTTCAAATCCTTCAACAACGCAGCAATCGGCTTGTCGCAATCCTCAGCCAACTTCCGATGCCTCGTTTCCAAGTCATCATGATTATCCCAAGGTTGACGAAACCCCGTCCATACTTGAGTGAAGCGGACACCCCGCTCAGCTAGACGCCGAGCAATAAGCAACTGCCTCGCCTGCAAACCCTCGCCATACATTTCACGAACGCTCTTCGGTTCTTTCGAAATATCAAACGCATCGGTCGCCTCCATCTGCATCCGATACGCCAACTCAAATGATTGAACCCGCGCATCGAAGCGATCGTCATCATCGCGTGCCGAAGCATGGTGCCCATTGATTTTACTCAAAAGATCCAGTTGCTTTCGCTGCGCTTGATAGCCGGTCCGTTTATTTTTGATATTCTCTAAAAGCTTATCGATATCCTCGTGCTTGGTATCCACATACGTTCCTTGAAATACTCCCGGCAAAAATGCGTTTTGCCAATTCTGAGCATCCGATACCGGAAACCCGTTCGGGCACATCGAAATAAAACCTGGAAGATTCTGATTCTCCGTTCCCAGGCCATAATTCAACCACGACCCCATGCTCGGCCGCGTCAGCCGCGATTCGCCGCAATTCATGAGCAAAAGTGACGGTTCGTGATTTGGCACGTTCGTATGCATCGAGCGAATTACCGCGATATCATCGATGCACTCTCCCACGTGAGGAAACAACTCGCTCACTTCGATCCCGCTTTTTCCGTAACGTTTAAATTCGAATGGCGACCCCATAGCCGCCCCCGTTATGCGTTCCGTCTTTAGTTTGATCGGCAATCGCTTGCCATGCCACTTCGTCAGCATCGGCTTCGGATCAAACGTATCCACCTGAGATGGCCCGCCATTGGCGAAAATATGAATTACCCGTTTTGCCCGAGCTGGAAAATGTGGAGAACGCTCGGCGAGTGACGTAATCTTCTCGCTTCCAGTTCCCATTGCATCGGGTCCCAGCAACGCCCCCAACCCTAAAGCTCCAAAGCCCATGCCGCAGCGATTGAGAAATTCTCTTCGCGTATGAATGAACTCGGTATCGGAATGATGGGGCATGGGGATGGAAAAACAGTAAAACAACCCCCGGTCCCGTCAAATCGTAAACTAAGCGAGATAAGAAATCCTTTCCTAACTCTTCCTCAAAACCAAACATCTTTGGACTGACAAAACTTCAATTAGAGCTTCTCAATAGATTTCGCTGTAGGAGCGGGTTTACTCCGTGGTTTCTTAGAAGCTGCAAAAAACGTATTTCAACGTAGGGCTGGCGCTGGCGCCACGCCGCGATAGGAGGTCATACGCGGCATGGCGACAGCGCCAGCCCTACGGCCAAACAACCAACGAATTGGGGGATTTTTCAACAACGTACAACACACGTCTTGCTCTCGGAGCGCTTTACGGATTATGAATATTCATCTCTATTTCCCCCGTTTGTATCCTATAACGCGTTTCTTCCGATGCCCGTAACTCACTGCTTTCATTCTCTCCCAAAGTATCGCTTATTTCTCGGAGCCGTTTTTGCGGCAATCCTGCCTTTCTTTGCCCACTCGCAAGCAAACCAGAACAATTTCCGCGATCTATTCGACGGCACCACTCTAGACGGTTGGGAAGGCTCTCCAGACTACTGGCGAGTCGAAAACGGAACGATCATCGGAGAGATTCTCAAAGGCGAACAGCTCAAGCAAAACCATTGGCTGATTTGGAAAGACGGCGAAGTCGCCGATTTCGAATTGAGGCTAAAATTCCGCCTTTCCGGCAATCCAAAGGCAAACTCCGGAATCCAATTCCGCTGCCAGGCTACAAACATAAACACCGTTGCCGGATACCAAGCCGACTTGGACCAGGGCGCAATGTGGCTCGGACGTATCTACGATGAACACGGACGCAAACTGCTAACCGAGCGCGGAACCCGCGTCTCGATAGACGAAAAAGGCGAGCGCCAAACGGAAACCTTTGCCGCCAAAGATCCCTTTGCCGTCCTCTTCCGTGAAAATGAATGGAACGACTATCGCATCATTGCTAGCGGCAATTCCGTCTCCGTCGAAATCAATGGGACGCTATTTTCGGAATTGATCGATCATCAAAACAACGAACGAGACTTGTCGGGACAGCTAGCGCTCCAGCTTCACTCGGGCCTTCATACTCTGGTCGAATTCAAAGAAATCAAATTGCGCCAACTCCATGCAGACGAACATCGCGTCACTGTAAACCCCGACCGCGAGTCAGCAGTCACATCAGTTGGCATCGTCCCAGTCGATGCGTCTGGTCGAACACTAAATTTAGGATTCGAGGACGGCACGCTCGCTGACTGGACACCATCGAATGAGGCCTTCTCCGGACAGCCAATCAATAGCGAATCCGTATCCAACAAACCAAACAGCCCTCCAATCGGGGCCAATGGACAATATTTCGTTGCAGGCTTCAAAGACGTTCAAGACTCAGCCGTGGGCACTTTAACCTCAGCCCCCTTCCCTATCGCCCACTCCTGGGCTAGTTTACTTGTAGGCGGAGGAGGAGGCAGACACACCCAAGTAGAGATCGTTCTGAACAACGAAGAACAGACAGTCGTTCAGGTATTTCGGGGCCGTAACCAAGATCCTATGCGTCGCGTGTTTTTCGACCTCAGTCCTCACAAGGGAAAAGAGATCTTCATAAGACTTTATGATCAAGGCCAACGCCCGGGAGCCCATCTCAATTACGATGATTTCCGATTCCATACAGAGGTCCCCGCAGAACTAGCCAGAACAACAAGTGAACGTGTCCGCGAAAATCCAATACTCGCTCACCTCGTTCCCAATCCAGTAAACTCGACTGGCAATGGAGCCGACACTGTCAACGGCATGTCAGTCTCACCAGGGTTCGCAACCGAACTGATTGCCGCCGAACCAGACCTTCACCAGCCAATCGCTTTCACATTCGACGCCCGCGGGCGCATCTGGGTCATCGAAGCCCACAGCTATCCGACCAAACGAGCCGAAGGCGAAGGACTCGACAAGATCGTAATCTTCGAAGACCAAGACGGCGACGGAAACTTCGAATCGCGAAAAGTATTCATCGAAGGCATCAATCTAGCCAGTGGTCTCGAAGTAGGCCATGGAGGCGTTTGGGTAGGAGCCGCCCCCGAACTGCTCTTTATACCGGATCGCGACGGTAACGACATCCCGGATACAGTACCGCTTGTTCTTTTAGATGGGTTCGGATACCAAGACACCCACGAAACCTTAAATAGCTTCACCTGGGGTCCCGACGGATGGCTTTACGGAAATCAAGGCATCTTCAACTACGCGATGATCGGAAAACCTGGCGCCCCGAACGAAGAACGCACTTCTCTCAGTGCAGGTGTCTGGCGCTACCACCCTACCCGCCATGAATTCGAAATCTTCGGCCATGGAGGCAGTAACCCTTGGGGATTGGATTTCAACGAAATGGGCCAGCTCTTCATGACCCACTGCCGAAGTCGCTGGGGAGGCGGCCCCACAACGCTCATTTCCCAAGGCGGCCACTATTGGAATCAAGCCAACCGCGGTCACGCTCCATTCGTCTCAGGACAAGCTCCGCAAGGATTTGATGTGTTTCGCAACTACATGATGGCCTCAGCTCGCTACGGCCACGGCGAAGGCGGAGCCGGCAAACCCGGAAGCCGTGCCGTTTATGGAGGTCATTCCCTAGTTGGCACCATGATCTATTTAGGAGACAATTGGCCCGCAGAATACAGAGACCACCTCTTCTCCCACAATTTGCACGGCCATCAGCTTAACCACCAAATCAATCTGCCAGAAGGAAGTGGATACAATACAATCCACGCTGGCACCGACCTACTCTACAGCCCCGATCCGGCATACATTCCCGTCGAGCTCAAATACGGTCCCGATGGCGCTGTTTACTTCACGGACTGGGTAGACATGCAACACTGCCATAATCCGAACAGCGAACAATGGGACCGAGGCAATGGACGGCTTT
>JBNMOQ010000056.1:0-21257 GCA_051275055.1 Candidatus Pelagisphaera sp.
ATCGAACGAGACAAACTCGGCGGCGCCTGTCCGAACCGAGGCTGCGTTCCTTCGAAACTGCTGATCGGATTCGCCGAGGCTGCCAATCATGTTCGCGAAGCCAATCGGCATTTCATCGACGCCAACTTAAACAGCATCGATACCGCTCGAATCTTTAAGAGCGTCAATGAATATGTGGGCGGCGTAGACGGACGCTACGAAGGTCGTATGGTCGACGCTGGCGTCGAACTCGTTCGTGGAGAAGCTTCCTTCGTCGGGCACAAACAGTTAGCTGTCGAGGGCCGCATTCTTACTGCGGAACGAATCGTCATCGCAACAGGATCGCGCCCATCTGATTCCCCCTTCCCTGACCTTCCCGTTTGGACGAGCGATTCGCTCTTTCCCTTAGAAGAGACTCCCCCTAAAAAACTGCTCGTCATTGGTGGTGGTTTCATCGGCTCGGAGATGGCATCGTTTTTCGCTGGAGTCGGAGTCGAAACGCATCTTTTCGCCCGGGGCGATCGACTCCTTGCGATCGAAGACAGAGATATCGAAGCGGTATTTCAAACCGAATTTGCGAAACAGGTTAACACTCACTGCCATGCGAGCCTGACCGAACTCACTCACGACGGATCTGAATTTACGGCGACCTTCGAAGAGCACGGGAAACAGGAGATCTACACCGCAGAAAACGTCCTATTCGCCATCGGACGTCGCCCTAACACCGAGACTCTCAAACTTGAAAGCACAGGCCTAGCGCCAAACAAACGCGGATTTCTCCCGGTCGATCAGCATTTGCAAACAACTGTCGATGGCATCTACGCAGCAGGCGACGTGAATGGACGCTACATGCTGCAACATGCTGCTTCCTTCGAGATCCGCTACCTGCGAAACAAACTAATCAAAGGAAATACAGAACCTATCGATGAACGTCTCATTCCCCATGCAGTCTTCTCACACCCAGAAGTCGCTTCGGTTGGATTGACCGAAGAGCAGCTAAAAGCTTCCGGAACTCCTTACGTATCCGTATTGGAAGATTGGCTCGCGAGTGCCCGAGCAATGGCGATGCGTATCGAATATCCAAGGACTAAATTACTCGTTTCCCCTAAGGACTATTCTATCCTCGGCTGCCATCTCGTCGGACCGGAATCTTGTACCCTGATCCATCAAGTTCTCGCCGTAATGCACTTGAAGAACGACGTCCGCGAACTGGCCGATATGATTTACATTCATCCCGGATTGAACGAATGCCTATTAGCTGCTGCCGTTAAAGCCGTCTCCGAGGTGAAGAAATTCGACATCTCCAGATGAACCGCTATCCAGTCGAAATCCACGGCATTTACATCGCCCCTGACCACAAGGTATTCGGCAAGGGCGAAGAGGATCTAAGCGGTCAAGATATCGAATCGAAAACAACCGCCAAACTCATTGCCGACTCCGGTATCGAAGGCGATCGGTTTTGCCGTCCACGCCCCGACTACAATGGGCACATCACTTTCTTCAGCCAAGAAGTCTGGGACGATGTTTCCAAGACTCTCGATTTACCGCAAAACATCGGTCCCGAAATCACACGACGAAACATCATCATATCCGGAGTAGACCTTAAAGAGCTCTACAACGTTTCATTCGAAATTCAGAATATCCAGTTTTTCGGTACAGTTCACTGCGCTCCGTGCCTCGCAATGAATCGAGCCCTTGGCCCCGGCGCCCGAGCTGCCATGCGAAGTAGAGGCGGTTTGAGAGCCCAAATAAATTCAAGCGGCATCTTAAATCACGGTTCCTGTGAACTACTCACCGAAGCACATCACGATCCCCAAAACGCGCATACCCAAATTCCTCAACCAAACATTCCATAAAAGCTGAACACTCTTCAGGCATAAAACAGTTGCTAAAGCACTGAGCGACTGAGCCCTACTACTTCGGTTCGTGCAATCTGCCCAACCCCATCAACACCAAACGTCAGAACTCGTTTTCCTCAATCCACGCGAGATTGAAGCGAGCAATCGCCAAATCTCGACGTGATGTCTTCTCACCTGTTTCGTACACACAAATAATTTGCCCGTTTGATAACACCGCCAAATCTGAATACGCGGCTTGACCGGGTTCAATAACCCGCAATGACTTCCAGCTTCGACCTTCGTTTTCGCTGGCATTGAGAGTCAGTCCTTTGCGTCCAGGTCCGGGAACGCTGGACATCAAAAGCAATCGGTTTCCACTCGACAACGGCAAAGCCGTCAATCCCGCGTGACAACGAGCATCTTTGAGACCGGAAGGCTCAAGCGCGGTAAACGTTTCTCCACCATCTAAACTGACATTCTGCAAGCGTTCCGGGTTGCGAGCTTTACTGGCGCTTGTTCGATGATTTACGTAAACCGCCCCATCGGAGCGTTCAACAATTGAGCACTCTCCTACTTCCGATTCGCTACGCCCTCCCGGCACCCAGGTCTCTCCTCCGTCATCACTATAGATAACTCCATTAAATTGATATTTAAGATCATGGATACTCGGATCCGTTTCCGGGCAATAACATCGCACCGGAACCACCAAGCGCCCACTATGGAAACCCGCCTGAACCTGAATACCCGTGTGAACAGGAGACCACTCTTGCCAGCTCGATTTCACCGTCAGCTGATCAGTGATTTCTCGCGGTTCGCTCCACGTTTGCCCGTCATCAGAGCTGGTGACCTGGAACCAAGCTCGACCTAGATCTCGGGTTTCCTGAATATGCGAATAAAACCAACGTTCCAATATTTCCTTTCCTTCACGGTCTCGAAGCGGCGATCGGGAAATGAACACATGGATTTTCCCAGTATGACGATCAACGACGATTCCGGTCGGCTTTACGTGAAAAGTATCTGGTGGTACAAACGAATCCGGCACCAACGGATAAGGGGCACTCCAGGTTTCTCCCTTATCCACACTACGAATACAGAGCGGAGAAATGGGACTGCCCCAGTCGCCACCTTGACGATCTTGAAAAACAACCAGCAACGAATCCGTCGGCGTTGCCACCAACTTAGGAATAGCATACGTACCTGCAGAGGGTTCCTTCTTTAGAACAATCGCCTTCTCAAAGAAAGGGTCGCCCGCCTTTCGTTCTGAGCAAGAAAATTGCGCTAACGTCATCAATAGAATGAGAGAAACTCTTACCATAATCATCCGGTCCGATTTAGCAGTCTACTTCGGTTCGTGCAATCTGCCCAATCCAAATTGATCGCCCGCTTTGTCGACCTTTCCATTCTTCATAAATATTTCGACCATCTTTTCGCTCGAAACCGTGTTGTAGTGCTCATCCTGCAACAGGTATAAAACTTTTCGCGTTTTCGCATGAATCACTTCTCCACTTGAGGGATACGCATATTGGCCGTCCATACTGAATGTCACCCACCCTGGCATATCTCCCAGGACGATACTGGTAAGCTGCTGGTAAGGCGCCTTTGCGCTAAAGACATGCATTCGCATATTATGGCCATCGGAAACCCAAACTTCTTTTTCATTGGGAGTCAGCCCGATACCATGACTTGGGTTACCGTGCCGCCGTACTGGACCTTTATTCCAGCCCAATACCTTTACGCTCGCTAACTTCTTTCCCGTTTTCAAATCCCCTACTTCAAAACCGAGCAGATCGTTGACGTTCACGAAAGCGAGCGACTCATCGCTATTGATAGTAAAGGGACGGATACCAGCGCTAAAAGGACCAACCTTCAGCACTACGGTATGCGTGTTCGTATCGGCTACATGCAACAAGGGCGATCCGATATCCGCCATATAGGCCCGCTTCCCCGAAGGACCGAAAATCGTGTTATGAGCCCTTGAGTGGATCTTTATTCTTTCGATAACATCGCCGCTCGCGCAATCCACCACATTCCAAAAATCCTTTTCCAGCGACGGCAAATACATCGTCTTTCCGTCCGGCGATATCGACATCCGGTCGCATCCACCTTCGTATTCGATTTCCCACAACAATTCCTCCGAACCCAAATCGATACGCTGCATCGATTTTAATGTGGATATAAAAACGCTGTTGAGCGACTCGCTGACCGAGATACCCTTTACGTTCGACGGCACCCCAGAGTCCTTAAAACCCTGAGTGGCGATTCGCTTCACGAACCGGTGATTGTCATCAATATCGAAAACCAGCAATCCGTGACCTCCATAGCCCAAATAATTCCGGATGCCTGGAGTCGCGACATAAAGAAAATGGCCGGTGCCCCCGCTCGAAGAGCTTTGAGCTGCTCGACCCAATCCAGGCGCAACAATCAGCGAACATAAAAAAAGAAGAAATAGAGTGATTCGTTTATTCATACGATTTGCCTAAATTAACCAATTCGATCGAGTATTCAGTTATTTCCTACTCATTACATATACGGAGGTACGTCTAATTCTCATAAACGTCGTACGCCTTCAAATAAAAGTCAAAGAGTGCCCAGGGTCAATTATCAACTATCCAGAGTGCTATAAATCTCAATTTCCACTGGCCAATATCCTGGACGCAGCAACGTCACTGATTTCATTCCCGGTAAAATGGTGGCCAATACTCCAGTACTCATTCCCGACTGGACTCAACGCCTCGAACACCGACACACAACGATCGCCGAAATCCTCAAAGAACACGGATACAAGACTGCCCACATAGGCAAGTGGAACCTCACTCCACGCTCCGAACACCTCGAAATCACTAAACCCTACTATCCGGAACACCACGGTTTCGACATCAACGTAGCCGGCAACCAATGGGGCTCACCTCCCGGTGGTTAATTTCTCCCCAATCGCCTCGATTTGACCGGCGCCGACAAAGGCGAATACCTCACTCACGAACTGACCGATCGAGCGCTGACCATTCTCGAGGACTGGCAAAATGAATCCTTCTTTATCTACTTCCCATACTACAATGTCCACTCACCCATCCAGGCTCCCGCGGATCGAACCGCCTATTTCCAAAAACGTAACCAATCAGGAATGACCCACACTGATGCCAAATACGCCGCCATGGTCGAAGCTGTCGATCAATCCATCGAACGCCTACGCGCCAAACTCAAGCAGCTCGGTCTCGACGAGAACACAACCATCATCCTCACAGGCGACAATTGCGGACTCGATCGCAAAGGCCGACCAACCGACAACGCCCCGCTGCGCGACGGAAAAGGTTCCGCCTACGAAGGCGGCGTACGCGTTCCCGGCGTCGTCTTCGCTCCCGGACACTCGAAACCCGGCACCTCAAGCGAACCCATCATCACTGTCGATATTTTGCCCACTCTGCTCGACCTTGCGAACATAACTCCCCCTCAGTCCCTCGCACGCGTTATCGATGGACGTTTCCTCGTGCCCCTTCTTACAAGCCACCAAGTAAAACTCGACCGCGACGCTATCGTCTTCCACTACCCACACTATCACTCAGAAGGTGCCGTTCCGCACTCCGCAATCCGAGCCCGTGAATGGAAGCTCATCCACTTTCTTGACGACGACCACATCGAACTCTACCACCTCGGTGACGATCTTTCCGAAAGACGTGATCTCTCGAAAGCGCACCCAGAAAAAACCGCTCAGCTCCTCGCTCAACTCAACACCTGGCGGAAGTCCGTCGATGCTCAGATCTCGCCACCAAATTCCAACTACGACCCAACCCAACCTGTCAAAATTTCAGGTAAAGGAGCTCCTACACCTCTACGCAATATTGATAAAGACAGGCTTCGCGAAGGCGAAAAATGAAACATCCCCGGGCAAGCCCCGAGGTATTCAAAAGGTAGCGACCGATCTCCGAGCGGTCATTGAAATTGAGATAGCTTATCCCGCTCAACGGGATCAGTGGCCGCTCGGAGATCGGCCGCTACCAAAACGAACAAAGAAGCAACAGTCTTCGCCCACAAGGGGCTACGCCCGTCAAGAGCCCCGAGGTATTTACCGAAGGAAATGAAAGACTGCAAAACCGACTGACCGGCCAAGAGCAAGAATGTCGCCTCAGCGAGGCAACCTACAAAAGGAATCGCGGTCCACGCTTAGCGGGAGCGCTCCTACAGATTTGAAAAAGAACTATCCCCAACTTAATCTTAAAGCTCTCAAAGACTGTTAAATAAGTCGCCATTTGGACGTAGGGCTGGCGATTGCGCCACGTAGTAAGAGAGCAATCTTCTATCGCGGCACAGCGCAAGCGCTGGCCCTACAGATTCTCGACTCATTCTAAACTCCCTCAAACTTCCGAAAGCGTTTTGGTGCTGCCACCGAAATTGTCAGTTTCCACGCCGAGCTTGTGGAGCATGGTCAGGTAGAGATTCGACAAAGGAAGCTCTTCGTAGTTCATCTCCCCGCGCCAACCAACATCGGTGCTGATTCCGGACGTAGATTGATTCTCTTCGTTCCCTTGGCCGTACTTGAGATACTGTCCATGTTTGAAGCCCATGTTCCGCCCTCCCGCGAGGATCAGCGGGTAATTCCGTGATAGGTGAAATGCGCTCGAAGCGGATCCGAATAGTAAAACCGTATTGTCTAGCATGTTACCATCGCCACCGACCTCCGGGGTAGATTTGAGTTTCCCTAGAAAACGTCCGTATTCTTCGCTAAGAAAACGACAGTAGGTCCCGAAATTTTCCCAGCCACCGGGTTGCTTGGTATTGTGAGTTAGCTGATGCGTCAGGTTGAAGCCAACTGCGCGAGCAAGGTAGTCACTAATTCCTACTCCATTTTCTCTACCGAACTGGTAACTCACAACGCGCGTGGAATCCGTTTTGAAAGCGAGATAGATCAACTCGTACATCGTTTGCAGATAGGTCCGAGGATCTTCGGGAGTGATGTCGAGCGTTAGGTGATCCACATCGACTCGGGGAAACGGGATATCCATCCAGCGCTTGGCTTTTTCAATTTTGACCTCCGTGTCGCGAACCGAATCGAGATACTCTTCCAACGTTTCTTGGTCGTGCTTAGATAAGGTTCTCCGCAGAGAACGCGTATCTGCGATGAGATCATCCAAGGCAGACTTGCTCATCGACAATCGACGTGCGGCTTCTTTCCCGTTCTTCACGAATAGCATATCGAAGATTCGCTTGGGTTTGTGCTCCGCCGGAATCGGTCGGCCATTCTGATTGAATGACATTGTATGCGTGCCACGAGGCGAACCAGTGCCGCCGTCAGTGGACAACACCAACGATGAAAAGCGCGTATGCTCTCCAGCCTGAGCAGCAAACAACTGATCGAGCGAAATGCTGTTTTGATAATCACCATGCCCTCCAGTGTGAGCTCCAGTTAGAAATTGATCGGCATTCGAGTGCCCGTGAATACTCCGAGCGGCCGGATGGGATAATCCACCCAACACTGTCACGTCATCGCGTAGCGGTTCCAATGGTTCGAGACACTTAGTGAACCGAAAATCTTTCCCCTGCCCCTGCGGGAACCAACTCCAGTCATGATAGGCCGGATCCTCTTTCAGCGGCATCGGCACTCCATCCGGCATATAAAATGCGGCGAAGCGTTTCTTGTTTTTCGGAGCTGCAGCTCGAGCGATAGTGGAAAAGGTTTCGAAGGCAGGCAACGCAAGGGCGAAGCCGCCAAGTCCGCGTAGAAATTTCCGGCGATCAATGGTCGATAGTTTTGCTCTCATAGGGTACGGGATCCGGTAGAAAATTACTTAGACTGAAAAAGGTCGCTCGTCACGACCGAAGTTATGAGGGTGGAGAGTCCATCGCCTTGTTTGCGAAGTTCGGCAGCAATCTCATCAACACTGGATCGGTCGGCAAAGCTGAGCGGTCGGCCCAAAGCATAAGCGCTCACTTTGTGAACCATAGCTCGGGCAAACTGATCCTGTCGGTTCTCGAGTAGAAAACGTTTCAAGCCGTCCATTCCGTGGAGTTCTTGATTATTGAATAGCACGCTGGAGGCATCGACTGGTTTACCCCCGATATCGCTGCGCCAGCTGCCAGTTGCGTCAAAGTTCTCGAACGCTATTCCCCAAGGATCGATCTTGGCATGACAGGACATGCAGGCCGGGTCGTTCCGGTGATCTTCCATACGCTCCTTGAGCGTAAGCTTCAATATTTCAGGATCGGTCAAATCAATCTCCGGTACCGCTGGCGGAGGCGGTGGTGGTGGATCATTGAGCAGATTTTCGAGCAGCCAAATCCCCCGCTTAAGCGGATGCGAGTCCTTGCCATCGGAATTCATCGCAAGCAAACCCGCTTGGGTTAATAGTCCGCCACGATTGTCGCCAAATTCTAATGACACTTTCCGAAAGTGATTTCCATAAACTTCCGGAAGACCATAATGCCGAGCCAATCGCTCGTTAACCAGCGCGTAATCGGCATGGATAAAATCCATCACGCTACTATTCTCTTTCAAGGCTTCGGTAAAAAAAGCGATCGGCTCTTGCTGCATCGCTTCCTTCAAATAGTCGTCGAATTGATCATAGACCTTTTTATCGACTTCCAAAAAGTCGAGCAACTGCATCCCTAACCACTGACGCGTAAAGTGCTTGGAAAACCGCTGAGACCGCGGATCGGCCAAGAGTCGCTCGGCTTGCCTGTTCAATTCGCCAGGCTCGCTGAGCGCTCCTTTTTCCGCCAATTCCAATAGTTCCCCATCCGGTACGCTTGACCAAAGAAACATCGATAAGCGCGTGGCGAGCTCAAGGTCCGTAACCCGCTCAACCCCCTTCTTCACTTTCGATCGATCGGATTGGACGATGTAGAGGAATTTTGGCGACGAAACAACCCCTGCAAGAACCTCAATCATTGCCTCTTGAAAATCATTGCTTCCGGGTCGAAGTCGCTCGAAAAGCGCAAGCTTCTGATCGATTTCCGAATCTGTAACTGGACGCCTCCAGGCCCGCGGCATAAACTGAGCCAATACCTCGCGAGCATAGCGAGATTCGTCAGATTCGTTCGCGCTGTCTATGAAAATTCGCGTATGCGATTTCGGAGGCCATTGCTCGTAAACCGGTCCACTAATCTCGAGGTAGTCGATTTGAGCATTCGCCAATGATTTCTTCGAGGTATCTTGACTGACATTCTGAATCTCCAAAAATTCCGCAGGATTCGGAGTTTCTCCCAAAGTCATAATCCCTCGATAGGGATTCCGGGGAATTTCGCCGAGCGGAATATCCCACTGATAAAACTGGGGGTTCCTCGAAGAAGCTTCAATCCCAACATCCGTGTACCCAATTTGCTTGGACGCATCCGAATTATTGCTCGCCTGAAAGCCAAAGAACAATCGCAGACTGGGAAAGCTCTCATTGTCCCCTGACGTTCGCGACGCGCGAATACGAACCCTAAGCACACCGGTAGCTGGCAGACTATCGCCTAGATCAAACTTAATACTTTCCTGAGCCGGAATGATCGCCACATGCGGAGGACTCGAGGGTACCTCAGGCATCGTTTTCACAGGAGTATGCGCCTGCCTAGCGCCGCTGTACCTGAACGCTGCCTTGTATCCTTGACCGGTCTTCAAATCGATGTAGTGAGCGTTCTTAGAATCGCCTGCCTTATTCTTCACCTGCCTTTCAAACTCTTTCTCGAAATCTTCAGGTTCGATAAGTTCTTTCTTAATTCTATTCTCAATATCCGCCGTAATCCTCCGCCTTACCTTCTCTATGGCCTGGTCCATAGTAATCCCATAAAACGTCATTTCCGGCCGGTCGCCACGGACAGTCGCTTTCTCAAAAGCGCTTCGACCCAGTTCGCGATACTGCTCAAATTGCATCGCCGACATTTGCAGCATCTCAGAACTGTTCTGAAATCCGTCCTCCGATACTATCTCCGGAGGCAGGTCCTTGCCAAATTCATAAGGCAATCCCAACAAATCCTGCAGAGCGTAGTTGTATTCGTAGCGTGTCATTCGGCGAAAAGACGAATGCCCTTGCTCGGTACGCTGCACCTGCGAGGCGACTTGGACTTCGGTGGTTAGCCATTCAATGATCCGACCGCGATCTTCATCCGCGATTTCAACGTCTTCATCCTCCGGCGGCATTTCGCCATTCGTCACCACATCCATGACATCGAGCCACCAATCGGCATCGCCGCCGTTGATCAGGTCAGGATCGAGGGTGTCGATACGAAAATCGCCCTTTTGCTTCTTCGGACCATGACACTGAAAACAGGTTTCACTCAGAATCGGCTCAATCTTCTCTTGAAACGCTTTCAGGTTAGCCGTTGGCGCTTCATTGGACACTGACCGCGGCGCCTGTTTACGATAACTCGATCGAAGCGCTCCCGCCGCTTTCACTTCTTCAAGTGACAAGACATCTTTCTTGGCCAAAGCCAAACTAGAGCATAGGAAAACGCTTAAAATAGAGGTAATGAAAATCTTGGGCATCAAATGGAGTCTGATAATAGTAGATTCACCCGTCAGAGCGAACGGTTGGACAAATAATTGCTTTTATCAGTAAAAAAACTAGTGAGAACAACAAGCCCGACCAGGCCGACGTTTACTTTATCAGACACAAATTTAGGCAATTGGGATACAAGGGGTTGAATGATTCCAAAAACTCATTTCCAGAATTCTCATTATCACCGATTTGAGCCTAATCCTATTGTCCTAAAAAAAGAACGTTAGTAATTTTTAGCGACCATGATCGACCGGGCAAGTGGCTACGACCATCGATCAGGATACGCTCGATGACACAATACCAACCCTTACTGCGCCTTAATACGCAGGAACTTGCCATCAGCCCTAACTATTCGATGAGCTGCAGCAAGGTACACGAGCTCGGAAATCGAAAAACGAGTCATAGTAAAGACGTTAGCTCATTGTGGAAACAACAAGAGCGAAGCTGCTCGTGTTCTCGGAATTGCAGAGAAAAGCATCTACAATAAGATTAAGAAATACGGATTGGCGCAATAGACGGTCTCTCCCGAAGAAAGGATGTAACCGTTCATGTTATAATTCTCGCAATGGAATATTAACCGGCCAGCAAATGAATTAGAATGCCATTTCCCAATTAATAGAATGGGCCGCGAAGTAAACGCGTGAAACGGGTCTTTATTCAGCGTGAAACAGAGAATTCAAAAACGTCCAAGCAATCGAGAAATAGGGTTCAAATTATTAGGCTACAAAAAAGCAACGGCGACAGCCCCGAGGATTCCACTAGCAACTCATCAAGCCTTCTCCTAAGCTAGAAGCTCTTTGATCACTTTAGCGTCCTTAACCCCCGTGAGCCGTTGATCCAGGCCTTGGAACGGATAGTTCAGCTTCTTATGCGCAAAGCCTAAGAGATGTAACATTGTCGCGTGATAATCTTCCATCGGTACTGGATTGACCGCTGCGCTATAACCGACTTCATCGGTCTCCCCATATGTCACGCCAGGCTTCACTCCCCCGCCAGCCATCCAAGCGGTAAAGGCACCCGGATTGTGATCGCGACCGATAAGTTTCATTTCCCGACCATTACGGTTTTCCCGCATCGGCGTACGACCGAACTCGCCGCTCCAGACGACCAGCGTATCTTCCAATAATCCTCGTCGTTTGAGGTCAGTAAGCAATGCCGCCATCGGCTTATCTACCTCGCGACATTTGTCCTGAAACCCTCCATTGAGAGCCTCAGCCTCTCCTGCCCCATGCGAATCCCAACCCCAGTCGAATAGCTGAACGTAACGCGTACCTCGTTCAACAAGCCGTCGGGCTAGCAAGCAGTTGTTCGCAAAGCTTTCTTTTCCTGGAGCCGTCCCGTAAAGTTCGTGCACTTCTGCCGGCTCTTGCGAGATATCCATCGCATCGGGTACGGCCATCTGCATGCGAAAAGCCATTTCGTATTGAGCGATTCGGGTCAGCGTTTCCGGATCGCCAAAATCCTTGTGAGTTTGCTTATTGAGCGATCTCAATGTATCCAAAGTCGAGCGACGAATATCGCGCGAAATGCCTTCCGGGTTAGAGACGTTCAAAACGGGATCGCCAACCGAACGACACTGGACGCCTTGGTAAACCGAAGGAAGAAACCCGGAACTCCAAAGAGCCTTGCCCACTCGAGGTTGGCGGCCACCGGAAAGTAGCACCACAAACCCAGGAAGATCCTCGTTTTCCGTGCCCATCCCCCACGTCACCCAAGAACCGATGGAGGGATACCCGATACGCGCCTGCCCCGAATGCACCATCAACTGAGCGGGACCGTGGTTGAATTGATCCGTCTGAAGCGTCTTGATGAAGCTAACGTCATCCACCACTTTCGAAAAGTGAGGCAAGCGATCCGAAACCCAAGCACCAGACTTTCCGTGCTGCATAAATGGATACTGAGGGCCCAACATATTAGGGGTCCCCTGGATAAACGCAAAGTTCTTTCCTTCGAGAAACGACTGCGGACAGGCCTGTCCATCTAATTTTTCAAGGTCCGGCTTGTAATCGAAAAGCTCGAGCTGGCTCGGCGCGCCGATCATGTGAAGATAGATGACCCGCTTTGCTTTGCCCCTAAAGTGAGGTGGAAGAGCATTGAAGGGATTTGCCGTATCGTGAGTCGAATAATCCAAACCACTCGCAAATGAACCCGATTTCCCTGCGAGAAACATCGCTCCGAGACCCGTTGCGCAACGAGAAATAAACTGGCGACGCGTATCGCGTTCAAGTGTGCGACGACGGGTTTCGTTAATTAGAGATTCGAGTTTCATCGCAGTTCAGTAAGTAAGCGCTTCATCGAGATTGAGCAATACTTGAGCTAAAACCAACCAAGTCTTATCCGGAGCTTGAGCGTTCACTTCATCGTAAAGCTCCACCAATTCCTGAATCCTATTCGAGTTCGCTGCCCGCCCAGTCGCGAGTCGATGAGCCCGAGCGAGGCGTTCATCGGTCGTGCCGGAAAAATCCGACTCCAGCCGTTTCGCCAAAGCCTCTGCGCATTCCACGAATACCGTGTCGTTTAATGTAACAAGCGCTTGCAATGGCGTATTCGAAGAAAGGCGACGAGGAGAGCAGAATTCGCGCGACGGAGCATCGAAGGTCGCAAACGTTGGAAAAGGGATCGTTCGTTTAACGTACGTATAGAGCGAACGGCGATAACGGTCTTCATCGCCTACTTCGGGTGTTTCCCATTTATCGCGACTTGCAAATGGGCGCCACACGCCTTCGGGCAACGGAGGATGAACCGGCGGCCCTCCCTGTTTGGATGAAATCAATCCACTCACTGCCAACGACTGATCCCGAACCATTTCGGCCGTTAGCCGTAAACGCGGACCGCGAGCCAACAAACGATTATCCGGATCCTGCTCCAATAGCTCGGGAGTCACCCGCGATGATTGACGATAGCTATGACTAAGAACGACCTCTCGTATGATCGCCTTCACACCAAAAGCATAGTCTTTCTGAAAACGAACTGCGAGATAGTCGAGCAACTCGGGGTGCGTAGGTTTTTCCCCTGAAGATCCAAAATCCTCCAGTGTAGGAACAATTCCAATACCAAATAATTGTTCCCAGACTCGGTTGACGAAGACGCGAGCAGTAAGCGGGTGATTGTCCGAGACCCACCAGCGGGCCATTTCAAGTCGATCCAGCGGACCATTCGCCGGAGCAACCTTAGTCAACGTTTTGGGAAGTCCAGCGAAAACCAAGTCCCCTTTCTCCATCGCGTTTCCTCGTTCGAATATATGCGTAGGACGGGCAAGTTGATCCGGTCGTCGATGCATGATCGGAACCGTCGTCCCTGGAATATCCGAAAGACGTTTGAGCGCTTGGACCAATTCCTCGCTTCGAGGAAACGTCTCGCTTCCCTCCTTTCCTAATCGCGTCCAACTGGAATCTGAGCTACTCGACAACTGCCCTCGCTGAATTGCCATAGGATGGCTGCCGTGACCCGTTTTGTCACAGTGAATATGAATAGCGAGCAACTCGCCCTCCTCCAAGCTCAACGGCACTTCCGGAACGAGAACCAACTTCCGAGCATAATGGATACGCGAATCAGCTCCCCAATTTTTTCCATTGCCCTCAATTACGCTCATCGGATCCGTAGGCATCCAAGGCACGTCCGGAACGCTCAACCTAAACGCGACAGGTTCTTTCCCGCCGTCTTGATTAACAACCCACGCTTCCAGATCCTTTACCAGAAAACCCCATTCCGGATCGCTAACCGAAGCCTCGGGATCATAAGGCAAGACGGTTAACTGCAAAGCCGTTATCGGCTCGCCACCAAGACTTACGGCAGGAACGTCTATCAAAGTGTGAGTTTTCGTCTCCACGGTTCCTTCAGTGAAAAACTCGTCATTTCCCAATTTTTCTACTACGGAAAATTTCGTACTGTTATTAGACTTTGCGATAAGCCCCTTCACTCCCCGCCAATCGGTTTTCTCGCGTAACGCCATGCCGCTCTCCCAGACAGCCTCTTTCAAATCCAAAATGCTCTGACGCAAGGTAGCCGCCTCGCCGTAGAGATTTGCGTCATCCGGAACGGTAACCAGCGGCGCCTCGTCCGACAGATCGGAATCCGCGGAATTATTGTAGAACGCCATGAACTGGTAGTATTCCTCGTTGCGCAGTGGATCGTAGGGATGATCATGACACTGAACGCAGCCGAACGTTAATGAGCCCCACGTTTGCCACGTCGTATTGATCCGATCGACAACCGCTTCAACGCGAAATACTTCGTCGTCAGTGCCGCCCTCGTCATTCGTTTGAGTATTACGCTGACATGCCGTGGCAATCAAATCGTCAATAGTCGGCCGGGGAAGCAGATCGCCCGCAAGCTGCTTAATAGTAAATCGATCGAATGGCAGGTCATCATTAAACGCTTTAACTACCCAATCGCGGTAGGCCCAGATCGTTCGCTTCTGATCCTGGCCCAAGCCCCCCGAGTCCGCATAGCGAACGAGATCAAGCCACATACTTGCCCAACGCTCGCCGAAAGCAGGACGAGCCAGTAAATCATCGACTGCATTTTCCACGGCAACTTGCGGATCCTTTTCAAAAGTCGCTTCAAAGGCATCCAATTCGGAAACGTTCGGCGGAAGCCCAGTGAGCCCAAGACTAAGTCGACGCAGCAAGCGCCCAGACTCTTCAACGGGACTCGGTTTCAAGCCCTCTTTTTCCAATCGTTTGAAAATGAATCGGTCCAAGTCGCCCGTCGCTTGGTCATCAAATTCGGTTTCGGGAACCGGCGGCTTGCTTGGCGTTTGAAAAGCCCAGTGACCACTCCATTTGCCTCCTTCTTCAATCCATTCTTCTATCAACGCGATGTCCTCTTCCGAAAGCGCTTCATGCTCGTCAGGAGGCGGCATGCGATCGTCTTCGTCATCCGTCGTTACACGGTAAAACATTTCCGACGTACCCACATCGCCTGGCGTCACTACCAGAGAACCCGATTTGCCCTCGAAATTGATGACGCGGTCCTCGTAAACGAAGGAAACGTCACCCGCCGCTTTCACTCCACCATGGCACTCAACGCAATTCTGATTGAGAATCGGTTGAATATCGCGGGCGAAATCGACTTCTGCATATGCGGCAGGAGCAAGAACAGAAAGGGCGAGAACGGAAACAAAAGCTGGAATTCGTAGGGAAACGATCATGTTTGAAGTAAGCTTAGCTCTACCCGTCCAAAGGCCAAAGAGACAACAATAAATTCAAATCTAAGGAATCCCTTCAATACAGACTCAAGGTAGCGGCCGATCTCCGAGCGGCCACCCTGAACGATTCCATCGTTCAGACATATTCCCCGACTTCTTGATGGCGGCTCGGAGATCCGCCGCTACCATGTTACCTAGCCTCCTATTGCGCCCCTATCGACCGTTTTTCCAAAGAACGATATCCGCTACGTCATTCATCGACTTTGGGCCCTTAGTACTCCTGCCCGCATTTACGTCTGCAGCCAAAAGAGCCAGCAAACGTTCGGCGACTTCCGGGTTCTTCGCGTAGAGGTTATTTGTTTCCCCTACATCCTTTTCCATGTCGTAAAGCTGAGCTTCCAGAGGCGCATCTTTCGCTTCTTTCTCAGAAGGCGAGGACCATCCTCCGGAACCTCTCGCGAGCAACAACTTCCACTTACCGTAACGGTAAGCGAAATGACCCGAATTCGAATGATGAATCACTCCGTTGCGAGTCGATACGATGCGCTTGCCAGATAATGCCGGCAGAAAACTAACGCTGTCCTCGCCGCTACCAGCCGGCAACTTCGAGCCAAGGATTTCCGCCGTCGTGGAAAGCAAATCCGTCAGGCAAATCAACTGATCGTTCTGCGACCCAGGCTTCACATTCCCTGGCCAGCGAACGATGAACGGTATGCGATGCCCGCCATCCCAAAGATCCGCTTTCGAACCGCGAAGATGAGCCGAAGGGAAATGCCCTTGCGCCTCCAACTTATCGATACCAGCTGCCTTTGACGTCCCGTTGTCGCTCGTGAAAATAACCAACGTGTCATCTGTCAGTCCGTGACGTTCGAGCGCCTTCGAAACTTCCACTACCACATTGTCGGTCTGCATGACGAAATCCGCATGAGGGCTTAGTCCGCTTTTCCCCTGCCATTCCGGACCCGGAACGATCGGGTTATGCGGCGAGCCCAGCGGAAGGTAGAGAAAAAACGGCTTATCTTTGCCGGCACGAGAATCGATGTACTCGACCGCCTCTCGTGTCAGACGCGGCAGCATATTGATTTCATCGTCATGCGCGATCACTCGATCATTCTCGATAACCGCTTTCATGTTCCGAGCGTGGTGAAACCCGTGAAAGTAATCAAATCCACGCGTCAACGGCCCATCAGGAATGCGCGCTGCGACGGGAGGCGTCTTGTGCTCCTTTTGAGTATAAGCTTCGCCGGAATCAGGATCGAGGTATTGGAAATTCAAATGCCATTTACCGACAATCGCCGTATCGTACCCCTGCCCTTTGAGAAAGCTCGCTACCGTTGGACGATCCTCGGCGATCAAGTTTGGAGCAAACCCCTGGACAACACCCTTTTGCAGTCGCGTGCGCCAGCTATAGCGACCCGTCATGATCCCGTATCTCGTAGGCGTGCATACAGCTGAACCGCTATGGGCATCCGTAAAAACCATTCCCTGAGCCGCAAGTCTGTCAGCTCCCGGCGTTGCAATCTTGGAGGTTTTCGGAGCCAGCGTATGGATTTCGCCATAACCTAGATCATCACAGATAATGTAGACGATATTCGGTTTCTCAACCGCAGTAGCCAGCGATGCACCAACAAGGACAAGTAAGACAAAAAAAGTGGATTTCATAACGAGAGATAAGCTTAGGTTTGTTAGTAGATCATCAACAATGCCTCTGACAACTTGTTAATTGGACACTTCCACAGTACTAGAAGTCAGCGTGTGTGCGTTTCGACTCGTTTAGATGCTTTTGCCAAACGGGTAAAGACTTGTCCTATCAGCTCAAAAATCACCGTTGAGCCGATCACTATCATCAAGAGCCTCTGTCTGTATTCGATAAATTGATTCGACGCAACCAACGCCGAGCCAAATAGCTAAACCGTCGCATAGAAAGACGATGCCGACAGCCTCGGACAAAATCGACTGTCCTTTCTAGATTCTCCCATATTCACCTAACAACCGCCTTGACAGCTAAAAAATGTATGAGTATTTTTAATACACCAGGAATGAATCGCTGTGATAGAGGTAAATCCTAGAAAAATAAATTATTATGTCAGTATCTATAAATCAATTGGACGGTGGCAAGGCGACCAAATGGTT
This sequence comes from Candidatus Pelagisphaera sp., assembly GCA_051275055.1. Taxonomy (GTDB): domain Bacteria; phylum Verrucomicrobiota; class Verrucomicrobiia; order Opitutales; family Opitutaceae; genus Pelagisphaera. The sequence continues at coordinate 17,571 of JBNMOQ010000056.1, forward strand.
GCTCGCCAGAAATTAATCGACGAAGAACTCTTCGATCTGCTGGCCGGTTTTGAAGCGCTAGTTAACCAGTCCAAAGAGCCTGGCAACCGATGACCATAACAGACGTATCCATTCTCGGTGCAGTTGCCGTCACGGCGGCTTGGCTCCTCTCTCCCCAGGTCCGCAAGTCCAAAAACTGGCGGGCGACTGTAACACCACTGGCTTCGATTATTGGCAGCGGGTTTCTCGTTGCCGCACCGCTCGTCGCAGTGATAGTAGGAAAGGCTGCGCCTCTCGCCATGCTCGGAATCGTCCTTCTCGCCTACGGAATCGGCGGTATCATTCGTTTCAATATCCGCAACCTCGAACCGCTCCTCGCAGGTGATGTTCCTCCGCCGCGAAGCATATGGCTCGTCGAGAAAGCCTCCGGAATCGTGCTCTCAGTCGCTTACATCGTTTCTGTTGCCTTTTACCTTCGTCTCCTTTCCTCGTTCGTCCTCCATGGAGCCGGCCAGAACGCAGGCCTCTATGTCAATCTCCTCACAAGCGCGATCCTACTATTCATCGGTTTGACCGGATACATTCGCGGACTGCATGCTCTGGAACGGCTTGAAGTCTACTCCGTCACTATCAAACTGACGATTATAGCCGCTCTTATCCTTGGTCTCGGAATGTTCGACCTGAGCTCCTTTGGCGATATTTTCACGCACGATATCGCCGTCAAGGATCACAACGCCTTTCAACAGCTCCGCCTCCTCGCTGGTCTGCTCCTCATCGTACAAGGATTTGAAACCTCCCGCTACCTCGGTGCGGAATACGACGCCGACACCCGCATCAACACCATGCGCCAGGCGCAGTTCGTATCCGGCGTCATCTACGTCATATTCGTACTCCTAGCCCTACCGCTCTTGACCCACATGAAAGGCACCAATCCCGACGAAACCGCCATTATCGATCTTGCGCGTCTCGTTTCTCCCATCCTTCCCGCTATGCTCATCATCGCCGCTGTCATGAGCCAGTTCAGCGCAGCCATCGCTGACACGCTAGGGGGGGGCGGTCTCATAGCCCAGAGCATCGGCAAAAAACTCGACTCCCGGCGTAGTTACCTCGTCATCACGTTTTCCGCCATCGCCCTCGTCTGGTTCGCCAACATTTTCCAGATCATCAGCATAGCGTCACGCGCCTTCGCATTTTATTATCTACTCCAGGGCATCAATGCCTGGCTGGCCGCGGGAAAATGCCTCTGCGGTTGGCGCTGCTGCCTCCAAAGAACCCGCTTCGGGGCCCTCATCCTCATCCTAGCCTTTGTCGTCATCTTCGGTCTGGCTGCGGAGTGAGCGCCTCACAATTTCGTCAACCAGGGATCAATCGTTATTTTCCCAAAATCGCCTATGAAAAAGCCGATATTCCTAGACTCGATGTTTGGTTCAATACACCGCAGCCACCCTTTGAAGCATCGGGTACTAATGGTATGAAAGCAGCGCTGAACGGACTTCCCAATTTTCCAGCGTTGTCGAAAGATCTCCCAAACAATAGGATTGCGTCGACATTAAGCACTTCAACTACGTCAGTTTAATATAAAACAACGATCTCAAAAAAACCTAATCAAATCACGAGTGTCCCAAAGTGATTAAACTCGTGTCGAATAAAAAGACCCTCGACCAGCAAGCTCAAATCGATCTGCTATAAAACGTACGGACGCAAGTCCTCAATGGCTGCGCTAATATCAGCACCCGTTAGATCGATTCGCAACTCTTCCTCAAATGGCAACTCTTCCTCAAGCTCTTCAGTGTTTTCTCGAATTCTTTCGTATTCGCTAGAAGTCAGGAGCCGATCTGCCAAAACAACAGTTTCCGGACGTCCATCAATCATGGATACAATATGTCTTCTTACATTTTCCTTCATGAAAATAAACGTAGCGAATTAATTGGTTTTAGCAAAACCAAAAGAGCTCAAGACGGGCGAAACCGACTCTAACTCAATGTTATTAGCAAAGCGCTATGGCGTGATTAGAAAAACTGCCCAAAAGCCGGTTTTGAAGCAAAGGATCAAGCTTCCCAATTATCGCATATCGGTTGACTAGTCACCTCCTAGTCGATTGAACTTCTCTTTTCTGAAACCTGATGGCCACCTTTACAAAAAAACGCATCATACAACTGATTCTTTTTGCATTTTTTGCAGCAGGAATCGTATTCGCAGTCCAACTTCAGTTAGGCCTGATTAATATCGATCAAGAATTCGGAACCTACGGTCCCTACAATCGAACGCTCAACACGGTCGAAGAAATGGAGGAACTTGAAACCGTCAGCTCGCGCCTGCGCCGCAGATATGAATTCGGCTACCTGTCATCCTTGGAAAATTTCTCTCTAAAAGTCAAAGACGACTCCGGACAAACTGCGGTCATTTCTTTCGGCAAGGGCACCCCAGAATTCGATGAAAGCAATCGCGAACGCCTCAAGGCAATCATTCTCGAAAAAACGAACGCAGCATTTGCCGAGGCGGATACGCGTTAGAATAAGCATCGAAAAAAAATCCAATAACTCAATTCGAACACCGAGCCCGGAGGTCTCGATCCACTTTAATAAACGCGAGATATCTCGGAAAAGTAGCACAGGCAAGGTGCCTGTGCGCCTATCAAAACAAAAAAGCCCAAGGATCATTCAGTAGATTCCCGCGACCCGGCAAATTCGTGATTGATGGATCAATCCGGTTTCTCTATCGAATGAATATGAAAATACCCTTCAGATTTATCGTTTTGCTTGTTTCGGGAATCGCACTACTCGGATCAGCCGCGCTGGGTCAGTCCAGCGAAGCGACCAAACGCTTGCTCGAACGCAACAAAATGTTCGAACCGCAAGTGATCAAGGTCGCGGAAAATGTCTACACTGCCATCGGTTACCAAGTATCCGCCAACACGATGATAGTGGGAGACGATGGCGTCATCATTGTAGATCCAGGGCAGCTCCCCATAATGGCAAGCCGAGTGCGAAAAGCTTTCGAGGAAATCACCGACAAGCCAGTCAAGGCTATCATCTATACCCATAGCCACGGAGACCACACAAACGGAGCGCCCGCATTCTACGAGAAAGGCAAGGGCATCCAAGTTTGGGGACGCTCCAACTACGGTTCCGAACAAGCTCGCAACCGCGTTACCGGAATCCTAGGAGGAGTTCGCACTTCCAACTCTCAAGGGTTTGATTTGAAGCCCGAACAAAAACTCGGCATCGGCGTCGCCATACCGCCAGAGCGACGCCCCACTGGCAACATGATGGTCGATGGCGCTCGAAGCCAAACAGCAAGCCAGAACCGTGGCCCAGCAAAGATCAATCCCACTCATACATTCGGAGAACAACGAAAACGTATCACGATATCAGGTGTCACCATAGATCTCGTAGCAGCGCCTGGCGAAACCGAAGACCAGCTATACGTGTGGCTTCCCGATCAGAAAGTCGTGTTCGCTGGAGACAATTTCTATCAATCCTGGCCCAATGTGTATCCCCTTCGCGGGACAGCTCGACGCTCAATTCGCGACTGGATAACGAGCGTCGATTCGATGGTAAATGAGAATCCACTACACCTCATTGGCGGCCACACCTCGCCAATGCTCGATAATGCTAAGGAAATACTCACCAACTACCGAGACGCCATGCAATGGGTCTATAGCCGAACCATCGAAGGTGCCCAAAAATTCATGACCCCCGACGAACT
>JBNMOQ010000057.1:0-21081 GCA_051275055.1 Candidatus Pelagisphaera sp.
GTGGAAGATGCATTAACCGATGCGGCTAGTCCTTCATACTTCAGAAAGCAACGCATCCAATCGAAACTGGAGCGTTCGAATGCCTACCGTACAATGCACCCTCGAAAACCGCAATATTAAGGTCAGGCTTGCTCGAAGCATGAGAATCCCTTTTGGTTTTCGCGTTTCGAATAAAGATTATGCCGACTTACGCTGACTTGGTTAAACCTGAACTCTTATCGCAACCGGTCTATCAGCCGGGAAAGCCGATCGAATATGTGGCTCGCGAGCTAGGCTTGGATCCTTCGACGATCGTAAAGCTGGCTTCGAATGAAAATCCGCTGGGGGCGTCGCCTAAGGCGATTGCGGCAGGTAAGGCGGCCATGGATAGTATTCAATTGTATCCAGATGGTGGTTGTTATGATTTGAAAAAAGCGTTGGCTAGATCGTTGGAGTTGGATCCGGAGCAGTTTATAGTCGGCAATGGATCTAATGAGGTTCTGGAGCTTTTAGGGCATGCGTTTGTTGGAAAAGGTGACGAGGTCGTTATGGGGCAGGGCGCGTTTATCGTGTACAAACTGGTAACGCTTTTGTTTGGCGGAGTGCCAGTGGAAGTTCCGACCGTGGGTCGCCGTCATGACTTGCGCGGGATGGCGGCGGCGGTAACGAATCGCACGAAACTCGTTTTCTTGGCAAGTCCGGATAATCCAAGTGGTTCGGCGAATACGAAAGAGGAGATATTGGAATTGATCGACGCTCTACCGGAACACGTGGTTTTCATTTTGGATGAAGCGTATTCGGAATATTTGGACGATCCTATTGATTTGAGGGATCAGATAGCGAAGGGACGTAAGATATTTTGTACGCGCACGTTTTCCAAAATCTATGGGTTGGCGGGACTGCGAGTTGGCTATGGTTATGGGGATCCCGAATTGGTTTCGCTTTTGAATCGCGCTCGCGAACCTTTTAATGCGAATGCAGTGGCTCAGGCCGCGGCGATTGCCGCATTGGAAGATCGATTTTTCGTGGATAAGTGTCGCCGGGAAAATGCCGATTGCGTGGCGTTCTTCGAGAAGCGCCTTGAGTCATTGGGGATCGAATACATCAAGACCTACGCGAATTTCGTGACAATCAATGTGGGAGATGGCGTTGCCGCATTCGAGGCGATGCAGGAGGATGGAGTAATCGTTCGACCGCTTGCTCCTTACGGGATGGGCGAATGGGTTCGGGTATCGATCGGGACGAAGGAGGAAAACGAGCGTGCTTTGGCTTCGCTCACTTCGTTCTTGAATAAACAGAGCGTATAGCGGCATTGTTGGATTGTGCATTCTATTACGATAACCCAGTGAACTTTTCTTCGACCGAGTTGATGTTGTCTGGAGCAGCCGTTTTAGGTTTCCTCTTTTTGAATGCCGTTTTCGCCGCCACTGAGTTTGGCTTGATGAAATTGCGTTTCACTCGCTACGGCACTGGCAAGATGGATAAGGCGAAGGAGTCGAATCTCATCGCGGCGTTGTTGGAAGATATGAGTGGAAGCATCAAGGTTTTGCGATTGGGAATTACGTTTTGTATGATCGCTGCGGGTTGTTTGCTCGTTCCGCTTATTTTGTCCGCATTGCTGGCCGTCGGTTGGGCGGGGGAGCGTCAGATGCGTGTCGTAATGACGCTGAGTCTCATTTTCGCGGTGGGTATCTATTATGTTTTGGGAGAGTTGGTTCCTCGCGCGTTGGCGATGCAGCACCCGATGCGAACCTTGGCGGTTACGGTACCGTTGGTCCGCGTGATTCAAATTTTGGCTAAGCCATTCTCGAGTGCATTGAACGGGTTTTCCGGAGTTTTGCTGAAAGGCTTGGGGCTGGATCCGAAATCCGATCTGAATTTGATCGATGTCGATTCCCAGATTCGCTCGATCGTCAGTAGCGGGGGTGAATTGCCGACGGTGACGGAGAACATTTTGAATAACGCGATGGATCTGCGAAAGCGGGTGGCGCATGACATAATGATCCCTCGAAATCAGCTCAGTTATTTTGATGTGGAAGATTCGATCGAGGAGAATCTGGAAGTGGCTCGTGGCACGGGGCATACGCGCTTTCCGGTTTGCGAGGCGGACTTGGATCGGTGTATCGGGATCGTCCATATCAAGGACGTGTTTCGCAGCGGCAAGTTATCCAAGGACATTGACTTGCAGGAGCTCAAACGTCCGATTGCTCGATTTTCGATGGATGAGCCTTTGGAGGGCGTGTTGCAGGGTTTTTTGAAACAGAAGCAGCATTTTGCGCTGCTGATCGATGAATTCGGCGGTGCGGTTGGTGCAATTACTTTGGAAGACGTTCTTGAGGAGCTCGTTGGAGAAATTCAAGACGAGTTCGACCGGGACAAGGAAATGATTTCCAAATTGGACGACGGTGGATTTCTGGTAGATGGGCTTACGCCGCTGCATGATGTTTCCGAGGAAATCGGCATTGAATTGGAATCGAACGAAGTCTCTACGTTTGGCGGCTATATTACGCTTAGGCTTGGGCGAATGCCGCGATTGCAAGAGTCATTTCGAATCGAACGGCTCGCGATTACGGCGGAAAGTCTCGATAATCGCCGTGTTATTGCCGCGACGGTGAATGTCCTTGACGAGGAAGAGCCGAGCGAAGAAACGGCAACAGACTAGAATCGTTGCGCTCCGGGCTTGAGTTTCTGGCGAATTTTCGCATTTTTGTGGGTTGGGATAAGCTTTGGCTTCAATCCTAATCAAACTTGTCGATCAAACTCATACGCATTTCTAGATGTCTCCTCTTGATTCAATGCTTTGCGGCCGAATAACCGCTACGGTACTCACCGGCTTTATGATGCTCGGCGTCTCATTGCGTGCGGACAAAGATGGGCAAGAATTGGAAGCTGCGAGCGAGGTTTCGGAAATTGAATATGCGGTGCCGGTTTTGGAGTATTCGTTCGATCGTGATTTGAAGCACGCGGCGCCGTTGGATTATCGATCTGCCAAGGCGTCGGGATTGCCGCTCGCGATGCGGCATCGGGTGGATGCTATTTGGTCGGGCGCGAGTTTGTTTAGCTATTTGGATCCTACAGCGTCGGATTTTCCGGTGGTCGCTGAGGTACAGTACCGTTTGCGGCGTTCTCCTTGGTCGGATCCGGAGCGGATGGCGAGGGCACGGTTGTTGGATGGAACGCGGTTTCAGGCTTTAGTGACACGAGAGTTTGGGGCGGGACGTTCGTATCAAATGTCTGCGGCGGTTCAGCACGCGGAGTCGGTCCTGTCGAATGGCAATCTCGATTTACTTGAGCAAACGCATATTCCTGTAGAATTAAGAACGGAGATCGCGGAAAACACGGACTTGTTAGTCGGGGTAGAGTTTAAGTCTTCCAAATTGAATTCTCTTTCAGAAATTCGCCAATCATCGGAGGAAGCGATTAAGGTGGGAGTTTCAACCGGAATCGGGGAAGGGCTTTATGCTCAGGTAACTGCTGGGGCTCGTAATTCTCAGCTTGATGGCGGTCGTAGCGAATCGGCTTTGGAGGTCGATGGCGCTTTGATTTGGCAAACCGGTGTAGATTCTCAGTATTCGCTAACATTTAACCGGTCTACCCGTCCTTCGCTCGTAGCGGATGCGTTTGTGGAAGCGGAAACGATATCGTTTGCGGGTGATTTCACCTTGTCCGATATGTGGTCCTCTTACTACGGCGTTTCGAAAAGCTGGGCCGAGCTGGAGCCGAATTTTGCAAAAGAAATCTATAGCGGTGAGGTGGCTGTGAGTTTTTCGCCAACTCAATCGATTCGATTTTCGGGCGGCTACGTTTTCCGTAGCGGCAGCTTGAGGATGGTGAACGAAGACGAGGCCGAGCGGATAATCCGCTTGTCCGCGTCAGTAAAGTACTAGCGAAACGAGGCTCGTCTGAGCCGGTCGTTGATTGCTAGTCCGAGCCCAAGTTCAGGAGCTTCTTCGGCGATGATTCTTTTGTAGTCAGCACTGTCGAGTTCGCGAAGTTTTGCGAAGAGGCTGGAAGCGATCGTTTCGAGCTTACCTTTCTCCGAGAGCCAATGAATGTTACTTGCTCGGGCGTTTGCCGGTTTGCGAAGCAAAAGGAAGGCAGTGGATTGATCGGATTCGACGAGTTCTCTTTCCGAGACAGTAATCGGGCGAAGCTCAAGTGGAGTCCGGGGGCTGTAGTGCTTGGGTAGAGAACCTGGAGCGATGGAGATGGTTGCTTCATTCGAGCTGGGAGGAGGGTGAATAAGACGCTTCTTTAATGCGTTTTCGATCATCTCTACGGGCAAGGCTCCATAGCGCAGGATCTTTGGATTGGTTGGATCGCGCAGGTCGATGATTGTCGATTCGACTCCATGTTCGCAGGGACCGCCTTCGAGTATGTACTCGATCCGGTCGCCCAAGTTTGCCTGCACGTGGCTGGCTCTAGTTGGGCTGATGTAGGCAAATGGATTGGCGCTTGGAGCTGCCAACGGGAAGTCGCATCCCTCTATTAGCTGACGGAAAACCGGGTGATTGGGGCTACGGACTGCGACGGAATCCAAGTCGGCGGTGACAATGCCTGGGATCGTGTCTTTCTTGGGCAGAACAAAGGTCAGCGGGCCGGGCCAAAAGGCGTCGGCTAGGATTTTCGAAGCTTCGTTGGTTTCGCAAAATGCATCGAGAGCTTCGTACGAGGCGACGTGGCAGATAAGTGGGTCATTGCTCGGACGATCCTTGGCTTCGAAGATTTTTGCGCAAGCATCGGCATCGAGCGCGTTGGCGGCGAGTCCGTAGACGGTTTCCGTTGGGACGGCAACAAGGCCCCCAAAACGCAAAAACTTGCGTAATATACGCAAGTTCTCATCGGTGGGTTTTAGAATTTCGGCCATGAAAGCAGGTCAACCCGAACCTGCGGGCTCTTGAAGGAGGGAAGTCCGCTCCTACTGCATCATCAGCATATTGCGAGCACGCTTGATCGCTCTATTGATCTTGCGCTGCTGCTTAGATGAAAGACGAGTCACTTTACGTGGGAGAATCTTGCCTGTTTCAGTTACGTAACGGGCCATTATGTGAGCGTGGGTAAAGTCCAGCTCTTGTGGCGTGAGGCTTCTGTTGATCTCTTCGTTTAGCATAGGAAGGGGGGAAATTAGGCTGAGGAGGGGCCTTGTCAATAACGGAAAACGATAAAATGAGTGGAAGTCAGTCTTTACAGACGGATCAAGATTCGCCAGAACCCCATCTCGTCATCGGACTCAGGTCCGATCTCCAACTGGGGCCATAGTTCAACGGATAGAACAAGCGTTTCCTAAACGTTAGATCTGAGTTCGATTCTCGGTGGCCCTACCAGGAGAGGGATCGGTCGTTGTCAGACGGTCGTCAACTTGGGCGATCTGGGCGTATCCGCTGTATCGACATCGACCTTTCCTTGGCGCAGTATCTGGCCGCCGTACACTGGAGCGACTTTCCCTGAGACAGACGCTCAAAGTGCGTGATAGAGCGTTTATGAGTAGGTTTGAGAATTTGATCCTTTGTGGCAGGGTAAATGTAGGGTTGGTAAGGGATAGTATCTGACCGCGGCCCTAAGGGATGCTTTGGGATCAGAAAATGCCCAATGGAGGAGTGCAACCTAGCCATCCCGTGGGTCGCTATCCGTTTAGCATTGATGTATTTGCTTTCACCTAAAGTGGCCCGGAAAGGGGTCGATAAGAGGCATGCGGAGCTTCGAATGAGAGATGCACCTATAGGGGACGGAGTTCTGGCGCTTGGAGACTTCGGGGCAGGCACCGTGGAAAGCTTGGAATGGATAATTTAAGTGTATGAGAATTTTAGTGACAGGTAACCGAGGTTATATCGGTACAGTTTTGACGTCGATGCTTTTAGGAGAAGGCCATGAAGTGCTGGGCGTGGACAGCGACTTGTTTCGCTCCTGCACCTTTGGTGGTACTCTAGATTCAACACCGACTCTACGAAAGGATATTCGCGATGTGAGCGAAACCGACTTTTTGGGTGTAGATGCCGTCATTCATCTAGCGGGGCTATCTAACGATCCGCTTGGATCGATTGATGCGGGACTTACAATGGATATCAATTATCACGCGACGGTTCGCGTTGCGAAGCTAGCTAAGAAAGCTGGGGTTCGTAGATTTTTGTTTTCCTCATCTTGCAGCATCTATGGATCAGGGGGCGAGGGTGAAAAGCGAGAGGATGCCGAATTCAATCCAGTGACGCCCTACGGTGAATCAAAAGTGCTTGCGGAACGTGCTCTCGCGGAATTGGCGGATGAGAATTTTGCACCTACCTATTTACGCAATGGAACAGCTTATGGGGTTTCACCACGATTGAGATTCGATCTCGTGGTGAATAATTTGACTGCCTGGGCATATGCGACAGGTAAGGTTCATCTGAAGAGCGATGGAAGCGCATGGCGCCCGATCGTGCATATTGAAGATATTTCAAGAGCCTTCGTGGCTGCGCTTGGTGCGGATGAAGATCTTGTGAGAAATCGAGCTTACAATGTGGGTGTAACAAATGAGAATTTCCGCGTGCGTGAAATAGCTGAAATTATTCGAGATACAGTTTCGGGTTCCGAGTTGAAGTATGCGAAGGGAATATTTTTGGACAATCGCTGTTACAAAGTTAATTTTGATCGTTTGTATGCGGAACTAAACTACAAGCCATGTTGGGATTTGGAAAAAGGGATCCATCAAATTTACGACGCTTTGAACCGCACGAATCTTACAGTTGAGCAATTCGAGGGGCCAGTCTACCAGAGGCTTGCTCATGTGCAGGAATTAATGAATACGAACCAGTTAGGCCAGGATCTGAGATTTAGATGCAATGTGGTGGATAAAAGAATATCTGCATAATAGTGTCTTTTAGAAAGATCGATTAGCAATTGTTTTAGCGGTGAGGCGCTCCCTTGAAACTTTACTGGGTTTGAGTTAGCTTTTCCGACGGTTTACGACCGAGGACCGACCTGCATCGACCAATACAGCCGTTGTTGCCTTTCCTGTATGCCGGCGCTTCGATCGGAACGGGAAAGGTTTTCGATTCGCGGGACACCGCCGGAACTCTTTCTCGGAGCATCACGGTAGACAACGGGCCCGAGTTCAGCGGAGGGAAGCTCGATTTCAGCGGAAGGCTAAGGGACGAGTTTCTGAACGCGGAGCTCTTCCTCAATTTGGTCGAAGTCCGCGAAAATCTTGAAAAATGGAGAGTGGAGTATAGCATCTCTAGCCCTCGCAGCTCGCGAGGAAACCGAGCTCCAGCAGATGCGATCGCGAGCCATCTAGAGGCTCATGTGGGGGCAGTAAGGACAATCGCAAAACCGAACAGAAAACACTAACACTCGTTGAATCCTAACCTTGGCGCCGGTACGGAAAACTGGAGTGCGTCAATTAACCAAATAGTTTCGATTTAAATTGATTCGGTCAAATGACTTTTGGTGAAGCGGAAGGCTCTTTGAATCTCCGATTATAGGAATCACGATAAAAGGAATCACGATACATTTTGTATAATTGAGGAGCAATGGATCGGAGTAGTTCGATTGTAAAAATTCTTATAATTTTACGTTGAAATAGCCAAGCAAATAACGAAGTATAGCATCGGAGTTTTTCGAGAGATGGAGGAATATTGCTATATACTATTTTAAGGTAGTTTCGCCAAAGAGTAACTATTGGAGTTGTATGATTTTGCATCTCGCTGCTTTTTCCTGCCCACCAATCTGCTATTTCGTTAAATGAGGTGCTGAGCATTACTGATCGCGAATACTGAAGACTATGAATTCGATTGAAGAAAAGGGCGTCATCAATTCGAATCGTTTGACCTCTGAGAGCCATTTCCGCGAGGAAAACATTGTCAGCATGAGTGTAGTTTCCATGCAAAACGGAGTCCTTTAAAATGCAGCTTCGGTACAAGCCGAAAAAATCTGTGTTTTTCGGCCTATGAAAGAGAAAGCGATGAAGTCGAGCGGAAGAAGAATTCGACATAAGGTTTAGTTTTTCGAAATTCCAGTATCCTATACTTTCCCCAGTTTCATTAATTTTCATTACACCTGTTACGCAAGCAATGGCCGAACTGTTGGACTTTAGTTCTAATAGCGTTTTTTCAACAAACGTTGGGGCGATCGTATCGTCGTGGGCTATCCATTTGAAAAATTCACCATTCGATAGATGGAAGCATTTGTCGTAATTTGCGCCCGCACCAAGATTTGTGGTATTTCTATGATAACTGATGCGAGCATCTTGCGTCGCGTATTTCTCGCATATCGCCTCAGTTCGATCGGTAGAGGCGTTGTCGCAAATGATCAGTTCTAGATTGCGGTAAGTCTGAGCGAGGACCGACTCGATCGCTTCGCTTAGAAAATTTTCGCCGTTGTAGACGGGTAGACCAATACTGACTAAGGGCCCCGTTGCTTGTTTCTGCGAATGTTTATCCATTTTCTGAATATACTATCTTATCGTTCCTAAACCTCGAATTCCTTAAATAGTCCCGTGAGGGTTTCTGGGAATAAACTTTCAAGGTAGGTGCCGTCGTATCGGGTTTCCTGATAATCAGACTTTTGTTTCTGTATTGGGGTTGGCATCAGTTCGCTATAGGGTGTGGTTTTGAAAAAATATAGTCCGAGAGGGGTTCATTAGGATTCTCTCCGTAGAAGCCCGGCTTCCTTCAAAGAATGTGCCGCAGTGAGAATCTTTCGGAATGGCATTCCGGACTTTTCGGCAATGGCCAAAAGATCGTTTTCGCCGTCTGACTGATTGAGAACCCAAAGCAAAGCAAGTTCGTCGAAATCGCCGGTTCGTTGGCCGCCGCCGTCTCCATAGAGTCCGTATTTGCCGAGTCTTGGTTCGCACATCGGTTTGAGATTCATATAGCACGAATTGTGTTCAAGCACTTCCAATGCTTCGATTGTCTTTACCAACGTGTCCGCCAACGCCTCGGGCTCGATGAATCCGGGGTTGTCCGCGCTCGTGTGATACTCGGGGAAGGTGCCGTCGGGAGAGCGCATCAGACAACCGATCGGCAGATTGACGCCGGGGGAGCAATACTGTCTTTCGTCATAACCGTACGGATGGAATTCAGCCACCCTGTGTTTTGCGCCGCTGGCCTTAAGGACATGTTGCATCGCACGGTCAATAGGGGAGTTTTTACGCCGAGTTTTCTTATAAGTAATCGACCCTGGATCGCCGGCACAGGCGATGACGAGACCATGTTTGATACGGGGAATGAGCTCTTGGTTAAGGGCAAGCCATGTGATGGAACCGATTGTGGCCGGAGCAAACAGAAAGCGGTATGACAACCGCCTCGGGCGGGCCGCAAGCTGTTTGGCCAGAGCCACTCCAACAGCAATGCCCGCGAGGTTGTCATTGGCCAGAGAAGGATGGCAGGTGTGGCAGGAAATCAAAACTTCGTCGGGCGTGGTACCGGGGATATAGCATTCGCCGTAGGTGAGGCTCCCGTCGGCGAGGGTAGAATCAATGCATACTTCATATTCGCCGTCTTCCAGACGTTCGAGGTCGCGGTGTGGGAGGCAGAAGCCCCAGGTTTTTTTGTAATAGCTCGTGCGGTATGGAATTAGGTCAGGCTGGTCAGGCAGGCTGAACAGCCTAGGCTTCAACTCGGCCAACGACATCTTCTTGCGAACCGGTGTGCTGTAGCCCACGACATGAAGATTGTGATTCGCAAAATTCACGATTTCGCGGCCGTCAGGAGCTTTGATCCACGCCTCTCTGATGTTCCATTCTTCCGGGACGGTCCAGTCGAACACGGCGGTGCCGCTCGGCACCTCGTAGATTACAAGCGGAATCTCCTCCATCAAGCGCCGCAGCGTCTCGCGGACACCATCGCCGGTGATGCTCCGGCACAGCGGGTATAGCTCCGCCACAAGGGCGTGCATCTCGCGGCCGGAGGCCATGGCGTCTAAAGGGTTCATCGGGGGGAAGTAGAAACTAAGCTCAATCGAGCACCGCAACCTCAGGGATCGGTACTACGAAACGTCCTCCCCATTCACGAATCTTATCCATTTCAGTGCTGATTTCCTTACGCAGGTTCCATGGCAGGATCAGCACGTAGTCCGGCTTGGTTTCAAATATCTTCTCCGGCGCGTAGATCGGAATGCGCGCTCCCGGCATGAAGTGGTTCTGTTTGTACGGGTTCTTATCCACCACATAGTCCACCAAGTCGTCACGCACTCCGCAGTAGTTCACCAGTGTGACGCCTTTGGCAGCCGCTCCATAACAAACGACGGACTTCCCGGCTTCCTTCGCCTCAATGAGGAATTTCAAGAGTTTGCGTTTGGTCGCCTTCACTATTTCACCGAAGGCGGTGTAGGTTTCCATTTTGGTTAGGCCGAAGTCGGTTTCCTGTTCGCGCATCGATTCCACACGGTCTGTCGTTGCGAAGACCGCGCCGGAATTCTCGGTGTGGCGCCCGAAAATCCGGAGCGACCCACCGTGGGTCGGCAATTCCTCAACATCAAAGAGTGTGAGCCCATGGTGGGCAAAAACCTTCTCCATCGCCAGAAACGAGAGATAGGAGAAATGTTCGTGATAGATCGTGTCGAATTGATTACCTTCGATAAGACGCAGCAGGTGGGGGAATTCAAAGGTGATCACTCCCGTTGGCTTAAGGGCGATTTTCAAGCCACCAACGAAGTCATTAATGTCGGGCACGTGGGCGAGCACGTTGTTTCCGAGGAGCAAATCAGCGGATGTCCCCGAAGCCACCAGTTCCGTGGCGGTTTCCACGCCGAAAAACTTCACAATACTGGGAATCTGCTTTTCATCCCAGGCGACTTTCGCGACATTTGCTGCGGGTTCGACACCGAGAACGGGAATACCTTTGGCCCTGAAGTGCTGGAGCAGGTAACCGTCGTTGCTGGCGATCTCGATGATCTGGCTGTTCGCATCATAGCTAAACCGCTTCGTTATCATTTCACAATACCGCCGGGCATGTTCCACCCAACTACTAGAGAAGCTGCTGAAATATAAGTAATCGCTGAAAATGGCATCTGGAGATTCAAAGCTCTCAAGCTGCGCGAGCAGGCATTTGGGACAGACCCATACTTTGAGAGGGTATGTCTTTTCCGCATTTTGCGAGCTTTCGAAGCTCACATAGGAGTTGGCAAGGGGCGACATGCCGAGATCGCAGAACACATGGGAGAGCGGTTCGGTGCAGAAGCGGCATTCGGGAATGTGCATGGTCAGAAAGGCGATAGGATTTTTAGATGTTACTTATTGAGTATGCAACGGCGAGGTTCCGGTTTTGCTGACTAATTGTAGAAATGGTTTCTACCAGATTTTCCATGGAGCGTCACCTCTGGCCCATAGTTCCTCAAGGTTCATTTTATCCCGCAAGGTGTCCATTGGCTGCCAGAATCCGTGATGACGCCATGCTTTGAGTTGATAGTTGCCGGCCAGGGTCTCCAGTGGTTCGCACTCCCATGAAGTCGATTCGTTAGCGATATGGTCCAGTGCTTCCGGCTCAAGCACGAAAAATCCGCCGTTGATCCATGCGCCGTCGCACTTGGGCTTCTCGGCGAATGAATGGACAGTATCGCTGTCGGAGTGGAGGCTGATGACGCCGAAGCGGCCCGGAGACTGCACTGCTGCTAGAGTGGCAAGTTTGCCATGGGCCTTGTGATAAGCGATGCTCGCAGTGACATCGATGTTGCTGACGCCGTCACCGTAGGTCAGGCAGAACGTTTCATCTCCAATGTAATCCGCGGCACGCTTCAATCGACCGCCGGTCATCGTTTTCTCACCGGTTTCGACGCAAGTGACATTCCATGGTTCGGAATCAGAGCGATGGATGGTGGTCTTCCTGTTTTTGATGTCGTAGGTAATGTCCGCATTGTGGAGGTGATAGTTGGCGAAGTAGTCCTTGATCATAAAACCCTTGTAGCCACAGCAAATGATGAAGTCGTTGATGCCATGGGCGGAGTAGATCTTCATGATGTGCCAGAGGATCGGTCGGTTGCCGATTTCGATCATCGGCTTGGGCCTCAGCGTGCTTTCTTCGTTGATGCGGGTTCCGAAGCCCCCCGCGAGTATGACTGCTTTCATGAATGGTTATTTCTGATAGGTTTCATGGGGTTCGGTATTCTGTTAGGATTCAACTGGGATAGGATGGTGTTTTCCTCAATCGGCCGTTTTTTTCTAATATGTAACCGGGATGCATCATTCTTTGCGAGATCGCTGCAGCGGGTTGTGAAACACAGATATTCTTTGGTTCCAAGGTTCTCATTCAGATATTCAGACACCAGCGAGATGGTCGGCAGACGGTCGGCGTCCTGAAAGTTGGAGGTATCACCTGCTATGACAAATTCAAGGGCATTGCTTATAAAGTCATTATCTGAATCATCGCCGCAACCCGCGGTAAGGCACTAGCTGATTTACGGCATTTAGTCGAAATTGCAAAGATGCGGGCGAATCGGCGGAAGATTTCACGAGGAATGTTTTGACCCAGCAAAAACACTATTTGGCGGGCGAAGATTGCGGATCGAACAACTCTGGCTGTCTTTGTTGTCCTGCCGGGAACTCGGATTTTCGCTTCCAATGAGGGTTGATGCCTACCAGACTAGCGTATGATCGCATGAATTGTGGTGATTCAAAATTTATCGATACCTACGTTGGCCTGCTCCGCGAACATCGTCAGCCCATTACTGGGAGCGGCTTGAATATTCTGGATGTGGGTTGTGCTACATGAACGAATGGAAAATGGCTTTTAGATGAAGATATAGCAGGACGCGTGTGTGTGGGGATTGAGGTTTCTCCCGACATTGCCCGTGAAGCCTCTCACGAGCATGAAAAAGTCCACGTTGACTCGCTCGATCAGGAAGATTTCTTGAGCGGAATTATCAGAGAATCGTTTTACTGCATTAATCTCGGAGATGTTCTGGAGCATCTGCAGGCTCCTGCATCCGTCTTGAAAACGCTGGCAACCAAGCTGCGGGCGGTGGAGTGGTGGTGTCGGTTCCCAATATGAAGCATCTCGACGTCTTGTTGCGTCTTTTCCGGAAAGGGGATTGGCCTCGAAAGGAGCGGTACTTTTTGACTAGACGCACTTGCGAGTTTTCACCGAAAAAATCTTGTTGGAGAAGAGTGGTTTGAGAGTTGAGAAGATTCAATACATGGACGGAGCATCTTGATGCGTTGGGAAGCAACTTCTGAAATTATCCGCTGGATCGCCTATTGAAGCTTTATTTTCCACGGTTGTACGTCGTTTAAGTAATCGTCCTAGCCAGCTGTGAAGTCTGATCCAAATTCGCGGACCATCATTCTGTGGGCGACGAGAGCGGCGAGTGAGCTCGATGTCACAATTGAGTAAACAACTTTTTAAACACCAAATAATTGCAATCGGGGAAATCCAGTCCAAGCAAAGATGTCCAGGCAGGACATTTTTCGACATCCCATCTCGAAGAGAATCTCAAGGGGCGCTCAGTGCGTGGTGGTTCTGTAACAGCGGCTGCCCAGATTGGAAAGTTTGGTCTTCGATTCGGTTCGACTGCTATTCTTGCGCGTCTGCTGACGCCGGAGGATTACGGACTCATTGCGATGACAGCCCTGATCATCGGGTTTGTGGGTGTGATCAGTGACGCTGGGCTCTCGTCGGCGGTGATTCAACGCGAGGAGTTGTCCCATGCTCAGGTTTCAACCATATTTTGGATCAATGGTTTGCTGGGTCTTGCCCTGGCCGGCGCTGTGGCCGCATCGGGGAAGTGGGTGGCATGGTTTTTTGGCGAACCGAGGCTGGTCGGGGTCGTGATGGCCATGTCTGTCTCGTTCGTCTTCAGCGGCCTGTCGGTTCAGCATACCGCATTGTTGCGCCGAAAGATGCGTTTCAGGGCTCTGGCCGTGATCGAAATTGTTTCGATGTTGGTGGGCATCTTGGTGGCGGTTGTGATGGCGCTGTTTGGCTGGCGGTATTGGTCACTCGTTGGAATGACGGTGGCCAGCGCTTCGACGAAACTGGTTTGCGTATGGGTGGCTTGCAGCTGGCGACCGGGGCTTCCGCGCCGCGGTGCAGGAGTGCGATCTATGCTCAAATTCGGGGCAGACATTCTGGCATTCAATTCCGTAAATTTTTTCTCGCGAAATGGTGATAATCTGTTGATCGGGTGGTATTGGGGTGCAGGAGCTCTGGGATTATACGACAAGGCCTACACTCTTTTGCTCATGCCGGTACAACAGATCAACGGGCCGATAGCGGCGGTCGCGATCCCCGCCATGGCTCGGTGTCAATCAAGCCTGGATGAGCTTAAACAATACTACCTTTCGATGTATCGAGTAATTGCCAGTCTCAGCATTCCTGCGATATTCGCTATCGCCCTGTTTGCACCTGAATTAGTTCTGCTATGGCTAGGACCGCAGTGGGCGGAGTGTGCAGAGCTGTTCCGGTTGCTTGCCCCTGCGGCTCTAATGGGGGCACTCATGAATCCGAGTGGATGGCTGTTGATTGCCTTGGGTAAAACAAGACGATACCGGAATTTGGGAATCGCGGGTTCAATTTTGGTGGTGGTGTCATTTGTATTAGGTCTGCCCTACGGCACGCACGGTGTTGCCTTGGCATATTCGATCCAATCGGTAGTCCTATTTGTTCCGATCTGGGGCGTGGTCTTGCGCGGGACGGGGATCGAACTGAGGGTTTTCCTAGCGAATATCTGGCACCCCGTCGCGTCTTCTGTGGTTGCAGCACTGTCTGCGGGAGCAACCAAGGTTTTGCTGCCAGCAGCGATGAGCGATCTGCTGGTTGCGGTGTTGGGTGGTACGGTTTTTGGGTTGGTCTACGCCATCGTGCTTCTCGTATTCTTCGGAGAGAGCGTTTTGTTGAATAAGATTGCCCGCGAACTGCGTGTGCCGACAACAAAACCGTGAACGGCCGGTTAGGGGCCCACGCGTCAGCAGATTCGAAAGTGATTTTCAAAACTTCTGTGGTGCGGTTGATCGAAAATTCAATTGTTCCGATTTGGTTCGGGTGGAGGTTGATAGGCAATTTTTTTGTCCGGTTCGAGTCACGAGCGGGGACCAGGTTGAGGGCTAGAACTGAACGGACAAGTACAGTGAGGCCGGCCGGGGCCCTTAATAGCAACTACCGAACCCTCGTTTCGGTTATCTAGGAATTATCAGAAACGAGAAGGTGAAGAATGGGTTGCCCCCCGCCCCCTTCATTGGATAGCGGCAATACCCCTTTGCTTCAAGGGTTCAATATTCCTGTCCGATTCCTGCCGTATTCTATGCACTCAAAAGGCTATTCCATGCATTCCTAGGCAACGAACTTCGTGTGTAAGCTGTTATTCCCCAGCGGATTAACCGAATTCGATTCTCGGTGGCCCTACGAGTTTGATTAATTCGCTTTTCTATTTGAAATCCTGTTACTAAAGCGTGGGGTATGTCTAGTCTTGGTGGCCAAAAGACTGGATGAAGCAGCCGTCTATCAGATGCTGAATTGCGAGCTAGGTTAACTCATTGATCACAAGTGCCACATCAAAACGAAGAATTACGTTCAATCCAAGATGCATGAGTATCACTACTAAGATTGAATTTATAGAGGGATGCCTAAGGCTATATTTGATGAAGCTTGAATCAAAGCCGAAAATATTAGTGATTAAGAAGGCCAGAAATTTCCGCACCACGGTCACAGTCCTCAATGACTCAAGATTCTCCCCCTGATCCTCCTAAATCCGCTAGCGATTCTTCATTTTGGCAAGAGCTAAAGCGCAGGCATGTGGCTCGCGTGGCTCTGACCTACGTCATCGTATCGTGGATTATCATACAGGTGGCGGTGGCCACCTTTGCGGGTTTTGGCATTCCGGACTGGGCCTTTCGCTTTGTGGTGCTGATGCTGCTGTTGGGCTTTCCGATTGCGTTGATTCTGGCTTGGGCTTTCGAGATGACCCCGGATGGGATCAAGACGACGAAGTCCGCTCGGAAGGAACGACATGGCGCGCCTGTATCCGAAAAACAGGGCGCAAAACGCAATTGGACGTCGATTGGCTTCGCTGCGGCCTTGCCGACGGTTATTTTTGGCGCCTTGGCTTTGTATTTCTATTTTGGGTCAACCGACTCTACGCCAGACTCCGAAGCGGTTGAAGGCTCGCGGGAAACCTCGATTGCGGTTTTGGCTTTTGAAAACATGAGTGATGACAAGGGGAATGAGTTTTTCAGCGATGGCATAAGCGAGGAGTTACTCAATGTATTGGCGAAATCCAAAAATCTTCGTGTACCCGCCCGAACGTCATCGTTTTATTTCAAGGGTAAGAACATGGCGATACAAGAGATTGGCAAAGAACTGGATGTGGCTTATGTACTGGAAGGAAGTGTGCGTAAGTCGGGATTGCAGGTTCGAATAACCGCCCAGTTGATCGATGTCGAAAACGGCTACCATTTGTGGTCGGAAACCTTCGATCGTGATTTGAAAAATATTTTCGCGCTCCAGGATGAGATTGCCGGCTTGATAGCCGCGCAATTGAAAGTGGAATTGGGAATCGAACGAATTGCTCGTGAAGTAGACCCCGAAGCCCACAGTCTGGTCCTTGAAGGCAGGTTCTATTGGAACCTTCGGGGAGCAGAGAATTTTGATCGTGCAGCAGACCTGGTGGAAAAGGCATTGGAAATCGATCCGGACTTTGCTCAGGCGCATGCGCTTATGACAAGTATTTGGTCCATGCGCGCCACCTACAAAACATTTGCCGGAGACTATGATATTTTGCCGGAAATAGCTGCAATGAGGCTGAGTGCATCACGTGCCTTGGAATTGGATCCCACGTTGGTGGAACCCTATGCTGCGATGGGCTACGGCCTGAATATATTAGGTGAAGTGAAAGAGGCCGGAGAATGGTTTGAGAAAGGCCGAGCAATCAATGTTGTCAACCCCACCGCTCCACATTGGTATGCCGAATATTTAGTGGGACTCGGACATTTTAAAGAGGCAAAGGTCGAGCTTGAATTAGCCTTCGAGAGGGATCCAAAATCGTTTGTTGTTGCTTGGGTGGTTGCGGGAAATGGCGGATTTATGATGAATGATGAGGAAACGCTCAACTTCTGCGTATTGGCTGATTCCTTGAGACCTGGCGGATACATTCCGGCGAAAGCGCTTTCGAGTATTTTGCTGTGGAAGCTCGGCAGGAAAGACGAGGCGATTGAGATTGCCCGGGCAGTGCGTCAGTCATGGGGTGAGTACCCACGTCTTGATGCAGATACCGACGCAATTTGGGTACTCCGTGAAGCAGGGCTAGATGAAGAGGTTTCTGAATATTTTGAACTACTCAGTTTAGAATTTTCGTCGAAGTCACGGGGCTGGGGAGTTGTATTGCTTTCGCTTCATCGGTTTGAAGAAGCCAGAATTCTTTTCGAAAATGCACAAGTAAATGCACAAGGTCTGATGTATGAATCCAGCTCGAAGAACTACAGTGAAGAACCGGGATTCATAAGCATGCTCAAGCAGTTGGGTTTACTTGAGGACTTCAATAAATTACTAAACCAAGTGGAGTCTGTAAAGAGCGGCAATTGATCTTTGTTGGTAGGAAATTAATGGTTCCGATTTGATTCGCAGGACAGGCTGAGGGCTGGTTCCCGCAAGGACGAGCTCAGCCTGGTCACGCGCGTACCGTACCAATTCCTCCTTCAATCTCTTGAAATTACTAGAAGCGAGAAGGCAAGGAGCGAGTTTGCGTAGGCCTATCATTCCCCTTTGCTTCAAGGGTTCAATATTCCTGTCGAACTCTATGCACTAAAAAGGTTATTCCATGCATTTATAGGCAATGAGTTTAGTGAGTAAGCTGTTGTTCCCCAGTAGATTAATCGAATTATATTCTCGGTGGCCCTAGAAGAGGATTACTTCGCCCAATCGGGGAAGGCGTCGATTGGCGAATCGATGACGTAGGGTAGGAGGAGGTAGGTTGCTGCGACTGTGAAGAGGACTGCTACGATATTGAGAAGGAGACCGGTTCGGGCCATTTCGGAGATTTTGATTCGCTGGCTTCCGAATACCACTGCATTGGGTGGAGTGGCGACGGGCATCATGAAGGCCATCGATGAAGAAATGGTGGCGGGAATGGCGAAGAGCAGTGGGTGGACTTGGATGCTGACGGCCCATGTGGCGAGTATTGGCAGCAGCATGGAAAGCGTGGCCACGTTCGAAGTGAGCTCGGTGAGAAAAGTTACACTGAGGCAGATTATGATGATTAGGAAGAGCGTTCGGACTTCGCCGAGAGCCTGAAAGCCGTACCCAATGTATTCGGACAGTCCGCTGGCCCCGAATCCGGTGGCTAACGCAAATCCGCCTCCGAAGAGTAGTATGATAGCCCAGGGGAGTTTTTTGAAGGCATCGCCTTCAAGGATTCGTTTCGCATCGTCGCCGTTTCGTGCGGGAAGGAAGAAGAGGATGAGGCTCATGGAAATGGCAATGGTGCCGTCGTCGATGTTCTTGAATCCGTCCCATAGATTTGACCAGCCTGGGATCTGAATGATACCGAGTTCCAGGTCCTTGCGAAAGGTCCATAGGAAAACGGTTGAAACGAAAACGGCGAGTACGGCTTTTTCTTCGCGGGCGAGTGGGCCGAGTTCTTTGAGTTCTTGTCGAATGTGAGATCGGTCTAGGGTCAGTGATCGATCGAAGCGGCAGACGACTCGCGTCAAGAGAAACCACACGACGAAAAGAAGCGTGATTGAGTAGGGGATACCGATGATGATCCATTTCCCGAATTCGATCGGAGGCGCTTCGGGAAATGTTTCTTGGAAGATGCGGACGAAGGCCAAATTGGTTGGCGTACCAACTAGAGTGGATACGCCCCCGATTGAAGCTCCGTAGGCGATACCGAGCATGATGGCGAGGGAGAGAGTGTGGGTGCGTTTCTCGCCGAATTCGTCTTCCATTTTGGAGATGATCGCCAGGCCAATGGGCAGCATCATCACGGAGGTGGCCGTATTGGAAATCCACATGGAGAGAAAGGCGGAGGCGAGCATGAACCCGAGCACCATGAAGTCGGCCCGCTTGCCGATGGCGTTGATGATGCTAAGGGCGATGCGTCGGTGAAGATTCCAGCGTTCCATCGAGAGGGCTATCAAAAAGCCGCCTATAAATAGGAAAACGATCGAGTTGACGTAGGATTTTGTGATGGTTCCGGCATCGGTGATTCCAGCGAGTGGAAGGGCGATCACGGGTATAAGAGCTGTCGCGGCCAATGGAACCGCTTCGGATATCCAAAGAATTGCCATGAGGGCAGCGATGGCTGCCATCCTGCCAACTTCTGGTCGATCGGGAACGGGATCGTAGAAAAGCAGCATCGATACGAATACGAATGCGCCCAAGGCGAGGCCGATTGATTTCCAGGGTAGGTTTGTCATGGGGTAAGAATGATGCTAGTTAGGGACCTATTTATAATGGGCGTTCGGTGTTGCGCGACGCTTTTGCGATATCCCGAGGGATAGGTCAACTGATGAATCTAACTGGAATGCTTTAGGGTTGCGCTTCAGATAGAGCGACCTGGAAGAACGTATTAGGTAAAAATGAATCTAGATCGATCTGTATCTCGTTTCCGACTACGGTGTAGAATTCGACTTCGACTGTGCCCCAGTTTAGAAGATCCGTACTGGATTGGACTTCCCAGAGGACTTCATCGAAAATGGGGCTGATGATTACTTTTTCACCAGGCGCAGAGGTGAAATCGTACGTTAGGGCTGAGGCATTGTCGATTGGGCTTAGTTTTGCGAGAAACTCGAATCGGTTGCTCAACTTGTCACCATCAGGATCTGCGTCTACTCCTACGATATCTGGATTGAGAAGATCGTCTCCGGTGAAGAATAGCTGAAGCCAGGTGGCGAAATCCAACTGGTCGGGGTAAGTCTGAAACGACATGTGAGTCATTGTTTGGTACCCTAGAGAAGCGTCGGGGAATTCGCTGCCAGCTTGTCTTGCCCAGAACCGGACAGCCAGAGTGTAGTCCGTGAGTTGATTCAGAGTGTCCGGAGGCAGCATGGCTGATGTGACGTCGGCTCCTAAATCTGTCGACCAAATTAATTTATTGGATTGGTCGCGTATTTGGAGTGTTATGAGCGTGACTCCCCCAGATGGTGTGTTCCACTGGATGGATTGTTCCTGAGAGGCATCGAAGGATTGGAGCACGTCGAAGTTCTGGAGGATAGGGTTTCCCGGATAGGCATCTGGCGGGAGTATATAACCGTCATAGGTAATGAACTCTCCGTTCTCATTGATATAAAAACGGTATTCGCCTGGTGGGTACGCTGCATCCAGAGTTTCCTTGGTTCCGAGTGGAAGTGACAGGATGAATGAATTGGAAGCGAATTGGTTGAGTGGGTTTGATGCGCCGGGCAAGTTTATTTCGGCGTAGGCGACGGCGTTTGCTTTGCCGATTGCTACGGCGAGTGAGCGATACCCCTCTTCCTGCAGTTGATCCGAAGCGGTTTGGAGATTGATTTTGGTTTTATAGAACGCGAGTTCGGTGTCGCTGGTAATCGTGCTTATGTCGAAAGTCGTACCCGTGATGTAGCCGATAATGGTGTCTGGCGTTTCCAGGCCGCCGGTATCTTTTACGAATAGAATATCGAATTCGTATCGATTCTCTGGGGTTAAGGTACCGCCAGGGATTTCGTAGGAAATGGCGGTGGCGTCGAGGAACTCGAATACTAAATCCTGATCGTTGGTTCGATCGTTTGCTATAATGAGAATTCGGTCGTCGGAGTCAGCGCCGATGAAGGCATTCCAGTTGAGCGGAAAGGGTTCCGTATGATCGTGGACTCGGAGTTCTTCGATATTGAGAATGTGAGGGGCAGTCGGGTAACTATCTCCGCTGATATTGAATGGCCCCAGAGCCTGGCCGGAACCATCGACCGTGATGTTGAGGGTGTAGGAACCGTTAGGGAAAGCCGCGTCTAGTTCTGCTTGGCTGGCGTATTCAAGATCATTCGTATCGTATTCGCCGAAAGACCCGGTAAAGACGAGATTGCCGCCTGGATGGTCGAGGCTGCCTCCTGTGACGTTACTGCCACCTTGGACGCCTGCTCCGAAACTCCATTCGAAGAGATCAGTAGGTGCGACGTTATCGTTTTGCTGATAGGCCTTTTCCTTAATTGTATAGGCGAAATCGATGCCAGGGTCTCCTCCTCCG
>JBNMOQ010000058.1:0-20966 GCA_051275055.1 Candidatus Pelagisphaera sp.
GATTGCATCGGGGATCGCATAATAACTACGCGGCATGGCGCAAGCTCCAGCCCTACAAAGCATCTATAGAAATGACCCTTAGCGTTTTTGCGGCTTAGCGTGAGTTCAAAATATTAAGAGATTCATTCCTTCAAAAATCGAGTTTGAGGGAGCGTTGGGAGGTTCCGTCAAGTCCACGGATATCGAACTTTACTGAACGTCTATTCCAGTTGATTTCGGCTGTACCGAAATTAATTTCCGAATACACGTCGCGTATGCGATGACGATTGGTTTCGCCGGGAAAGTTTGTCCAACTGTGCGTCATGCCGCTGGAGGTTATTTCGACGAGTTCAGCTTTACCGCTACCATGTTCGAGACTGGCCATTTCGCTGATGTGTCGATCGCCGCTTAGAAAGATAACCCGTTCGTCTGGATTGGAGGAAACAAGGTCGAGTAGGCGTTTTCGGGCGTCGGGGAAATTCGCCCATTTTTCGTAGCGGTGATCTTCTTGGAGTACTTGAATACCCGAAACGATTAGGGACAGGTCCGCGTCGGTTTGTTCGAGAGTCGTTTCAAGCCAGGACCATTGTGCTTCGCCTAGGATATCTCCGTTTTCCGTGTTGGGGATATCGCGGAAATAGCGGACATCCAGAAGGATGATTTGGACGAAGTTTCCGCTGCTTTCGTATAGGTGAGACCAATACACGCCTTTTTGTGTACGACGCGGGCTATCTGCTGGTTCGTCGAGAAAGTCCAGCATCGCTTTCTGGCTCGCGACCTTGGAAGGGTACTCCTTGCCCGCGTTGTTTTTTCCGTAGTCATGGTCGTCCCAGGTGCCGATGACGGGACAAGCTTCTCGCAGCGCGACGTATCCGGGGATCACCTTTTGTTGGGAGTATTTGGAAATCAGTACTTCAGGGTCTCGGCTATTTCCATAAATATTGTCGCCCATCCAAATCCATAGTTCCGGTTTGAAACCGAGTACCGCATCCCAGATCGGCTGTTCCAGGTCATGTTTAGAGCAAGAGCCGAAGGCGATTCGGCTAATTGGCTTTTCCTGGGAGGAGCAGCTTAGCGTTAGTAATAATGAGAAGAGTAAGATGGTTTTCATCGTTTGGAAATAACTTTTCTGTTCTCGAGATCGTAGCGATCGCCAGGGCGAAGGAAATAGAAGAGAGACTCTGGTTCGGGGATTGTTTTAAGTTTCACTCCTTCTCGTGACCAAAAGGTTCTATCGTAGATTGCGACGTAGCCGTCGCCCATTATGTCGAATGTATTTCCGGTTACTATGATCGCTGTGCCTTCGTCGATCCCGATCCCGAGAAGCTTAGGATGCTTTTTTAGGATATCGAACATGTCGAAATGCCGGTTGCGAGCGAGGTGGTGCTGGTCGATCGCGATATTGGATACGAAACCGAAACCTACCTCGTGATCGCCGGTCATAATTTGATTGTTGCGCGTGTCGCCGCGAGCCAAATACGAACCTTGGATTGACGCTCCCGCAGAGCTTCCGCCAATGAGTCCACCACGTTCAAGCGCGACCCAGAATGCTTCTTCCACGAGCGTGTTCTTGTAGGCGTCAACGAGTCGCCATTGGCGTCCGCCTCCAAACCATATTCCTTTTGCGTCCAGTAGTGGTTTCACAAAGGACTTTGTATTGGCAATTTGATGATCGATTGTGTGAAGTACAGTTACATTCGTCGCTCCCAGTTTTCTGAAAATATCGCCTCGAGATTCACGATCGTCGCCGCCGATATCTCCGCTAGCGGTAGGTATGTAGACCAACGGAGCGTCCTTACCGCCTGCAAGTTGGATAAAATGTTTGAGGACGGAAGTTGTTGCGGCGCCACCAACGATCATCAGCGTTCCCGTTTCAGGACCTTTCGAGACGAATGATTCATCTGCGTCTTCTTGGGCCAATAGGAGACTAGAAGGGATGATCGCCAAAGTTAGGTAAATCAGAAAAGAGGGACGTTTCATGGACGGGTTAAATCAAGTCTAGGGACGCATGTCAAAAGCGTAGATCGAACCTGTTATCCGCGAAGCGGATACCTTTTGGCCGAGCTCCGCGAAGACACTAGGCCACAGGCCGATGTTAAGGAACATGTCGTTTGATTGTCTTCTTAAGAACGCTTCGCTTGTTCCGTCTGCGACGGAAATAGGTTTCCTCCATATTCGTGGGGTCAATGAGTTTGACGCAGGTATTGTTGAAAAGAATCGCTTGCAAGGGAGCTGGTACAAGTTTCCATTGATTTGTAGCGATCGCTGCGGTCGCTTATCCCCTATGAAACGATTGTCTTTCTTTCTCTCCTTTTTTGCATTTTTCATTGGTTTGACGATGAATGCCGAAGAACGTCCCAACGTTGTTTTTATCCTCGCTGACGATATGGGTTATGGCGATGTGAGGATCTACGGTTGCGAGGATATCCAGACAGCCAATATCGATCGCTTGGCGGCGGCGGGGGTACGTTTTACAAGTGGATACAGTTCGCACCCGTATTGCAGTCCTATGCGGGCGGCCTTGATGGCTGGGCGGTATCAGCAACGATTTGGCTACGAGCGCAATATCGCCTACGATCAGCACAACGAAGTCATGGGGCTTCCTAAGTCAGAAGAGACGGTAGCGTCGCGCATGCAAAAAGCGGGCTACGTAACGGGCGGTCTTGGAAAATGGCACCTGGGGGCGGCAAAACCATTCCAGCCCAATAATCGCGGTTTTGATTTCTTTTACGGTTTTCGCGGAGGAGGGCACCGTTACTTCGATGTCGATCTGAACGAGCGATTACACGAAGGATACTATTCGGCTTTGGAGCGAAATGGTCAGCCGGAAGGCTTGGAGGGCTATTTGACGACAGCTCTGACGGACGAGGCGATTGGGTTTATGGAGCGCAATCGCGAGAAGCCATTTTTTCTGTACTTGGCCTATAATGCCCCGCACGGACCTTTGGAGGCTCCGGAATCAATAAAGGAAAAGTATAATCACATAGCGGATACAAAACGTCGAACTTACGCGGCGATGGTCCATGCTTTGGATGACGAAGTAGGGCGCGTTGTCGATACATTGGATCGATTGGACCTGAGAAAGAATACGATCGTCTACTTTTTGAGCGACAACGGAGGTCCGGAACATGCGAATTCTTCTGACAACGGTCCGTTGCGTGGTGGGAAAGGCGAAGTCTACGAAGGCGGAATTCGCGTTCCGTTTATAGTGTCATGGCCAGGACGGATTCCGGAAGGCTCGGTTAATCACAGTCCGGTGATGTCGATCGACCTGATGCGAACGAGTCTTGAACTGGCGGGAGCTCCGATTGATGAAAAGCTGGAGGGTGTTAATTTGATGCCTTATCTGGAAGGTTCGAATTCGAATTCTCCGCATGAAGCGCTTTTCTGGCGAATGGAGAATGGGAACGACTACGCCGTCAGAAGCGGTCCCTGGAAATTGACGAAAGCACGTGATCAAAAAGGGGTGCAGTTGTACAATGTGAACGACGATATCGGAGAGACTCGCGACCTAGCGTCGGCGAAGCCTGAAGTCATGTCGCGATTGACAGCGCTGTACGATAATTGGAATTCCAAGAATATAGCTCCCTTCTTTCCTGGGTATCGGGATTACCATGACCGGTTGAAGGAGTACCACGCGTCAATTTCCGCTCCCGTATTGGAAACCGAGACTTCGACGGTTCCAAATCATTTGGTCGAACTGGCATGGGCTTATGCGATCGACATTGAAAAGCCACCGCCATTAGCGGACCACGGTGGTAAGTACGGTTTGCCGGATACGTCGTTGACCTTCGATCGCAATCAAATCCTTGGACGCGATCCGGAAACTAAGAAATTAAGTGGATCGCCAGCGGATTGGTATCCGGAAGACCATCCGAAGATGCCTGCGATTGTTGCGGACGGAGCCTTTGATCGAAACGTAATCGCCTGCGCGCTTTGTCATTATCCGAATGGAAAAGGGAAGGCGGAGAACGCGAATCCAGGCGGTATGCCTAAGGAGTATCTTGTCCAGCAGTTGCTCGATATGCAGAACGATGTTCGCAAGGGTGCCGAGCCGCGCAAGAAGAACTATCAGACGATGATCGACATCGCTAAAGGTATGACTCTGGAGGAAATAGAGGAGTCCGCCGAGTATTTCGCTTCGATGCCATGGAGTCCTTGGATCGACGTCCAGGAAACGAAGACCGTTCCCAAAACCTATTTCCGAGGAGGTCTGCATATTCCTCACGAAGGAGAAAAAGCGGGGATGGAGCCAATCGGAAAACGTATTGTAGAAACGCCTGTCGATCCTCTAGGAACCGAATTGATGCGCAATCCGAGGGCAGGTTTCATCGCTTATGTGCCAGAAGGCTCTGTCGCAAAAGGGGAACTCTTAGTGCGTAGTGGTGGAGGTAAGACGCTACAGTGCGCAATCTGTCATGGAGAGGACCTGAATGGGATTGGCACAGTGCCCGGAATCGCATCACGATCGCCAAGTTACATGGCCCGCCAATTAAATGATATGAAACAAGGAACCCGTAACGGAACGATGGCTGCGTTGATGAAACCAGTGGTCGAGAACCTGACCTCGGAAGACATTCTGAATATCGTAGCGTATACTGCGTCGCTGGCTGTGCCGGAGTCAGGGGATTAGATGAAAAACGCGAGTCGGGACGCCTCGCACCACCTTTCTCGAATCTAGTCAAGTGGATGGACGCCTTCGGACTCGGTGTTCGGTTTGCTGCCACAGGAAATTTTGGTTTTTGACCTCATGCTAAGCCGTGAAGATGGTAGGGTTCTTTGGGATAAAGAACCGCAGAGTGTTAGTAGGCAGTGTGCGGCAGTTTGGGACAAACAGCTCTACCAATAGGCTTTTTGAGCACTTATCCTTTGCGTCTTAGCGGCTTTGCGTGAGTCTTTATTCCGTAGAGCTCCACAAGCTCCCGCCAGCGAAGACTTGCGTGTTCCCGAGCAATCGTGCCTTATCCGTCTACCCCTAAACCCATTAGATCCATGAAATTGCTTCAGCTGCCCTCGCTTTCAGTCCTCATTCTAGCTCTCACGCTATCCCATGCTGCCAAAGCTCAGTCATCGATTGTCGATATCGAAGGACTCGGGGCGATATCCTTTCCCAATTCCGGCGCTGCTGAAGCTCAGGATGCCTTTTTTAGAGGAGTGCTTCTCCTCCATAGTTTCGAATTCACTCAGGCCGCCGAGGCTTTTCGAAAAGCACAGGACCTAGACTCCGGTTTCGCTCTTGCGTACTGGGGCGAAGCGATGACTTACAACCATCCGCTTTGGGGGCAGTTCGACGGAAAAAAGGGTCAGGCCGTGCTAAAGCGATTGGCGCCGACTCTGGAGGGTAGGCTGGCGAAAACCTCGACCGAAAGAGAGTGGCGGTATTTAAATACAGTCGAAACGCTTTTCTTTTTCGAGGGTGAAAAAGAAGCCCGCGATCGAGCCTACATGGAGGCGATGCGAGACCTTCACGAGACCTACCCGGAAGACGACGAGGCGCGAGCGTTCTACGCCTTGTCTATTTTGGGCAGCAAAAACGGCACTCGTGACTTCGCTACATACATGCAGGCTGGAGCGACGGCTCAGCCGATCTTCGATCGAAACCCGCGCCATCCAGGAGCAGCGCATTATATAATTCATTCCTTTGACGACCCTGTGCATGCCCCGCTCGGTCTTTCCGCAGCCAACGCGTACGCTGGTATCGCCCCGGATGCTGCTCACGCTCAGCATATGACTTCGCATATATTCGTAGCTCTAGGACTCTGGGAGCGAACCATGACGGCGAATGTTCGAGCTAGAAATATTGAAGATGCTGATCGAGCTAAGCGGGGAGAGAAGTCGAACATTTGCGGCCATTATTCAGCCTGGCTGCACTACGCGTATTTACAGCTCGGAGAGACTTCGAAGGCGGAGGCCATGATGGACCTTGCTCTCGAACGTGTTGAAGGCGATGCGAGCAAGAGCGAGTGGGGATATTTTGTAGAAATGCGGTCGCGCCAAATAGTGGATACGGAAGACTGGGCTCAGGCGTCACGTTGGACCGTTTCGCTTGATCAATTTCCTAGCGATAAAAAAGGAACAAAGGGTTATGGTACGGCTCTCTTCAAATACCAAACCACTAACGCTTTGGCGGGTCTCTATCTCGGTGACGACTCGCTCGCCCACGCATTGCTCGAGCAATCTAAGCCCGAAGCGCCCGGAGCATCTCTTCAAATCGATCAACTAGCAGGGCTTCTTGCTATCCAAGATGGGAAAATAGAGGTAGGCATGCAATTGCTCAATCAAGCCGCCGAAGCTGAAGACGCTCTCCCTCTAGCATACGGTCCGCCCGAGTTGGTCGAGCCGGCTTACGAGTCGCTCGGAAAATCGCTCCTCGCGCAAGGTCGTTGGAAAGAAGCGGCTGCTGCATACCGTCGCGCCATCGAAAGAACTCCACGCCGACCCCTTGCGGTGGACGGTTTTGCAAAAGCGGCCAAGCAGTTGAGTGCAGACGAACTTAGCTCGGTAAAGGTCCCCAATAAAAAGTCCGGAGGAACCGCCCGAATGTCTACAAGATCGCAAGAAATTTGTCTACCGGCGACCAGCGGGTAACTCGTTCGAGTCAGCTTGTTTTTACTTGCTCAATATGAGCTGTATCTCGGAAGCTTGCTGTACTAGTGCATCATTTTGAAAGTGTCCTCAGTGGTTTAATAAATTCTTAGTCTTGATTTTGAGAAGAAGTTTGCTTCATTGTTTTTCAAAATATGAATACATTTGTTATAGTGCACGGAGCCTGGGCTGGTGGATGGTTTTTTCAAGGAACCGCACGGTTTTTGCGAGCCGCTGGACATGAGGTTTATACGCCAACCCTCACCGGAATCGGTGAACGTGTGCATTTAGGTCATCCGGATATTGATCTCGACACGCATATTCAAGATATTGTGAATGTGCTGGAGTATGAGGATTTACAGGACGTTTCTTTAGTTGGCTATAGTTACGGTGGGATGGTTGTCACGGGTGTGGCCGAACGTGTGCCGGAGCGGATTAAGCAGCTTATCTATCTGGATGCATTTGTACCAGAAGACGGTCAATCGCTTGCTGATATTATGCCAGATATGGCTGTAGTGATTGAGAACGCTGCTCGAGAATTGGGTGATGGTTGGAAGATTCCTCACGACCCGCCTCATCCAAGGAAAACGTCTCATCCTCTCATGACGATGAAGCAACCGCTGAAAATAGGAAACACCGCTGCGGTTAGCTTGCCGCGTTCATATGTTCTGTTTACCCAGAATTTTTATCCGTTTGCGCAGGAATTGGCGAAAACTGCGGCAAGAGTGCAAAAGCAAGGCTGGCGGTATAGAGAACTCGCAGCAGATCATCTAGCACCAGATACCCACGCCGAAGAATTAGCGAGTATCCTCGATGAACTAAAATAGCAGAGTCATTGCATCAGAACCGGGAGTTTATCGGATTGTGGAATCCGGTATTATCAATGGTTCTGGGCCCGTAGCGTTCTTGTCGGGGAGATGTCTTAGATAACGATCGCATTCGACTGCCTCGGCAGTGCAGCCCGACCTTATTGGAGCTCTCTGAGGAATTCTGAAGTAGGATTGAGTGTCCTGGAATCCGGTTCTTGGCGTAAGGTAGTTGACGCGTTCTGATCGAGAGCGCCTTCTGGATTTTATCCCTATGAACTACTATTCACGTTTGCTCGCCCTTCTGTTAGTTGCTGTTTCGGCTACGTTAGCCTCCTTCGCTGGAGATCGTCCGAATATCCTTTATCTCTATGTCGATGACATGGGGTGGGGCTCTATTGGTCCGAATGGTCAAGCGGCTCGTGCGGCGAAGGGTCTTCCGCGTGTGTTGACACCTAATCTGGATAAGCTTGCTGCTTCGGGGGTTAATTTTACTCGATCGTATGGAATGACGGTTTGTTCGCCAGCGCGTTCTTCTCAGCAAACCGGTTTTCACCAAGGTCACACGTTTGCGGATCGTAATGATCCGGACAATGCCAAGAAGGCGATTCGTACGGATGACGTGACGATTGGGGATGTGATGTCGGATGCTGGTTACGTTACGGGTTATTGGGGCAAATGGGGTTACGGTGGATCGAAGGATCAAGCGAATCCGACGTTGGACAATATTCAGACCTTGCCGACTTCGCACGGCTATCAGCATG
Organism: Candidatus Pelagisphaera sp.; assembly: GCA_051275055.1. Taxonomy (GTDB): domain Bacteria; phylum Verrucomicrobiota; class Verrucomicrobiia; order Opitutales; family Opitutaceae; genus Pelagisphaera. The sequence continues at coordinate 8,135 of JBNMOQ010000058.1, forward strand.
TTGTCGCTGAGTTACACCATGTCCGAGCTCATACATTTTTCCAGCCTACGCTTTGGACCGCGCCTGCGGCGCCGGGAACGGTTGGCGGTCTCGAGTTAAAGCCTAATTCGATGGCGAAGTACACGAACAATCCTGCTTATTCGAATACGCCTGCTTTGCAGAATCATCCTAAATATCCGAGTACGGCTTACTGCGATGATGTTTATACCTTTTCCGCTCTCGATTTCGTTAGGGATCAAGCTCAGAATTACAATGCTACTGGTCAGCCTTTCTTTGGATTGATGGCGGTTCAAATACCGCATGGACCGTTTCACGAAATCGTGCAGTTGCCAGAGTGGGATGCGGCGTATCGCGACAACAAGGGTTTCAAAAAGCTTTCGGATCAATCTCACCACTGGGCTGCGATGGTGACACGTATCGATGGGCATTTTGGAAATATCCTGGCTGCTCTGGATGATCCGAATGGAGATGGTGATACTTCGGATTCGGTGGCGGATAATACGCTGGTGATTTTTACGTCTGACAACGGAGGTCCTGGAGCGAAGGTTGACTCGGTTCGCGGCGAATTGGATTCGAATGGCGGACTGCGGGGAGCCAAGGGATCGATTTACGAAGGTGGTATCCGGATTCCCACTATTATGCGTTGGCCGAATAAGATCAATGCGAGTTCCATGCTGAAGCCAGGAACGAGTACGGATCGGGTTCTCGATGTGACGGATATGCTACCGACGTTCAGCGAGCTAGCTGGAGTAGACGCTCCTGTGGGAATTGATGGAGTCTCAGCGGCATCGTTTTTGCAAGGGACGGGAGAAGAGCGTCCGAGAGACTTTCTTATTCATGAAGCGGGCAAACATCATTCGATTATCCAAGGGCGTTATAAGCTGATTGGGTCTGAGGGTGTGTTTGAATTGTATGATCTGGTAGCGGATCGATCGGAATCTAAAGACATCGCTTCGAAGCATCCTGGATTGGTGATAGAGCTCAAAGCGCTTTTGTTGGGAGAGCGAGTAACCGAGCCACGTGGATTCGCTAATACGTATCACCACTGGACGGGTAAGAATGGGGCTTCGCTTTCGGAAGCGGAAAACTGGTCGGACTACGTCTACGAGAATGCTGGAATAACTTACATGACGGATGAAGGCGCGCCGCAATTATCGTGGTCGGCGTTAGTCGAGAATAAGAGCGTATCGACATCGCAAGCACAGGTAGATTCGGATGTCGCATTTCTTGGATTGGAGATACGCGGAAATGCTAAGGCTTTTTCGCGGCAGTTGGTGCGCGTGAAATCAGGAGCGACCTTGTCTGCTCGGAATGAAGTTCGACTTTCGGCAGGTAGTACGCTTGAGCTTCAAAACGCATCGGTTTCATCGGAGCGCTGGGTTGACGTGGGCGAAGGCGGCTTGCTGAAGGGGTCTGGCGAAGTGACGGCATCGCTTTACAATAGTGGGATAGTCATGCCGGAAAACGGCGGACTGAAAGTAGCATCGGATTATATTGAAAGTGCGGATTCGGTTTTGAAAGTCGATTTGTCGGGAAATGGTGCTTCAACTTTGACCGTAAGCGGAGACGCTCAATTGGCGGGTAATTTGAGAATAGCCTTGGATCCGAAATCGAAGAGCGGCGATTCAATTACGATTTTGGAAGCGAGTTCGATATCCGGAGTGTTTGCGAATTCGGGTGGGAGAGTCCGCTCGAGTGGGGGACAGCGTTATAAAATCGCTTACACTGATATAGCGGTTACTTTGACGCCGATACGGTAGTTGGGGTAATGGTCCGGTATTGGCAGATTGGCGTCAGTTTGACTAAGGCAAATTGAAAATAGCCGCAAAAAGGCTCAAGAAGCCCAAGAATCTGAGGATCGAAATACGACCGAATTTCGAATGTCCCTAGGTTCAGCGATTGGATCTGTTTTTTGAATACAAGTTTTGGCAGCAGCTGGTGATCGAGCTCAGTCTGGACTATGTAGACTCAGGCAGAGGTATGTTTGTCCGCTAAATACGCTAAAGGACGTGAAAGGATTGGACTGAATCGAATTCGCTCCAATCAAATCGAATCTATTGTTTCGAAGAGACACCTATTTGCCTCGTAGAGGCAACAAGCGAGGAACGAGCGTTGTTTGAAATTGTGTGTTTTTAGACCTTCCTCGATTCGTCGTCGAGACTCGGGGCACTATTTGAATAGCTTGGTTTCCCCGGGGATGCTTTATTGGTTGAGCTTTACTCGATAAAATCGGCGCGGACTTTCGATTCTCGTCTGATTCTCGTCGATCCAGCTTGTTAGGGATTCGAGTCCGATGATTTCGTTTGCTACGGTTTCCCAGGAGAAAGAGTCGAGCGTATCAGTGTATTGAATTTGATAGAACTGCCCAATAGCGCTTCGCCAGGAAATCGTTCGTTTATCGCTGGATTCGATAATGGACTCAATGCCTAGGAATGCTTCTTTGTCGGTGGGGCTTGTGTCTGCGGCGTATTCTTGAGCATCGCTGGCGCGGTCACCGTCTCGATTGCTTGTAGCGTTGGCGGTTGATAAATCGCCGAAGCTGAGGAATTCCCAAAAATCAGGCAGATCATCGGAATCCGAATCGTCTTCGACTGAATAGAGGAGGGCAACCTCGTCGGGCGTTAGCGCTTGATTGTATATTTCAACTTCGTCGATCGTTGCAGGGCCGAACCAGTCGCCTTGGTTCTGTTGATCTTCGCTATTAAAGATGACAAGGGGACTGTGTGTGCTATTGATCAGTCCATCCGGGACGTGCGAGGTCCAATTTGAATTGAGGACCTCTTCGTTGTTAATCCAAGCGCGGATAATCTGATTTGGGCGATCGATTACCATAGCCAGGTGGTACCACGTATCGGTTTCGATTATGGGCGAAGATTCTCGGTCGAACTTCTCTGGGTTTTCCCACAAGTCGCGTTGTAAGTTTCCCGCGAAGCGAAAACGTCCGTCTTCCGTGTGTCCAATAAACCATCCTCCTCGGGGATTGTCGAAGCGGTTTGGGATGACCGTTCCACCCTTGCAGATTAAAACGCCATTCCCGGAAGGGGTTTCCGCGTACTTCACCCAGAGCGAAACGCTTAAGCTGCCTTCCATCGGGTCGCCCACGCCTTCGAAATCCGCGCTGGCGGTATCTCCTATTCCGAGAGCTCGTTGAAGCGCGAGGGCTACTTTGCCAGAAACGGATCCGCCGAAGGACAAACCATTGGTGAGAGTTCCCGTTGCGTGGTAGGGGCCTGAATCTCGTACTATAGATCCGCTTGTCTCGTTGAATTGGATACGAGTGGCTAGTCCGTTGTTGCGAACGTATATTTTGGCGTATCCGTGTCGATTAGTGAGTCCAGTAGAATCGGATACGTGATAGGCGAACTCGTCCAGGCCGAGGAAATTGTGGGCGGGCGTAAAGCGGACGACTCCGTTTGCTACGATCTCAACGGTTCCATTCCGTTTGCTCATGGAGTCGACCATCTCGAGGGAGATCGCATCGCCGTTTCCATCGTAGTCGTTTTCGAGCAAGTCTATCTCAAGCGTTTGGTTCATTTGCGTATTCGCTCCATCTTCCATGGCAAATGGAGGGAGCGGCGCTCCGTAGGTGATTTCTGGGGCGGCTGCCTCTAGGGCAACATGACTATGATCGATGAGTCGTTCGACGGTGCCTGCGCCTAAGCAGGATGCGGCGCCCTGCATAATGTCATCCCAGGACGATTGATGGCCAGCGCTGAACTGGTGCCCAACTTCGTGCCCAAGCGAACGTGAGTAGGCGGATGTTGTTCCGACCGTTCCGTACACTCGGTGGTCGGGGTCGTCACCATCGAAGATATTTCCTGCGGCTCCTCCCCCTCCAGGCTTTTTGAAACGTATTGCGGTATTGTATACAGCGCCGTCCGGGAATAAAATATCTTTCCATTCGGCTTGCCAACTGGTTTCGAGGGGTTCGAGTCGAATGACGACGGTCGTGATTTCCCAAGCGATGCCCATATCTCGGGCATAAAAGAAATCGGTATCGTTAACGCGTTGTTCCATGCGCGCGATTGTCGTATCGATGTCGCTACCGAGATCCGCGTAATAGTCGTTCTGTATTTCGACGGCTAGTTGGATGCGACGCATGTGGTATTGGGGAATTATGTATCCCTTGGGCGTTGGCGAGGTCCTGTCGGTTTTTAGCGGAATTGTTGTATTGCCAGTGCCTGGATCTTCGGAACCGTCGGCACCACTGACCGCGATTGGTTGATTGGTTAGTCTTATGTTGATGTTTCGCCCGTCGCTGAGATTTGCGTTGAGCGATCCATTGGCTTCGATGTTGGCGTTGACCCGCATGTCGGAGTCGCCTTGGACGTGGCCTCGGTAAGTGCGGACTTCTGGAGGAGCTTGGTCTTGGTAGCCATTAACGCTGTCCCAGACCTTGAACTTGTAGTTGGCGGCGGACCTTAGAGAGCGCTTTTCGAGAACCAATATTTCGTTAATCGAATCTCCATCGATATCCCCTACATCGATGGTCAAAGTATCCGGGAGGGCAGCTGTCGCGTATTGGATCGCGAGAAAACTGAAAATGAAGATATAGGTGGCGGAATTTAGGGGCATCGAATGAAGACGGCACTGTTGGCTTTTCATAGGATTGCACCACCGGCTATGCAATCACGATTTTGGAAGCGAATTCGATATCCGTGTCAATTTGATCAATCTGTGGGCAAGAAAAGGATACTCGCCAATCTCTAGCTTCGCCCGAGCAACCAATCGATTGTTTCGCTAAGATGCCATTTGTTGGCTTCTTCGATCTGGGCGCGATACGAATCGAAATCCTCTTTGATCATGATGCCTACGGGACCCGAATAGATGCCGCCGTAGCCTTGGCTATCGTGGACGCGAACGGAAATTAGATTGGTTTCCTTTAGCAATTGTGAGGGAAATTCGTAAACTCGATTTTTTATATAGTAGCTCGTGTTTTCGTTTTTGTCCTGAGGATTGTGCTTTCCGGTTTTTCCGATGCGTTTCCCGTTAATGAAAACTTCGTCCGTGTCGTCGATTTTGCCGAGAATGGCTACGAGCGTTACATCGTTCGCGACCGATAGTTCGCCAAATGTTTTTCGGTACCATGCAAACCCGTTGTAACCTTCGTGCCCTTCGAACTCCCAAGCCATAGGAACTTGGATACTCCTGAAATTAGAATCATCGAAGGCTGCATTTTTCCATTTGGGTTCGTCGCCGGTCTTGAATTTCCAGTCACCGCTAAGATCGATCAATGGCTGGGGTAGGTCGGTTGTAAATAGGCTGAGCTTGCCGCGATAGATACCTCCACCCATATTGTGGTCGTATACTCTAATTGCTATCACATTGTCGTTGCCTGGTTTGACCACGCCTTCGGGAACTCGATAAATACGATTCCTATTCCAAGCAGTGATGTTTTCCGGGGGGAAGTGGCCTTGTCCGCCTATGCGATGACCATTGATGAAGACTTCGTCCATGTCATCGATTTGACCCAAGAAGGCATAGATCGCTTGATCGGTTTCTTCTTCGATTTGAAAGGTGCGACGATACCAGGCGTAGCCATTGTAATCTTTGGCGCCTTTGTCTTCCCAATATGCTGGTACGGCAATTTGCCTCCAAGAAGAGTCGTCGAAACCGGGTTGAGCTCGCTCCATGTCGTCACCTTTCGCGAATAGCCATTTGCCGTTGAGGTCTACTAGAGGCGTTCGCGTTTTCGCTGTGATGAATGTCTTGGTATTTCCGGGATTTTTGTGATCGCCATTCCTGTTGGGAGAATTGTCATTGAAAAGCTCGAACACATATCCTCCGCCGGTTAGGATGGTTGTTATGGCGACAGCGATTGCTACTGCTACTGCGGCAAGAGCGTTGTCAGGTTTTGGTTTTTTATTTGTATCCGATTTTTTGGCACACGCTAATTGGGAGATGAATGGGTGCATATTTAAGATTGGTTAGGGTCTTCGACTTGATCTTCGGCTTGTGTCGTTTTGTTTCCTTTGCGACGCCTGACTGCTTCTCTGAGCAGGAATTCTATTTGTCCGTTGACGCTGCGAAAATCTTGGTGAGCCCAAGATTCGATCTCGGTCCATAAGTTTGGATCGATCCGCAGGGGAAAGGACTTTCGTTTCGGGCTAGCCATGTGTGGAGGCGAGTGCGTTTGGCAAAATTTGTAGGAGCGGGTTTATCCCGCGATCACGTAGATTCTATTTTGTGGGAAATGAGTAATCGCGGGATAAACCCGCTCCTACAGCCTAGAGTTTAATCGATGTTAGCTATAGAGCGTTCCGGTGTTGACGACTGGATGTACTTCGGATTCGCCGCAGAGGACAACCAGGAGATTACTGACCATGGAGGCTTTGCGTTCTTCGTCGAGGTGTACGACTTCTTTCCGCGAAAGTTCGGCGAGAGCCATGTCAACCATACCGACTGCTCCTTGTACGATCTTCGTGCGAGCGGCGACGATGGCTTCCGCTTGTTGGCGACGTAGCATCACTTGAGCGATTTCTGGCGAGTAGGCCAAGTGGGTGAGTCGAGCTTCTTCGACGCTTACTCCGGCTTTTCCGAGTCGTTCTTGCAGTTCGACTTGGAGGGCCTGGTTGACGGTATCGGTTGCAGAGCGAAGCGTTGGTTCTTCTTGTTCTCCGTTGTCGTAGGCGTAGCTATTGGCCAAATGTCTAACCGCTGATTCGCTTTGGACGGACACGTAATGTTCGTAGTCATCGACATCGAAGCTCGCCTGAGCCGTGTCGTCGACGCGCCACACAACTACGGTAGCGATCTCTATTGGGTTTCCGCGCTTATCGTTTACTTTGAGCTTATCGCCGTTCAGGTTTCGGGCTCTTAGGGATACCTTTTTCTTTGTGAGTAGTGGGTTTCTCCAGAGGAAACCGCTTTCTCGTACAGTGCCTTTGTATGCTCCGAATAGGATTAGCACGGCCGCGGTGTTGGGTTGCAGCGTAAAGAACCCGATCGCGATGAAAACTGCCGAGAGAATGGTCGGAATCCCTAATATGATGAGAAGCGGAACACGCGCTACTGCTCCGGCGAGAATGAGAGCTATTCCGCCGAATAGTATGATGATTGAAAGGCCTATCATCGCCCAGCCGTTGATTGCTTTGGTTGGCGATTCGTTGTTGATGGTCGAGGATTCTATTTCTTGTTTCATAATTTATTGGTTTTGTTTTATGAGATCAATATGATATCACTTTAATATCACTGTCAATCGTGCAGTTTGGAAGAGTAGGGAGGACCGTCCCGGTTTTCCGCTTGGGTTGCTAAGAGGATCGGGACGGTCCTTCCTGCCGTTGGGGATGCCTCGATGGCTCTATAATGACGCTGGACTTATGGGGAACTGGATTTGATTATCTTCGAAGGAATTTTTTTGATCCAACTCAACGAAAAATACATGCGCTACCTAACTCATCGACTCTCACTTGTCTTAATAATCGCGAATATCGCCTTTGGTATTAGCGCTGCCGAGCGTCCGAATATACTCTTTATTGTGGCCGATGATTTAACGGCCGAGGCGCTCGGGACTTACGGGAACGAGGTTTGCCAGACTCCAAACATCGATCAACTTGCTCGTGAAGGAGTGCAGTTCAATCGAGCCTATTGTCAGTATCCGGTTTGCGGAGCGTCTCGAGCTTCGTTCATGAGCGGCCTATACCCTGAAACGACTGGATTCTTGGGAAACATTAAGGCTCTGGGCAGTTATAGGGTAGTGAATCCGGAATTTGCCGAACATCCAAGTATTGGGGGGTTCTTACGTCGCAATGGTTACGTATCCGCTCGTGTATCCAAAATCTATCATATGGGTGTGCCGGGCGGTATCGAAGCGGGTGAGCCGGGCGGCGACGAGCCTGATTCTTGGGATCGAGCATACGATGTCTGGTCTCCCGAAACGAGCAGTCCTGGAGCTTTTTCTGATTTGTCGCCGAAGCTTGCCCATTGGGGAAGTGGGTTTGTAAAGATATCCGTTCCCGATGAGCTTGCGTCGACGCAGGCTGACGAGGTTACGGCTACTCAAGTTATTGGCATTCTCGAGAATAGGGCTTTGCATCGTAATAAGACGAATTTCCTCAAGCCCGGCGAACCGCTCTTTCTCGCGGTAGGGTTAGTGCGGCCGCACGTCCCATTGGTGGCGCCGGAGCGTTTGATGAATCTTTATAATTCGGATAACGTATCTATGCCTGAGTTTCCGAGAGACGACTTAGATGATGTGCCGGAGCCGAATCGAAAGAAGGCGAATTCGACGAATCACCAGATGACTCCTGCTCAAGCATTGGAAGCTCGAGCGGCTTATTTTGCCTGCGTTACTTATATGGACGAGCAGGTGGGGCGGATTCTCGATGCGGTGGACCGTTTGGGGATGCGCGACAATACGGTTGTCGTTTTCATTTCCGATCACGGCTGGCTTTTGGGCGAGCATGATAGCTGGCAAAAATCGAATCTTTTCGATCCGGCCTGCCGCGTACCATTGATTGTACGCGCTCCTGGCTTCGATAAAAACGCGGGCAAGACTGTCAATGCCGCCACTGAATTGATCGATCTGTATCCAACTTTTGCTGATTTAGCAGGGTTAAGGGACAAGGCTCCTGAAATCCTGCAAGGGCATTCATTGGTGCCATTGCTTGAACAGCCGAATCGTAAGGATTGGGTCCGCGATAGCAGCTATACTGTTTTAGGTAGCAAGAAGGTGGTTCATAATTCGATTCGATCGGGTCAGTATCGATATAGCTTATACGATGGCGGCGAAGAAGAGTTGTACGATCATCAAAGCGATCCCGAGGAATTTACCAATCAGGCGAAGAATCCTGAATATGCTCCAGCTATCGGAAATCTTCGCAAAATGATCGAGGAGCGGATTTCGGATGCCGTTTCGGCAAGGGATTAGTGGAGCGGGAATTGAGTGTGATCGTTAAGTTGGTAGGGTTCGTTGTCCTAACGAACCGCGGAGGTGGATTAGGATGCGGCTGATTTAGGGACAAACAGCCCTAGCAGAATACACGTTATATGGCTCCCGTTGCGTACTTCATTGTTTATTCGATACGGGTCTAATACCCCGCCGCTTGCGGCGTTCTCAAATTTTTCAATATTTCAATTTTCAATCTTAAATACCCCGCTGCCGCGAAGCGGCTGGCGACCGCAAGGTCGAGGGCTTGCCCCGGGGATCATTTATTGCCATTTGACAGGTTCCAACGAATCTAGATAGTAGTGGTTTGTACCCCATCGATTCTGTTCCGCCGCATTCCGCTATTTGGGCATCGGCTTTTCGGAAGACTTAACTCAAAGGAGGATAAAACGTATGTTGACCGATCTGTTAATAGACTGCCGCGATAAGCGTGGAACAGGAGCATTGTTTGTATCGCTGTTATTTGTCGTAGCGTCTTGGGGACAAGGCGTTCGCGAAATCGAACCGAATTACGAACGTTACGAAGCGACCGATTTATTCGAAGTATCCCACGGTTCTGTAAAGACGTTGCCGGTAGGCGATAAGGGATGGCGCCTTCTTTTAGAGGCTCCGCCAAGCGAAGAGGGAACGAAGGTTACGCTGAGTCGATCGGATGGAGAAATTATGAGTTTGATGAGTATTCGTCCTTACGTTCGAGGTTCGGCGAAGACTAAATCGTTCTCGTTGACGCTTCCGCCTGACGGAGTCGGTTTGTTGTTTCTTTTTGTTCCAGTCCCGGATGTTTCCGTTTTCGACTACGAGCCGGAGATTATTTTTACGCACAAGGATAGTACGCCTGAAAGGGCACGCTTCCCGGTGGTGGATGTGCATCTTCATGTTTCTCGTTTAGGTGTGACTGCTGAAAGCCGCTTGCAGGTTATGGATGCAACCGGGGTGGCGGTGGCGGTGGACTCGCCCATGGCTATTCACGGACAGAAAACGGAAGACAGTTATAGGCAATTCGAGAAACCGCACCCGGATCGTTTTCTTACCTTCGCAACGGTGGATTTCACGAATCGCTACGAGCAGGGATTCGTTGCGGACGCGGTATCCAAGTTGGAATCGGATATTCGAACGATGAATGTTCCGGGGGTAGGGGAGACGCATGATAAGGGCTCGGGGCTTTTCGGCAACTGGTTGCTTCCCGAACCGCGAGGGCGAATGTACCTTGATGATGAACGCTTGATGCCTTTGTGGAGAGAGATGGCGCGACTCGGTTTGCCAATTCTGTTTCATGTCTCGGAGCCGATTCCATTTTATTATCCGTTCGATGCGAAAAATCCGTTTCTGAAAATGCAGGCTTCGGCGAATCATTATAATCTGTCGCAGACGGACGTGCTTTCTCGTGATGCCATGATGGAGCGACGTAACGACGTTCTTCGAGAAATCCCCGACTTAATCATGATCGGGGCGCATATGGGAACATTGGAGGACGATCTTGAAAGGCTAGGCGAAACGCTGGATAGGTATCCCCATTTCTATGTGGAAATAGGAGTGCGCGATTTGTATTTAGCGATTCAGCCCAACGCGGCCCGGAAATTTTTCATTAAATATCAGGATCGCATATTGTTTGGGCAGGATGGGGTGCAGAGCATAGCTCGCTATCGGCAACATTTTCGGGTGTTGGAAAGCGATGACGACCGATTTTACCAAGGCGGTCATGCACTGTATGGTCTGGATCTACCCGATCTCGTACTACGCAAGGTGTATTACGCCAACGCTGCGAAGTTGATGCCCCAGGTGAAAAACGCTTTATTGCGACAGTACCCTGGCTTGTCGTTTCCCAATTGAAGGGAAGCCGATTGGATGGTTCAGGTAGAAGACGCTTCGCCTCCGAATTGTAGGGCGGGGCGTTGACCCGCCAGCAGAAGAGAAAGTGTCGCCTCGGCGAGGCGACCTACAATAGGGACGAAGCGAAGCCACCGACAAGTCGGGATCTTTAACGGGGATGGCGAAACAAAAACAGATATGAGGTGACAAAATAAAAGACCCCCAGTCCGTCGAGCTTGATTAATCGCCATTTGACAGATTTTGGAAAAAGGCGATAATTCAAGGCCTCAACAGGTTACTACCATGAAAAAAGATATCCCCTCATCTTCGCTTAAGATGTCCCGTCGCAATTTCGGGAAACTTTCCGCCGCCGCGGTTGCCAGCAGCGCATTTAGCTTCAGTATTCTTCCGAGTCACGCTCGCGGGAATTTGACCAAGCCGACCGTCGTTGGAATCGGTACCGGAGGGAAGGGCAAGACCGATATCACTCGTTCTAATGAAGCTGGTTTTCAAATAGCAGGGCTCGTCGATACGGCTGATGCGACTAAGATGTCTTCCAAGGAAATGGAGAACAAGCGTCTTAAGGGAGTCGTCGATATTCGGAATCAATATAAGGATGTGCCGTTTTTCACCGATTACCGCGAGATGTTCGAGAAGCTCGGCGACAAAGTGGATGCAGTCATTGTCTCGACTCCCGATCATCATCACTTTCACGCATCGGCCATGGCAATGCAGCATGGGAAGCACGTTTATTGTCAGAAACCGCTGACTCATGGGATTTGGGAAGCGCGTACGCTTGCTAGGCTTGCTGCAGAAAAGGGCGTCAAAACTCAGATGGGCAACCAAGCTCACGCAAACGATCACATGCGTCGTTGCGTGGAGTTGATTCGCGCTGGTATCATAGGCGAAGTTAAAGAAGCCCACACTTGGACGAATCGACCTATTTGGCCGCAAGGATTCAAGACTCCTCCTGCGAAGGAAAAAGTACCTGAATGGTTGGATTGGAAACAGTGGATTGGCCCGGCGCCTTCGGTTGACTACAATGCGAACATCGCGCCGTTCGCTTGGCGCGGTTGGTGGGACTACGGTACCGGCGCTTTGGGCGATATGGCTTGTCACATCATGGACATGGCTTACTGGGCAGTTTCTCCGGATGCGCCGACGGCGGTTAGGGCTGAACAAGGGGGAGGCACTGATATTTCGCCTCCGATCAATTCGAAGGTGGTTTGGGAATTTCCTGCCAATCAGTACACTGGTAAGCGCGGCTTTAAGTTTCACTGGTACGATGGTTACACAAATGCGGACTTCGATCGGGATACCTGGTCGCTCATTAAGCACAGCGAAGAGTATAATCATCCGGATCCTCGTGCGTTGGACGGCTTGCCATTTCAGCAATTCGGTAGCGTCGTGATTGGCGACCAAGGCAAACTCATTTTCAATCGGACTCATAGTCGCTGGGTAGTTCGTTCGCACAGTGGAATCGATGGATTTGACTGGCCAGAGAAGACGATTGCTCGGGCGAAGGATCAGGATCCGTATAAGGAATGGTATGACGCGATCACTGGTAAAATCGATCAAGCCGAATCGAATTTCGCGCACGCTGGTCCGTTTACCGAAACAATCTTGTTAGGCGTGATTGCTCAGAAAAACCCAGATGCGAAACTTGAGTGGGATTCCAAGAAAATGGAAATCGCTGGACGTCCTGATTTGAACAGCATGATCAAGCGCAAGTACCGCAAGGGCTGGAATTTAAAGGTGTAGGTTGCGTGCTTGTAGGGTCCGCGCTTGCGCCGCGCCGCGATGGAAGACCCAAATAACGCGGCATGGCGCAAGCGCCAGCCCTACGGAATTACGCTCAGCGAACTTAGATCCACGCCGTATTCACTGCTTAGCTACGCGACGACAGACGCGGGAATTCGCATGCGCCCTAATAAGGTGGATCGAGGCCTCCGGACTCGGTTTTTTTGCCTGCCGCCCTAAAGCGACTTGATGAACAGAACCAACGACTCCACTTGCGAATCCGTCAGCACGCCTGCGTAGCTGGGCATGGCGTATTCGCCTTTCGTGTATTCGGGGACGATCTTGGCTGTGGGATCGAGGATAGATTCTCGAAGGTAGGCTTCGTCGGCGGTGATG
>JBNMOQ010000059.1:0-20905 GCA_051275055.1 Candidatus Pelagisphaera sp.
GGCTGATGTCGTGCTGCTTCAAAATGTCGGCTGCGCGCCAGGCATCGTTTCCGGCGATGATAACGATATTCAGATCCTCGCTCACGGCCCAATTGACCGCGTCGCGAATTTCGCGAACTTTGGATACGGTTATGTATGCTGGGATTTCCTTTTTTAATAATGGAAGGAGCGACTCGTCGCGAAGGTTCACGTCGAGAGAATCGCCGGCGTTTTCATAGGCTTTTTGGAAGGATCGAGCGTCTTGGATAATGGTATCCAATTTACGGAGATTCTCTTGGTATTTTTCCTCCGCCTTAGTTGCGTTGTATATCGAAGAGCTATCGGGATGGAATCCTGGAGCGCTAGGCGACCGAGGCCATCGGATGTGGATGCCTGCTTGGCGTTCCAGGGCCATTTCCTCGATGGTCCAGCCTTCGAGGGAGATGATGGCAGAGGAGCCGCTGATCAAGCCACCTTGGGGCAGGACGTGCGAAATGAGAACGCCGTTAGCTCGGGTTACAGGAATGAGTTCGCTATCGGGGTTGATCGCGGTGGCTGAGTAGGCATTGGGGTTGACCGTGCCGCTTTCGGCGAAATCTCGAGTGGCTCGAACGGCACTGATTTCGACGAGTCCTAGTATCGAGTTTGACGAGATCAGTCCTGGATAAACCCGCTTGCCTTGCAAGTCGACGACCCGGGTATTGGGAGGAAGGTCCAAATTGCTGCCGATCGCAATTATTTTTCCGTTTTCGAAAAGCAGGTCGCTGTTGGGAAGTATGCCATTGGAAACGGTGTGGATGCTCCCGTTTTTAAGGACGATAGGATTGCTTTGCTTGGGACCGGGGATGCTGTCGTGGGCATTAAGGCTCCAGAAAGCGAATACGGTAAGCACGAGTAGGGTGAATCTAATTAGAGTTTTCATATTAGTGTGCCTCCTCTTCTAATGCAGAACAGCTGTAGTGAAAGGATCCGTCGTGGTAAATCCATTCCCAGTCATGGTCCTCGTCGATTCCGTGAACGTGCTCGTCTGCAGGCGGTCCTGGGTCAGGCTCCTTCTTGCTCGATCCGAGCTTCAATTCCTTGAGGCGAATGGCTAGCGCTTTTTGGATGAGGGATTCGCGTTCTTGATTGTCGGAATTAAGGAGTTCCAGGTGATCGGTTTTATCGAAACGTTTGATGCCGTCGATCCAGGTTTGTTCGGCTGACGCGTAAGTCGAAAGCGGGTGATCGTTCCAAATGACAAAATCGGCGTCCTTACCGGTTTCGAGAGAACCGACTCGATCGTCGATTCCGAGTTGGATAGCAGGGTTTAGGGTGACGAATTTGAGCGCTTCTTCTTCTGAGAGGCCGCCGTATTTGACGGCTTTGGCTGCTTCGGTGTTTAGGCGAGTGGCGAGTTCGGCGTCATCGGAATTGAATGACGTGAGTACGCCCGCGTTATGCATCATGACACCGTTGTAGGGAATAGCGTCGAGTACTTCGAATTTGTAGGCCCACCAATCCGAGAAAGTCGAACCGCCGGCATTAATTTCGACCATTGCGTCGGCGACTTTGTAGCCTTCCAGAATGTGTTGGAACGCGGCAACTTTCAGGTCGAGCGTTTTGGCGAGGCGAGCGAACATGAGGATTTCGTCCTGGCGATAAGAGTGAATATGCACGTCGCGTTTTCCGCGCAGGATTTCCAAGGCTGCTTCGAGTCTTAGATTTTTGCGAGGAGGGGCTAGTGTTCGGCCGGCTTCGTAGTCGCTCCATTTGCGCTCGTAATCTTCGGCTGCCCGGAAGGCGCTTTTCATGAATTGCTCGACGCCCATGCGCGTTTGCGGGTAGCGAGTGGTGTACTTGTCGCCCCAGTTGCTTTGCTTTACATTTTCTCCCAGGGCGAATTTGACTCCAGGTCGCGCTCCTTTGAATACAAAGGCTTCGGCGCTTTCGCCCCATCGGTGTTTGATGACTTGGCTTTGTCCACCCATTGGGTTGGCGGATCCGTGAAGTAGGTTGGAAATTGTTAATCCTCCGGCTAGTTGGCGATAGACGTTGATATTAACGGGGTTTATGATGTCGCTGGCGCGAACTTCGACTGTGATCGCACTGCCGGCTTCGTTGACACCTCGGCTCATTGCAGTGTGAGAGTGGCAATCGATCAGCCCAGGAGTGAGGTGCTTTCCGGTCGCGTCTATGACAACAGCACCTTTGGGCGCTTTTATATTTCGGCCAATTTTCGAGATTTTGCCTCGCTTTACAAGTAGGTCCGTCGTTTCCAAAACGCCGTCATCGGCTGAAGTCCAAACAGTGGCGTTTTTGATGAGAATCGTATCCGGATTTTCCTGTGCTGAAACGCCAAAGGCGCCTGCTGGGTATCGCGTGAAGGCTAGCTCAGGAATAGCTTCTTCCTTTTTCGGTTTATCCGAAGCTTTTTCGGTAGGCGATTCGGCTGGCGAGGATTCGTCGGTGTTTCGTTTGGCTGACCAGGCAAAGGAGGTTCCGTTGGCAAGTTGTCCCGTTCCCGATAGCGTGTCGTCTTTTATACGCCCGTGAAGTCGAGTGAGTCCTGAGTCCTTCTCTTCGCCTAGTTGTTCGCCGTCGAGAACGAGTAGTATTTCGTTCTCGTTTATCGAAAGAGCGATTTTGGATTCGTCGACTTTGAGAGACCACTTGTCGCCGGCTTTTTCGATAGCTCCGGATTCGAATCCTTCGATTCGATCCCAATCGAATGTCCAGGTTCCTTTAAGGTCAACGGCTCGGGCGGGTTTCTTCTCCAGGTAATCGCCATCGATCCACATTGCGGTGATTTTAGCTTTGTCGTTTTCGAACAGGTCGCCGGTAGCTACGACTAAATTGGCAATTTTTCCTGATTCTAGAGTGCCGATACGAGCACCCATTCCGTAGAGTTCGGCGGGGCGTGTAGTGATCGCGGCCAATGCTTCTTCTTTTGACAATCCTCGTTTTACGGTAGCTCGGAGGCCTTTCCAGAAGTCCTTTTCTGGATTTGAGAGAAAGTGGCTAGTGAGGCAAATGGGGATGCCCTGTTTTGCGAGGTAGGCTGCGTTTGAGGGTGCGAATTCCCAATGTTGCAATTGCTCCAGAGAAAGATCTAGAGAGGCGTCTACTCGCTCAACGTGCGGAGTTTTGGGGAAAGCTAACGGGAGGATTACGGTGGCTCCGGTGTCCTTTAATATATCGGAGCGACGATATTCGTATCCATTTCCGAGGATTGCGAAATCGATGGAGAACTCGTCTGCGATTTCCTCGATGCGTCGATAGTCGAGTTCGTCCCATGCTTGGAAGAGGGCGAATTGCTTGTTCTCGATGAGTGGCTGAAGTTCGGCGAGGGCTGCATTTTCGACAGGGCGTTCAAGTTTGTCTGCGTGAGCGCGGTAGGCTTGCTTTTTCTTCGCTTGCCATTGGGCGTCGTAGAAAGCTTGTCGAATCAGGGCAATACTGCCCATGAGGGACGTCGGGTAGTGGCTCTTGCCGTCATCGACGCGCCTGGCGAGTTCGAAGGCGATGTGTTGAGCGATTTTCAAGTCGACTGATGCTTGGTTGATTGCTTTTCCATTGAGATTGACCAGGGCACCTTGGCCGCGGAAAATACCTCGTCCTGGAAAAGTGGCGACAGTGGAGAATCCGATGTCGCTTAATTTTGCGGCGTCTTTCGGATTGGCTTTAAAGAAATTT
The DNA here is from genome assembly GCA_051275055.1 of Candidatus Pelagisphaera sp. GTDB lineage: Bacteria > Verrucomicrobiota > Verrucomicrobiia > Opitutales > Opitutaceae > Pelagisphaera. Next base: position 3,655 of record JBNMOQ010000059.1, read on the forward strand.
GCGGCATCGCGTTCCGGCGTTATTAGGGGGTTCCAGTAGGAAGCTCCAGTTTGAGTGGGCAGCGGCTGGGGCTTCGGAGCTGGGGCTCCATCGGGAACGTCGCGGCGTTTGAATGGCTTGAGCCCGCCCGGCATTCCGTAATGAGTGTAGGCATCGATGAATCCGGGGTAGATGGTTTTTCCGGAGAAATCCCAGACGCGAGCATCATCGGGAATAGTGGTTGATTGACCGACTGATTCTATCAAGCCATCACGGAGGATCACTGTTGCGTGCTCGATGATTTTGTCAGGCGATACCACAACAGTCGCCCCGACCAGGGCATGGACTCTCGGGTTGGCGGTGTGCAGGCCTTCGACTGGTATCGATGTGTCTCGAGCGTTGAGGGATGCGCAAATCAGAATGCCTGAAGCGACAAGAAGCAGAGGCGTAATTCTCATGAATTCGTAAGTTTTGGAAATATTTCGAAGAGCTGGATAGAGGGTAGCCGAGCTTTTCGCGTTGGGGCGCCTCACGGGTGAAAGGGCATTAGTTGCGAATTCCGTATTCGAGGACGAAATACTGGGGATCAAAGGGAGCGAGGGCTTCTTTGACTTTTTCCAATTCATCGGCTGGGCCGTGGACTTCGAGTCGAGTGACCGTTGCCATTTTTTCTAGAAATTCGCCTAAGAGAGCGCCGACGTTTTCGAGATGGGCCAGCAAGCCTGCTCCGCCTTGGTAGCCTTCGCGGCAATGGATCTCGTTTCCGCTAATGCTGAATCCGTAGTACAGGCATTTTGACTCGGTTTGGGTCAACGCGACGAAGCGTTCGCAGTATTCGCGAGCCTGGTTTAGGTTTTCTTCCGAAACGGTGAAGTAGGGGTGGATTGATACGCAGGTGTCTTGAGTAGCCATAGTTTGTCGGAGAATGGAGGATTGGCGCTTCAGGGCGAACAAAAATTGGTATAGGACACTAATCCTTTTACCCTATCGAACTCAGGGGTTGTCGCCGATGGTATTCCTGAAGAATTGTGCTATAATGCCGTAAGTTAGCTAATTGATGCAAGCGGTCGCTCCAGGTTGGCCCAATATCCGCATTGTAAATCCGTTTAAAATATTTGCCTATGAAAAATCGAAATTATTTCCTCTCTCTCTCCCTTGCCTTGGCAATGGGAGCAACAATCGTTAGTGCTGCTCCTCCTGCTGGCAAGGGTCCTGGTAGTGGAGGCGGAGGCGGTGGAGGTGGTGGAGATAGCGGCTCCACTTACGTTGACCCACAGGTAAAACAGACAGGACTCGTTCAGATGGGGACTTCTGGTGGATGGCAGTACGATTTGGCCAATGGCTATTGCTGCGGAGGAACGCTTGGCGCTCTGGTTACCGATCTGGTTCCCGTCTCCGGCATAACCAATACGTACATTTTGAGCAATTACCATGTGCTGGTTGCTGACATTTTTGATGGTTCAAACGGGATCGCAACGATCGGCGATCCTGTCGTGCAACCCGCTTTGATTGATACGGGATGTGATGCTTCGGGATCAAATGATGTGGGAAGTCTTGCGGCGGGTGCCATTCCATTCTTCAATAAATCTTCAAGTGACGCGCTTGATATTCCAATCGATGATGGTCCTAGTGGATTGGCTTACTACTATGACGCCAACGTTGATGCGGGGCTGGCTCTCATTAATGACAATGTCGACGACACGGGAGCGATCCTGAACATCGGTACGATTTCGAGTAATACGGTAGAGGCTGACATTGATATGCGGGTGAAGAAGATGGGGCGCACGACTGGTCTGTCTTCCAGCCGGATAAGTGGATTGAATGCGACCATAAACATTCGTTACGAGAATGAGTGCGCTGGTGAATCGGTTGGAGTCGCTACCTTTAGGGGCCAAATCGTGATCGAGAACAAACGCAGTAAGTTTCTCGCTGGGGGAGATTCTGGATCTTTAATGGTGGAGGATGTCGATGATAATCCTCGGGCTGTTGGATTGCTTTTCGCCGGAAGCAGCCGGACGGCGATCGCTAATCCGATTGATGATGTTTTGAATGTTTTTGGGATGAAGATGGTCGGTCCCGTGGGAGATGGGACGCATGAGGGCGTCAGTGCTACTTCGGCAAGCTCGTCTTCGAGGGGCTCAGCCCAGAGTGAAATAGCAAAAGCTAAGGCCGCTCAAAAGAAGGCGGGATCAATGATTATCAAGGGGCGTGGGATCGTTGGTCATGCGGTTAGCTTGAACGCAGGCGGGCAGGGAGTTGTAAAGGTCTACGTCGAATCCCTAAGCGATTACGACCGATCAAGTGTTCCCGCTTTTATCGACGGCGTTCGCGTCGAAGTCGAAGAAACCGGTAAGATCGTTGCGTTTTAGGCGCTCGATACCGGGTTTACTTTCACGTTAGGGCGTCTTGCAGGATCTCTCTGAGATCGGCTTGCGAGAGCTCTACGGGATTGCCTTTCATGCTGCTGGCTCGGCTCGCCTTGTCAGCGGCTTCGGCTGTGAGGTCGCTGGTGAATTCTAGTTGGGATAGGCTTTTTAAGGGCAAGTCTTTGATGAGGGCATCTAGCCAGGCGATCGCGTAAGTGCCTTTGGCGGCGGGGTTGTCTGTGAGGAGGAGGGCGATTTCGTCAAATTTACGGACAACCACTCCATCGGGATCGCGTCGCGTCGCTGTATCGAAATTCGCCCGACAGACGTGTAGTAGCAGGCTACCGCAAAGGGCGCCGTGCGGCGCATCGATCATTCCGCCTATGGGACCGGCGAAGCCGTGAACGGCGCCAAGGTTGGCATTTGCCAGGGCTATGCCGCCGCAGAGACTGGCGACGCACAAGTCGGACTTCGCGTTGCGGTCGAGCGTTTCGCCGCATGCTGCTTTTAAGGAATGGGCTGCTCGCTTGATTCCTTCGCGAGCAATTGCGTCTGAAAGCGGATTGGCCTTTTTAGAGAGAAAGGCTTCCAGGTTTTGGGTGAGCGCATCGATGCCTGTGTATGCGGCTATTTCGGCGGGAAGGTCGAAGGTCAGCTCTGGGTCGACGACTGCCCAGTGAGGCAACATAAAAGGGCTTCGCAGGCTCACCTTAACCCCTGCGTTGGGGACGCCGATGACGCTATTGCGCGTGACCTCGGAACCCGTTCCGGCTGTAGTGGGAACCGCCATGTACGGAAGCGAGGGATAGTCTAGCGGTCGGCCCTTGCCGACAACTTCCAGGTATTCCATGAGATCGCCGGTATTGTGAATTAGAGCGGCGATTGCCTTGCCTGCGTCGATAACGCTGCCTCCGCCGATTCCTATGATGATTTGCGGTTCGAAGTTTCGTGCAGCTTGGATTGCTTCGGCGAGGGAGTCGACGGTGGGTTCATTGCTGATTGGGTAGACTTCGAGATTGATCCCGTTTTTTTCGAGAAGCTCGAGGGTTGCCTGATGCCGCTGCGGGGATGAACCGGTTGCGACGAATACTCGATTGGTGCCGCGAGGTAAAAGACGCGAGAGCGCGCGAGCCGATCCAGCTCCGAAGTGAATCGAATTAGCGGTGGCGAACGAAAAATCCATGGATCGAGGGATAGCGTAAGGGTCTGCTTTAGCAATAATGGATATCGAAAATGGCGAAAATGGACGGCTTTCGCAGAGAGAAAGAGCACGTTGAGCATATCTGCCTATCAGGGGAGTCGTAGGATTATGCTAAGGTGTCGGTTGGCCCTTGAGCGCTAGTCTCGGGTTTGCGCGAAAGACGTATGAAATCTTTATGAAATCGGCGGACTTTGGCGATGTCCATTGCTTGAGCACTCTGGCGTCGCGAGTATTTGGGGATATTCCATTATTATACCATTATTATCAGTTCATATATGAATCGTAATCGACCACATACTGTTTTATTTCCCAGTGGGTTGATACGTATTGGATTCATCGTTCGTTGGATGATGGCATTGGCAATCGGATGTTCCGTTGCTCATGCTGTAACTCAAAAGGCGATCGAGACCGAGTTTTCGAATACTGCGTTTAGGCAGGGTTTGGAGAACGGTTTCGATTACTACCAACGTGCGGATCGAGTAAAAGGAAATATGAATGACAACGAAACGACAGGGAAACTGAACCCGAAGTTGGAAAAGATTTTGGCTCGATTAGTTCGTGCCCAGGAGCAGTTTTCCACAGAAGAAAAGGGGGAAGGCGACCACTCAGGAAAACCGCCAATTGGAATGAAATCACCGGAAACGGTAGTTAAAACGCCGCCGTCGGAAGAGCCTAAAAAAGTTGGGACAAATGAAATCGACGCTGCTGTCGAATTGGCCCGCGTTTAATGGATTTGATTGGAATCGTTAGGATCGGCGCTTGCGTCGATCGTAGGTTGGGTTTCGAACTGACTACGCGGTGCGGCGCAAGCGCCGACCCTACGATTTATTCCATCCGGGTAAATACCTCGAAGCTTGCTTCGTTGCTAATTTTGGTAGCGGCCGATCTCCGAGCGGCCATTGAACGATGTAATTGTTCAACTGCCTAAATAATAATAACCGCTCGGAGATCGGTCGCTACCTTTTGAATACCTCGGGGCTTGCCCCGGGGATGCTTTATTTAGCTTTTAAATTTCGGAGCTTCGCCTGGGACGGGGGAGTTTTCGAAGAAGCCACGCTCTCGAACTTGAGCTTCGCCTCCGAAGCGATCGATGAGCGCTTTTTGGTCAACTTTAGCTTTGGCGTCGACTGCTTCCGGGTCGCAGATTTCGCGAAGACGAGCGATCATTGTATCGAGCGTTTCCTTGTATTCGGTGTTTGCAGACAGGTCGTTTATTTCGCCTGGATCGTTTGAAAGATCGAATAGCTGCGGCGCTTGGTGAGCGTGATAGATTAGCTTGAAGCGGTTATCTGTTAAAAGGAACGAGCCGTTTTCGCTATTCAGAGCGTGATACTCGCCGAATACGGAGCGCTGAACTTCAGGTTGGTTTGCGAGATCGATCAGGGATCGGGCGTTTCGGTGGATGGGAAGGTCGAGTCCTAGGCTATCGTAGATTGTAGCGTGCGCGTCGAGAAGAGATACTGGCGTGTTGCACACGGTGCCCTTCGGTACGTCGGGGCCGGCGAGAATCATAGGTACGCCCCCGGATTCCTCGTAATGGGTGAATTTCCCAAAAAGTCCTCGAGCGGAGAGGCATTCTCCGTGATCGGACGAGTAGAGAATGGTTGTATTTTCGTCGAGTCCGAGAGCTTCGAGTTGTTGGAATACGCGACCGATCTGATCATCTAGGAAACGGGTGAGACCGTAGTAGGCATGGATGAGGTTTTTTATTTGATCTTCGGTGTGCTGTTCGGTCGCATCGAAATATTTACGCATGTATTCGTAATGCGGATGCGTGGGCCAGTCTTCTTTTTTCCACTGTGGAGGACGGGGAAGCTCATCTGGGTCGAACAAGTCCAAGTATTCCTGTTTTACCTTATAGGGCGGGTGAGGGCAGACGAGTGATAGAAAAAGGGTCCAGGGTTGTTCGTCTTCTTTGTGTTCGTCGAGCCAATCGATCGCTCGATCGGCGTTGCGAACGTCGTATTGCTGATAGGTCGTGTCGCCTTCGCCGGCGGAGTTAATTCCTTTCCGACGGAAACGGACGGGTGGATCCTGGCGTAGGCAGCCAAAGGGATCGCCAATTCCGTTGACGACATGGAGGGGTTGGTGCTCCTGGGAGAAGCCGTTGTCATCGTCTTCGCTTCGAAAATGGAGTTTGCCGATGAGATCGACGGTGAGTCCAGCGTCTCTGATTTCGTGGTGCCAAGTACGCTCGCTTCCGTCGTAGGGGAATGCGTTGTCCCAATTGCCAATTTCGTGCACGTATTTGCCAGTTGCGAGCGAAGCGCGGGCGGGGACGCAAATCGGGCAGGTGGTGTATGCTCGCGAGAAACGAGTGCCGCGAGCGGCGAGAGCATCGAGATTCGGTGTGACGTTTTGGGCGTTGCCGTAGCAGCCTGCTACGTATTTTTGATGCTCGTCTGAGAGGATGAGAAGGACGTTTGTCTTCTTTTTCATAGGTTTCATCGTGCCTTTATCGGGGTTTGAAATTCGAGTTAGAGATAGATCGCTAGGGAAAAATAGAAAGAGAAAAAGCGTTTCGATCGATTTTTGCTCTTTTCGCGACGGGATTTTCCTTCATGTAGTTGGGCGGACTCTTTATGAATGACTACACCTTAGAGAATACGAATGGACTAAGAATGCGGGTTTCCGAAATTGGAGGCGCCGTGATGGAGTTGCATGTCCCAGATCGTTTTGGGCGATTTGCGGATGTCGTTTTGGGTCACGATTCAGTGGAAGCGTACAAGGCGGGCGGTGCGTATTTGGGGGCGTTGATAGGGCGTTACGGAAATCGGATAGCGAATGGGACTTTTTCTCTAGATGGAAACGTATATCACTTGGCTACGAATAATGGAGTGAATCATTTGCACGGAGGCGACTCGGGATTCGATCTTGCGGCGTGGAAGGCGGAGACTATTTCGGGAGATGGGTTTTCGGGGCTGATTCTTAATTATCGGAGTCAAGGCGGTGAGGAGGGCTATCCTGGGAATTTGGATGTTCGAGTGACTTATAAGCTTACGAACGAGAACGAGTGGATTATCGAATACGAAGCGACCACCGATAAACCGACGGTCGTAAATTTGACTCAGCATAGCTATTTCAATCTGGCGGGTCACGACTCTGGATTGATTCTTGATCACGAGTTGGAGTTGAACGCGGATGCAATGACTCCCGTCAATGGAGGCTTGATTCCAACGGGAGAGATTATACCGGTTGCTGGATCGCCCTTCGATTTTCGATCGAGCAGAGCGATTGGGAAGGAAATCGCCGCTGAGGACGTTCAGTTGAAACGCGGAGGGGGCTACGATCACAATTTCGTTTTGAATAAGAAAACGGCGGGAGGGCTGGAGTTTGGAGCTTCGGTCTATGAGTCGGCTTCTGGGAGAACACTAGAGATGCTTACCACCGAACCGGGTGTTCAATTCTACAGCGGAAATTTCTTGGATGGAAGCATCGCCGGTAAGGGTGAAACAGTCTATGGTCGTCGCAGTGGGTTTTGCTTGGAGACTCAGCATTATCCAGATTCGCCGAATCAACCTGCTTTCCCGTCAACGCGCCTCAATCCAGGAGAGACTTATCGTTCGATGACAATTTACCGTTTCGGAACGCGGGCGTAGAGTCTGCTTGATAAGTCAGTGTAGAAGGCGGGTTTATCCAGCGATTTTAATTTTTATGGCATACACACGCACTATCGCGGGATGAACCCGCATCCTACAATTAGGCAGTAGGCAAACGTTGACCTATTTAGCAGTCTCTTAGAGGTCACGGCGTGATCGGAGTAGGTGGTTTGCGGCAAGCGCCGTCGGGTGATGAAACTCTTGGAATAAGTTCACGGTTTCGTTCGTCTTCGAGATATGCGTTTTTTATTACTAATGCTTTTGGTTGGGTTTACTTCAGCGGACGCCGTGGATGAGGCCAAGCATTTGAATCTCTCTGACGCGGTTGGTTTATCTGGATACGATCCTGTAAGCTATTTTGGAGATAAACCTGTAAAGGGGGACGAGAAGTGGAGTTTCGAAAAAGGAGCAGGGGAACGTTATCATTTTGATTCGAAAGCGAATTTGGAGGCGTTTAAGGCGTATCCGGAGAAATTTCTTCCGGCTTATGGAGGTTGGTGCGCCTATGCGATGCTGGATGGGGATAAGGTTGAAGTCGATCCGATGACCTACAAAATCGTCGAGGGAAAACTTTATCTATTCTACAATGGCTTCTGGGGCGACACGCTCAAGAAATGGAATAAGAAGCTAAACAAATCCAAGGAGGCTGCACTGATCAATCAAGCGGATCAGGAATGGCAGCAGATCGTCGAAGTTTCCGATTAGCGTTTTTTGGTGACGCTGCATTAAATTTTGACTTTGCTTTGAGTCTTAGGCAAACCGTTGCAGTTGAGTTAACCCCAAATTATACCTTACATGAAATCTATCTTACAAATTGGAATAGTATCCTTAATTGCATTATTCGCCGCGAGCTCGTTGGCTGTAGCCCAGAATCGCGGGGGGGGGAAGGCCCGCCCTAGTCCGAATGCAACGATTAGCCAAACGATCGGCACGACCGTCGTTTCCGTGACTTACGGCCGTCCTGGTCTTAAGGGGCGCGGAATAGAGACGATGGTTCCCACCGGAAAAGTCTGGAGAACTGGAGCGAACGAGTCGACCGCGATTACGTTTTCAAGCGACGTGAAAGTGGGAGATAAGGCTATTAGCGCTGGCACTTATTCTATCTACACGATTTCTGGCGAATACGAGATGACGGTTATAATCAATTCGAAGATGTCTTGGGGAACGCAATACGACGAAACTCAAGATGTGGCTCGTACTAATGTGCCGGTGACAGACGGTGATTTTACAGAGTGGTTCACGATCGATTTCGATTCGCTGTCGGAATCGAAAGCAAACATGAACCTCAGTTGGGGAGAATACAGGGTAGTTATACCGATCGAGGTTCAATAAGAAGGCATTGACTTTTCGAATACCAAAAAAGAGACAGCCGAAAGGCTGTCTCTTTTTTTGTCGGTGGGTATTGCGAACCGGATTATTGTGCCGATAAGAGGGCCAGGCCGGTACTTCCTACCTCAAGAAAATCTCCGCTCGCCTCGGGCGATGCGTTACTCGGTGATCAGGACTTTTTGACTAACCCGATTAGAAAGAGTAGAACGATCGCCCCGACTGTGGCGGTTATTATCGGACCAATGGTCTCGCCTCCAACGGAAATTCCAAGGATGCCAAAGAGCCACCCGCCAAGCACTGCGCCTAGGACGCCAACAACGATATTTCCAAGGATTCCGAATCCTCCACCTTTTAGAATAAGACCAGCCAGCCAGCCTGCAACACCACCAATAAGCAGAAAAATGATAATTTGATCTATTTCCATAAATTTTCTTTAGTTAGCCGAGTTCGTCTCGGTGGTTTAAGTAAACCGATTTGTCGATTTAGTGCCAGTATAAAACCCTTATTAGGTTCTGTGAATATTATTTGTAACCAATACTCAATTTGGCGTGAATAGTGTTGGCATGAGGTGTCCCCTATCCCGATTTCAAGCCGCTAAATCGTATGGAAGGTTTATTTTACTGTGCTTAAAGGATTCCATTTTTCGGGTAGGACGCTAAAGCATTTTTTGAACTGATATGTAGTTGTTGCAAATAAATGGACTCTTGAAGCGATTCGGCGACATCACTGCGGTGAATGGCGTTTCCTTTGAGGTAAGAGAAGGTGAGATCTATGGATTGCTGGGACCGAACGGAGCTGGCAAGACGACCACGATTTCTTTGACCTGCGGTTTCTAAATCTTCTGGAGACATGAAGCGGGGAATAAATTTGGGGTGCGCTCTGATGCATCGACCGAAATTGATATTGTTGGACGAACCGACGGTAGGTATCGATCCGCAAGCGCGTATCAATCTTTTGGAGTTTATTCGCGATTTAGTGAAGGAAGGCGTTGGTGTTCTTTATACGACGCATTATTTGGACGAAGCGGAATCGTTGTGCGATCGGATCGGTATTATTGATCATGGTAAAGTTCTGGCAGAGGGAACGCTCGAGGAATTGCGGAAGCGAATAGGGCATGATCAGTTGTTTGTATTGGAAGGGAATTTCGAAAAGGCTGACCCCAAAGACTGGCCTGATTTCTTGGAGTCATTTCGTCTTAACAAACAATCGGAGAAGCAAGTCGTTGTGGCGACAATTGGGGAGTGCGATCCTGCGGAATGTTTGAAGCAATTACTCGAGTTGTCGATTCGACTGGACAATGTGATGCTTAAGCGACCGAGCTTGAATGACGGGTCTCTACAGCTGACTGGCCGGGAGTTGAGAGACTAGGAGAGATGGAATTGCTACGAACACTCCTGGCTAAAGATTTGCTCCGTATTCGACGGAAGCCGGCTGGAATTTTGATACAGATTTGCATTCCGCTTTTTTCGGAGGATCGAGCATCGCCGCCGAAAGGCGTTCCGGAGTATTGCGACGCTTGAGTATCAACCCGATTTCCAAAACAGAGTTGCTAGGAGTAAAGCTGCTAGGGTTGATGTTGCTAGCGTGCGTCCAAATTGCGGTATTCCTAGTATAAGGTCAGTGGGCGTTTGGAGTAAATGTGGGCGAGAATCTCTTGGGGATTATTCTAACGCTCTTAATGTTCTCCTGGGTAGCTGGCTCTGCGGGACTGTTGATTGGTTTTCTCATGAAGTCGGAGGAAAAAATTGTGGGGTTGAGCCTGTTGACTGCTTTGCCTATGGCCGCTTTGGGCGTTTGCTGGTGGCCTTTGGAGGTCGTTTCGGAATCGCTGCAAAAGGTTGCGTTTGCTTTGCCCACAGGATGGACTCTCTATGCTTTGCATCAATTGATCACTTTCGGAGGAACTTTATCAAACGTATTGCCGCACCTAGGTGTTCTGTGTTTGTTTGGTCTCGCAGTGAATTTGGCCGCGGTGCGGTTCTTTCGCGTCTGAGCTTTAGGGCTATAAGGTAGGGCAGCGACGTCCCGGTGCGCCGCAGTGGATTGATCTTCTTATACGGCACGCCGGGACGTCGTTGCCCTACCATTTGGCTTATTTGCCTAAGTAGAGCTGAGGGTATCCAATTCTTTAGGCAGTCTTAGGAGTTGATTCTTGGGAAAGGCTTTGTCGTTATGGATGAGGTACTCCTTTAAATGATTCCATTATGAAATCTCTGATTTGTTTACCTATTCTGTTAGTCGCTCTTGTCGGTTGTTCTCAAATACCGGAAGAAGCGGCGCCTTTGAAAATCCTGCAATTGGCTGGCGGTTGCTGTCATGATTACGAAAATCAGAAGGTCGTGATCGCCGAGGGCTTGAAGCTGCGTTTCGATTGCGAAGTCGATACGGTGCACGAAGGGGATGATCGCGATTACGAATTGTCGATTTTCAAGCAGGATAATTGGGCAGCGGATTATGATGTGGTCCTGTTCAATATCTGCTATGGCCACGTAAAGAACGAGGCCATGATCCTTGATGTAGTCGATCAGGCGACTCGAGAGAAGAAGGGGATTGTTGCCTTGCATTGTTCGGCGCACTCTTATCGCGAAACGACTGAAGGAACTGCCGCTTGGCGGGCGATGCTGGGAGTTAGCAGCAGGAAGCATGAGAAGAGACATCCGGTTAAGGTTAGTAACCGCAATTCGAGTCACCCGATCATGAAGGATTTTCCGAAAACTTGGGATATTCCGCAAGAGGAGGTGTACATTATTTTCGATCGGGCCGAAGGGATCGAGGTTCTGGGAGATACTTATGGACCGGAGACTGAAGCAACTCATCCTGTGATCTGGACGAATGAATATCGCGAGGCACGCGTCTTCGGAACGACTTTGGGGCACTTTACGGAAACGATGGCGGAAGAGGTTTATTTGGATTTGATCGCGAATGGGACCCTGTGGTCAGTAGGAAAATTGTAGAATTGAAATTATAGGAATATGAATACATTTGAATTTTTTGGAAAACGAATTGTAGGGGTGTTAATTCTGAGCGGGTTGAGTTTAACTGCTTCAGCGGATGATCGACCGAATATTCTTTTGGCGATAGGGGATGATATTTCCTGGCAGGGGATTGGCGCTTATGGCGCTGAGTATGTGAATACGCCGACATTCGATCGCTTGGCGGTCGAAGGGGTGCTATTTAATAATGCTTATTGTAGCGCTCCTGGATGTAGCCCGTCTCGCGCTGCTCTGCTTACAGGCAAGTATATTTGGGAGATCCAAGAGGCGGGAACGCATGGAAGCGACTTCCCTAAGGAGTTGGAAGTGTATCCGGAGTTGCTTGAAGCTGAAGGATACAAGGCGGGCTATACTGGCAAACCGTGGGGGCCGGGGAGGCTCACTGAGCGCGATCGAAATCCCGCCGGAGAGGAATTTAATAATCTTACATTGAAGGACGTTCCGGCAAAGGGGATTTCGAACAAGGACTACGCAGGCAATTTCAAAGAATTCCTTTCTGAGAAACCCGATGGAAAACCATTTGTTTTTTGGTTCGGAGCGCATGAAGCCCACCGTTCCTTTGAATTGGGCTCGGGGGCGAAGAACGGGATCGACATGAATAAGGTCGTCGTTCCCGGATTCTTGCCGGAGACGGATTTAACCCGTGATGATGTAGCGGATTACGGTTTGGAGATCGAATGGTTCGATTCTCACCTCGGGCAGATGATCGAAACGCTGCGAGAAGCCGGGGAGCTGGAAAATACGCTTATCGTAGTGACGGCGGATAATGGCATGGCCTTCCCGAGAGCGAAGGCGAATAACTATGAATACGGCGTGCATATGCCGCTGATTATTTCTTGGCCCGCAGGCATTGAGACGAATAACCGGAAGATCGATGACTTCGTGAGTTTGATTGATTTGGCGCCGACTTTTTTAGAGGCGGCTGGTGTAACGGACTCGAATGAAATGAGCTCGAAAAGTCTCATGTCAATTTTGAAGTCGAGCAAGTCGGGGCAGGTCGATTCTGGGAGAACGTTTATTCTCTCGGGGCGGGAACGCCACACGCACGCTCGCCCGGAGAATCTCGGCTATCCTATTCGCGCTCTCCACACGGCGAAATACAATTACATCCGGAATGTTTTTCCCGGTCGCTCGCCAACCGGATTCGAATACAAGGATGTGGATAGCAGTCCTTCTCACCTGCTCATGTTGGAATCGATGGATTCGGAGTTGACGCAGCTTGCGTATGGTCCGCGGCCACTTGAGGAGCTCTACGACAAGGAAAAGGATCCTTACTGTTTGAATAACTTGGCCGCGAATCCGGAGTACAGGCCAGTGTTGGATATCTTGAGCGAGAAACTCGATAAGGAGCTGCAAATGAGCGGTGACCCACGTGTTCTCGGATACGGCGATATTTTCGATAGTTATCCGCGCTATAGCAGTACACGTCCTTATCCAGGTTTTAATACGAGTGGCAAATATCACCCTGAGTATGTGAAACGCGCTCGTGCTCAGATGAAGGATTTAGGAATAAGAAATCCGGGATACGAGCGCCGCGTGAGGAACAACGAGAAAGAGGCCGGAAAGAAACCGTCCAAGCGGTAAATCGAAACGGGTCGAGCTTCGTTGAGCTTTTGTGAGTATGAGTGTACCGAAGCGATCCAGAAAAAGACTGCTGAGTTGGAGCGTGCTTGGAGTAGGGATTGCCGTTGTTCTGGTCTTGATTCTCGGTTCGGGTTTCTCGGGTTGCGCTACCTTTAGTATCGAGCGTGCGGAAGCGGAGAACCGTTTTCGCGCCAAGGGATTGAATCCGCCAGAATTCGTTAACGCGCCTCTTGGCGAGGGCAGTTTGCATTTTGCGTCAGTTGGAGATGGCGAGACTGCGATTGTGTTCGTTCACGGATCGCCTGGTAGTTGGAGTGCATTCATGCGGTATCTGATGGATGAGGACCTGATTCGATTGGGACGGGTGATTTCTGTTGATCGACCAGGATTCGGGGAGAGTCTACCGAAACGGGCGGAACCGTCGCTGAAGGAGCAGTCGCGTCAGATTTTCGAAGCTCTGTCAGAGAATGGAGTGAATGGAAACGCAGTGTTGATTGGTCATTCGCTAGGCGGTCCCGTTATTGCGAGAATGGCTGCGGACTACCCGGATTTCGTGAAAGGACTCGTGTTGGTGGCACCGTCTATGGATCCGGATTTGGAGAAGCGAAGATGGTTCAATTACGTCGCTAAAGTTCCCTTTGTAAAATGGGGGCTATCCAGGGCTTGGGTTAATAGCAACGATGAGATTTTTCCTCATAAAAAGGAATTAGAGGAACTCGCTGATCTGCTTCCTGGAATAACGGCATCCACGATCGTGATACAGGGTATGGAGGATGACCTGGTTCCGCCGGCTAATGCGGATTATGTCGAACGCATAATGACTGGGGTCATTTCTATGGATGTTCAACGCATCGATGGGCTTAATCACTTTGTTCCATGGAGTCGGCCGGATTTGATCAAAGAAGCGATTGTAAAGCTTGTTGCTGAAGAGACAGGCAAATAGCGTAGCAATGCGGATCTTGATTAAATGCGATTCGAGGGCTTTGATACCATTATGTCTAAGATGTCTATCGATAGTGATCTACGGCTTTACGAGTATTTGTTGAACGTTTCAACGCGAGAGAGCGAACTCAAGAGTGAGCTTCGCGAAGAAACGGCGGCCTTACCAAATGGGAGGATGCAGATTTCGCCGGACCAAGGTCAATTTATGGCTCTCCTGGCGAAATTGGTTGGGGCGAAGCGGACGATAGAAATAGGCACATTTACGGGTTACAGCGCGTGGTGTGTAGCGGAAGCCTTACCGAGTGACGGGCGTTTGGTTGCCTGCGATACGAGCGAGGAGTGGACGTCTATCGGGCGGTCGTATTGGGTTAAGTCGGGGGTGTCGGAGAAGATCGATTTGAAAATAGGCCCAGCGTTGGATACTTTGGGGGATTTGCTCGATGAGGAGGGGCCGGAGTCTTATGATTTCGCGTTCATCGACGCGGATAAGGCGAATTATGACAATTATTACGAAAAGTGTCTTCAGTTGGTACGGATAGGAGGTTTGATTGTCGTGGATAATGCCCTTTGGGGAGGACAGGTGATGGATGATTCGTATCAGGATGAAGATACAGTGGCTCTGCGGAATCTGAATGAGAAGATCCGTGACGATCAGCGCGTAGACGCGAGTTTGTTGTCGATTGGAGATGGCTTGTACTTGGCGAGGAAACGCTAGTGGTTTGCTCGTGTTGGCGTAATTTCATGCTGGACTCTTGCTGTGCCTTAACGATGCTTATCGGTTTTTAATCGACTGCTGAAATGAAAATTATTCGTTACCAAGAATCGTCAGGAAATATTAACTACGCGGCCGAAACTAGCGACGGCGTTTTTCGGATTGAGGGAGATCTCTTTGGAGATTATTCGGTGACCGAGGAAGCGGCGGATGTCGCTAAGCTACTCGCCCCGGTTGATCCGGAAATCATTCTATGCATTGGACTGAATTATAAGTTCCATGCGGAGGAAAGCGGAATGCCAGCTCCGGAGCGTCCGGTTCTCTTCGTAAAGGGACGGAACGCGTTGCAGCATCCTGGCGATCCGATCGAGATTCCAACGAAATTGGCGAGCCATAAGGTCGATTACGAATGCGAGTTGGCGGTGGTTATCGGCAAGTCTTGCAAGAATGTATCGAAGGAAGATGCGTTGGACTACGTGCTCGGCTATACGTGCGCTAACGATGTGAGCGCTCGCGATTGGCAGATCGAGTGGGGCGGCAGTCAGTGGACGAGAGGCAAGACTTTTGATACCTTTGCTCCTTTGGGACCGCGTTTGGTAACTTCGGACGAAATCGGCGATCCGAATGCGTTGAAAATCAAGACGATTTTGAATGGCGAGACTGTCCAGGATTGGAACACGGACGATATGATTTTTAGCGTGGCTGAGATCATTGAGTTTTTGAGTGGCAGCACGACTTTGCTGCCCGGAACGGTTATCATCACTGGAACTCCGCATGGCGTCGGTATGGCTCGTAAGCCGCCACTGTGGTTGAAGTCTGGAGACGAAGTGACGATTGAAATCGAAAAGATTGGGCAATTGACCAATCCGGTGATCAACGAAGCTTAGAGACTGTTTAATAAGTCGAAATTTTGTAGGGGCGTCTCTTTCGGCGACCGCAGTAGAGGATTGCTCTCTTGTTACGCGGCGTGGCGCAAGCGCCAGCGCTACGTCAAAAATGCGGATATACTTAAGAGTAGCTTAGGTTTTTTCTGTTACTCCAACTCTGTAGGTTTCGTTGATTTTCGGTTCCTGGGATAAACGTTTTGTATGACAGGTTTCCGTCTTGCTTTGTCGCTCGGCGCGAGCCTAGGTTTTGCGGCATGTCAGAATTGAGACGGACTCCGCTTCATGCCTTCAATGCGACCCGTGGCGGGCGGATGGTTGATTTTGCCGGCTGGGATATGCCGGTTCAATTCGCGAGCATTGTAGAGGAGCATCGCTCAACCCGAAGCGCGGCGGGGTTATTCGACGTAAGCCATATGGGCGAAGCCTCGGTTTCCGGTCCGGGCGCGACTGTATTTTTGGATTATGTTCTGACAAACGATATCTCGTCGATGGAGTGCGGGAGAGTGCTCTACAGTCTAATGTGCTACGAGCATGGCGGAGTCGTAGATGATTTGCTCGTCTATAAAAAGGCTGATGACGATTACCTGCTTTGTCTCAATGCGTCGAATACTGCAAAAGACGTGGCTTGGCTTGAATCGAAATTGGGCGGATTCGATGCGAAGCTGGTAGACGTGTCGGATGATTTTGCGTTGCTGGCGCTGCAGGGACCGAAGGCCTTGGAGATATTGGGTGGATTGACGAACGTGGATTTGGCTTCGTTGAATTACTATTGGTTTGCAGAAGGTGACGTGGCGGGAAAGCGCTGCATCATTAGTCGAACCGGCTATACGGGAGAGCAGGGCGTGGAGCTTTTTGTCGCTCCTGGAGATGCGACTGAGTTGGCGAAGGCGATTACTGAAGCGGGCGAACCGTTAGGCTTGGTCTTGGCTGGACTGGGGGCGCGAGACAGCTTGCGACTCGAAGCTGGGTATTCTTTGTACGGTCACGAGATCGAGGAAGATATTTCTCCCGTCCAGGCGAATCTGATGTGGACCGTGAAGTTAAAGAAGCAGTCAGATTTCATAGGGAAAGCAGCCTTGCTTGAGGAAAAGGCCGTAGGGCCAAAGAGGAAAATTGTCTTTTTCAAAACCGGCAGTCGCCGCATCATACGGAGCGGCGCCGAAGTGCTAGCGAATGGTGAAGTAGTAGGGAAGGTCGTCTCCGGCACGTTTTCACCTGTACTGAATGAGGCGATCGGTTCGGCTTTGGTTGACGCAGCTAGTTTGAAGGCTGAATTATCGGTGGACATGCGCGGAAAGAGCATGCGATTGTTTCAGATGAAACCGCCCTTTATCGAATTGAATCCTTAATGAACCAAGGATCTGTTTTTTATGAATATCCCCCAAGACCTCAAATACACTAAAGACCACGAATGGCTGAAATTGCTGGATAACGGCGAGGCCATCATAGGAATCACCGAATACGCCCAGCAGAGTCTCGGCGACATCACTTTCGTCGAGCTGCCAGAAGCGGGTGATCGTTTCGATACGGGCACGTCTTTTGGCGTAGTCGAATCGGTGAAGGCCGCGTCGGATTTGTACATGCCGATCGATGCCGAGATTGTCGAAGGCAACGCGGAGCTTGAAGATGCTCCTGAGAAGGTGAATCAGTCCGCTTTCG
>JBNMOQ010000060.1:0-20654 GCA_051275055.1 Candidatus Pelagisphaera sp.
CCGCAGATAAGGTGGCGTCGGATCATGGTTTTCAAATTAACTATGCTGGCCTAACGAAAATGATAACTGAGTTGCGGCGGATAGAAATAGCCCATGGATTGCTGGGCGGCGTCATTTCGATAGAGCGGATCTTCCATCAGGCAGACACGACGTCTGGTTGTTGGGATCGTTGTGGTATAGATGCGCAATTCGCCCTTATAGCTGACAATCAGCTCTTCACGCCAATCGCCAACGACGTCTGCTATGGCGACGATGGTCCCCTGAATGGAGCCGATTTGAGCGCCACCGTATTCGAGAATCTGGTTCGTGTGGGTTCCGGTTCGATCCCGGTAGGAGATTTCCGGGATAAAGGCTTTGGTTGTCTTCTCTGACCAGTAGACCGCATGCGGACTCAGGCCTCCTATGTTTTCATCTGAGATCAATTCACCGGTGGCGGCATCGTAGAGCCAGTAGCCCGTCCGGTCCTGCTCGGCACTGTAGAATTCCATGCCCGGGTTGTCGGGGACAAAGTCTCCAAACATGCCCTGGTCGTGGATATGAGTCGTTTTATACGGGTGTCCCCAAATGATTTCACCTGTTCGTGCGTCGACTAGGCAAATGCCGTTCTTGGCTTGCCGGGTTTCGTAGCCTAAGGCGATTTCCAGACCGGGACGCGCGGGAATGACATCTGCTAGATAGCCCACGTCATTGTGGCCCATGTTGACGTTCCATAAGGTGGTACCGTCGTCGTCCAAGGCTACGGATCCGAGAATGATTTCTTGTTTACCATCGCCGTCCAAGTCAGCAGCGTGCATCCCGTGGGAGCCTTGACCGCGGATGGGTGGATTGGATTCGTCTCCATCCCAGCGCCAACGTTTTACGAGCTTTCCATCAATCAGGTCGTACGCATCCACAACCATGCGGGTATACGTGCCCCGGCATACCAGCAGGCTGGCATGTTCTCCATCCAGCGAGGCAATGCCGATTTGATTGCGGTTGACCCGGTTGCCACGATCGTCTCCCCAGGCTTTTGGATCCCCTCGCTCGACCCAATCGACCTGGGTTATTTGTTTGCCGGTCATGCCATCGAGAATCGAGCATTGCTCGGGGCCGGAAATGACAAATCCCTTTGCGGGACCATCCTTTTCGGCCAAGGACGCTTCATAGCTGTCAGCATAAGGCGCGGTTTTCAAAGCAACCTCCGCCTTACCGTCACCATCAAAATCATACACGATCATCGGCGTCCACCAAATGCCCATGTTCATGTTCCAGCCCAGATCCTTTTTCCAAAGGAAAGTGCCGTCGTGCAGATAAGCTTCAATTTTATAAGTATCGGGACTGGGCCGGGCAGATCCCGGATCGAGGCCTCGTTCCGGTTGCTTGATTACGTAGTCGAATTTTCCGTCGCCATTCAGATCGGCGATGCCTACGCGTTGAAATCCATAGTCTCCTTGCAAGGGGAGGGAGAGGTAGGGCTTGGCGGTTGAATGGGCCTTCAGTTCTACGCGAGCGAGTTCTTCGATTTCCCGAGGAGGGAAACCTCGTGGAAGACTGACACTTTTTATCCAATACGTATTCGCTTTATCGAGATTGGCCGTGGTATCGACAAAATTGGTACCTTCCCGAATGGGTTGGTCGTTGAGCTTTACGGCTTTTTCGCCATCTGCCGAGCGGTAGAGATTGAAGACAAGCCCTGCAGGGTCGCCTTGCAAAAGCCGCCAACCAAGGTAGACCGCGTTGTCCTCGGTGGGAATGGCGATCATTCCCCGGTCGAGTTTTTCAAACGACCACGAATGTTGGGGGATCGCAAGCAACACGAGTAGAAGCGAACGGGATAGTAGGCTGTGCATGATTCTTTCTCTTGAAGGTTAATTATAAGGCCGTGAATGAAGACCTATGGTTTGCTTGGCATTCCCGTTTTCCTATCTGGGTGCAGGGGAACCAACATGATATCGTTGTCGGTAAGCATGCTGGAATTTAAGAGCACCCATTTGTCGTCTGGACTGATGTTATGATGTGAATGAGCCTCGCTGGTGAATGGGCCCTCGCTGTTGGGGCGATGTCCGGTTGTAAGCAGCGTTTGCTTTCCGGTTTTAGTATCGATGCGGTAGAGATCTCCGTCGAAGGAATCCCCTACGATGTATTTTCCATCTTCGGTACCATCGTTATGCCAATAGCCGCCTTTCTCAATTTGGCCGTGGTTTTTGACTTCGTTTGTCCGGATGTTCAAAGTGAAAATTCCGGTTGGATTTTCGCGCAAGCGGTCGAGATGGGCCATCACGTTAAACTGGATGTGGTCGGCGTTTATGAAGACCTCATGGGTGATCCACTCGGTTGGCTTTTCCACATAGATGGGTCGGTTATTAACTTTGCCATTCTGGTCCACGGAAAGGTACCACATCCGTTGCGGCGCGTCCCCCCCTGTTTCCCAGCAATACATGATTTCTCCCGTCACATAGGGATTGGCTTGCAGATGGCCGGTCCGGAAAGGCGCGTCTAGCAGCTTTGTCAGATCGCCGGATTTGAAGTCGATACTGTAGATGGCGGACCCTGATTCAAGGCGCCCGGTAAAGAAGGCTCGATTTTCCATGGCGTCTAAGCCCATGTCCGAGGCCCTCATCCCTTCCGGCAAAGTCCCAAGGACGGTCAGGTAACTGTCCGGCGGGCCTACTTTATTCTTGGCGCTGTCTGAAAGCAGCTGTCCCAGATTCAATGCCTTCAGTTGACCTTTGTGGAAAAAATAAGCCAGGTTCTTCTTCCAGCCAAGATGCAGGTTGGTTCCCCAATCGTCCGTTGTCACCTGGGTGATATCGTAGGTATCCATCGAAATGGCATAGGCAAAGCCTCCGAATCTCTGACCATCCTGTTTGCCACGACTGGATCGGAAGACGATGTGTTTGCCATCGGGTGTCCATGAAGGGTGTGTCTGGTAATATTTGGAATTGCTGTGACGCGAAGTCGTCAGGGCGATGATTTGGGCGCCGGTCACGTCGTCCTTCAAGGTTAGGTACTCTGAATCAAACCGCTGACCGAGGATGTCGGTGTGGGTCATTTCATAGGTATTGGCGGGATTGTCCCTAGCCCCATAGTCGACGCCGTTGACGACCTGGGCATTCGCGCAAGTAACGAATATGAGAGATGAAAGGACGACGAGTTCAGGAATGAGGAATCTAGATTTCATTGATGTATCGAATTGCGTTACGGGGAGCGGGGTAAATAAGTGCGCTTCTCGGTGGGATTTAAGACCGAGAAAGCTAAATGCGCATCTCCTAACTCGCGATATACATTTTATCTGACGGTCAGAGTGAATTGTTGTGGGGCTACTTTGGTTGGATGGTTACTGATTATTCCTTATGCTTTGTCCCAAAATTAATCATACGAGGCTACCTCGTTTCATTATCCCAGCAGTTTTACTTCGAGTCATCGTTTTCCTAGGCATTGGCTTCTATAGTTCCACCTCAATGGCTGATAGGATCACTATTCCTCTTTGGCCGAATGGCACACCAGGATTTGAGAATCGAAAGGATGAACCCGAAAAGATAAAGCCTCGCACCGAAGAGGAGTTCATGACGTTTCCCGTCACCACCAACATTCACAACCCGTCCTTGCTCGCCTACTTGCCCGAGCCTGAAAAGGCGACCGGGGCAGCGGTCATCATCGCTCCCGGAGGCGGCCACATGTTTCTCACCATGGGTCGCGAAGGAGTCGAAGTTGCCGAGTGGTTTCAGGCTAGGGGAATCGCCGCATTCGTTCTCAAATACCGTTTGCAACGAGCCGACGATTCTCCCTATAATCGGGAGCATTGCGTTGAGGACGGGCGTCGGGCGATTCGACTCGTGCGAAGCCGAGCTCAGGAGTGGAATGTCGACGCCCAACGTATTGGAATTATGGGTTTTTCCGCAGGAGGCCGTCCGGCTCTCGGTTCGGGTCTTTACCCGGGTGTCAGTGATCCTGGATTGCCCGATTCCATTAGCGTCGCCTCGGCCAGGCCTGATTTCATTGTATTAATCTATGGCGAAGTGCCTCGGGAATACACGGTGCCCACCGGTTTTCCTCCAACCTTTATGATCGTTACCTGGGACGACGATCCCAAGGTTACGCCGATGACCCAATTGTTTCTCAAGCTAAAGGAAGCGGGAGTTCAGTCCGAGCTCCATGTCTATTCAAGAGGGGGTCACGGATACGGCATAGCCGACCGGCCCTTGCCGCTCGCTCATTGGCCAGCACGTCTACATGATTGGATGGCGGATACGGGATTGCTTAAATAACCGCTCCCAGTTTGCCTGTGCTGTCGCCCATGACCTCGACGGGGGCATCCATTACTTCGAGCATGGAGCGATAAAGATTGGTCATTTGGGTTTCTTCGTTCAAGCGTACATGACGACCGCTTTTAAGGGCCCCGCCACCGCCGCCGGCCAAAATCACGGGCAGGTTATTGTGCAGATGATCGTTGCCGTTGCTTATGCAACTGCCGTACTGGATGATGCAATTGTCCAAGAGAGATCCATCACCTTCCTGGACCGATTTGAGACGCTCGAGAAAATAGGCGAATTGCGTGGTATGAAAACGATTGATCTGAGCGAGCTTGGCTTTCTTCTCTTCACTGTTTCTGTGATGGGAAAGATCGTGGTGCCCGTCTTTGATTCCAATTTGTGGATACGGACGATTGCTCCCGTCGTGAGCTACGATAAAGGTTGAGATACGCGTGCTGTCCGACTGGAAGGCAAGAACCTGCATGTCGTACATAAGACGAATGTACTCCTCGTAAGTATAGTCGGCCAACACGTCGGGCCGGATGGCTCCTACTGGCATTGAAACCGGAAACGCTTTGAATCGTTCGACGCGCTGCTCGATCTCCCTGACGGCGGTCAGGTATTCGTCGAGCTTGCGCGAATCGGTTACGCCTAGGTCGCGTTTGAGCGATTTGGCGTCATTGAGAACATAATCCAAGAGGCTCTTGTTATAATGCTCTCGCTTTACTCTGAAATGGGCGGTTTCAGCCGCGTTTGGCGTTCCGAAAAGGCGGTCAAACACTTGAGCGGGATTGATCTCAGGATTGATCGGCATGGTTTCCGATTTCCAGGAAAGGTTAAACTGATACGCGCAACTGTAGCCTGACTCGCAAGTGCCTTCGCGCTGGCCATTGTCGCAACTCAGTTCGAGCGACGGAAGCCGGGTTTGATGGCCGATTTTCCGGGCCGCTATTTGATCCACCGAAATGCCGGCCCTGATATCCGCTCCGTCGGTCTTTCTGGCCTGGCAGCCGGTTAAGTAGGTGGCGGCTGATCTTGCGTGATCTCCACCGCCATCACCGTTGGCATTGGCCTTTTCGTGCTTCAGGCCGGTGATGATCGTCATATCCTTTTTAAACGCCCTCAAGGGCTCAAGGATCATGGGGAAATCATAATCGGGACCGGTAAGAGTGGGGGTCCAGTCGGCCATGTTCTTACCATTGGGGGCGTAGACAAAGGCCATTCTTTTGGGTAATCCACCGGCGGTGTTTCCGGCGGTTCCCGCAAATGCGCGGATCGAGGGATACATGCTTTCCATGAGAGGAAGAGCGACCATGGCGCCAATACCTCTTAAAAAGGAACGACGCGGAATATTCCAGTTTTTACTCATACGATTGATTTCTTTTGATTAATTGAGCCTCGTTAATGGGGAAATACGGTTATAGCATTTGGCTTAGCCAATAGAAGGCGCATATATTATTAGTTCTCGTTTTGTGAAGCGTTTCGGGCGAGGGTTCCTTCATCTTTATAATCGGTTGATCCTGCTAGTTCGGGCTCGCTATCTCCGCGGCGCATCTGGAAGGGCGCGCTTTCTACGACCCCCATAATCAGGCTTTCGAAGGAGTTGTCTCCGTCCTCAAGTTCATCGACGATTCCGTCTACGGCTGGTCGATCGAAGTATTTCAATCCTCGGCCGAGCGCGTAGATCAGCATTTTTTCTGATAGCGCTTTTAGAAATTCGTCCTTCTTAGTTTCTGCCAAGAGGTCGATAAGCTCAACGGCTCCATTGAATGTTTCGCCCGACACCAGTTCTCCGGAAGGATCGACGACGTCTCCGCCGTCGGTATCTCGCCACGCGCCTATGGCATCGAAGTTTTCAAGACCAAACCCGATGGGGTCCATGCGTTTGTGACAACTGGCACAGCTTGGATCCTCTCGATGTTGCTTCATCTGCTCCCTCAGAGAACCCAGCAGCTCTTCTCCGGGCTCTTTTAGTTCGGGAACATCGGGCGGTGGAGGCAGTGGGGGAGTCCCTAGCAAATTGTCGAGCACCCATTTCCCGCGCTTCACAGGAGAGGTGCGATTGGGATTGGAGGTTAGGGTCAGAATACTGCCGTGGGTCAACACACCCCGCCGTGGTGTCCCCTCCAAGGACACCTTTCTGAAGGGCTCTCCTTCGACTCCAGATATGCCGTAGTGTCGAGCCAATCGCTCGTTGAGAAAGGTGTAATCCGCGTTTAGGAAATCGACCACGTTACGATTCTCCTTCATGATCGATTCGAAAAATAGCTCAGTTTCGTTCCTCATGTCTTCCTGCAGGTACTGGCTGAACTCCTTGAATAAATCCCGGTCGGGGTGAACCGAAACCATACGCCGCGTTTGCAGCCATTGGCCTGCGAAATTATCTACCAGCGCTCGGGCCTTCGGAGAAGCGAGCATACGTCTAACCTGCTTGCCCAAGTTTTTTCTGAGTTGTCCCCGTTCAGCCAGGCTATACAATTCCTGATCGGGAATTGAGCTCCACAAAAAATAAGACAGCCTTGATGCCAGGGCGTATTCATCAATGTAATGCACCTCGGTTGGGTCATTCGGGTCCGGCTGGCTTTCTTTTCTGAACAGGAAATTGGGCGAAACGAGGATGCCTTTCATGGCCAGTTTAATTCTCGCATTGAAGCCATCTCCATAATCCTTCGCCATTTCGTAAAGCTCCATCAAACGGCTGAGCTCATCCGGCTTGACCGGACGCCGCCATGCGTTGGACGAAAATCCGCTGAGAATCTTTTTCGCTGCCTTCGTCTCGTCTCTCGATGTGCTTTTCCGATCGAAGTATTGGGCTATTATATCTGGCATGGGTGGTGGGGTCCAGTCCGCCTCCAAGTCGACTATCTCCAGTTTTTGGATATAAAGATTACGGTCGCGCAGGTTTAGGTTCTCATTTTCGGGATCTTCGAAATCATTTATAAACGCGGCGGAGATTTTTTTATTTTCGCGTTTAAGATTGTATTTGAATTCGTAGACTTGAGGCATTGGATCCAGCCAGGCCGCGGAAAAGAGACGCTGACCCGGCAATGGCTTGAGTGTGGCTGGAGCGATCACGTCGAAAACCTTTATGGGTTTTCCATCGATGCGAAATTCCATGCGGGTTGGCTCGTCTCCGGCCTGATCGGCATAGGCGTAGGCACGCAAAATGAATTCGCTGTTTATCTCGACGCGAATCGCTTTCGACACTTCGCCCGCAGAGCTGAGTAAGCGAGTTCCATCATCTAGGAATTCACCCTTTCCGGTAACGCTTAATGTGTCCGCATTGTAACGGCGTGTCAGACCCGGAAGCGGTCCTTCGATTTCCATCCATTTGACAAAAACGATGCCCTGCTGCTGTTTTCCTATTCGTCCGTTTTTCATGACCAGTTCACCATCGCCGCCGCGCTCTCGGTGAACGACCGCTCGGAATCGCTGGTTGCCTGCGGTTACGCCAACGCGGGCTTCGTATATTCCTGGATTGTCTGGATCGGTGGATACTTCGAATTCATCGATAAACGTGTCGCCGAGCTTAAAGCTAATCATTGGAGGCCTTTGGCTGATCCCTTTCATATGCTCCTCCAAAGTGGTCCGCGATTGCTCTACATAACCTTGGACGCCCCCTTCTTTTTCGGCGTAGGCCATCAAACGGACTTTATAGTCGCCTGGCGCCGGGATCGGCAGTTCCACAGCCACGTCGTCTTCTTCAAGACTGACGAGATGGACCCAGCCGTCCCCGCGATCCCCTAAGGCATTGAATCCCACTTCGAGCAGATTTACAGGGTATCGATTGGTGGCGCTTTGGGGAGCTTCGGTCACAATGGCTTGGTCCATAATCTTGTGAGCCGCCGCGATGTATTTCTCCATCAACATGGAAGGTAAGGTCAAAACATCGCCAATATTATCAAAACCGTAACCGGCGTCGTCCAATGGAAAGTCGTCCGCGGGCCTGAAAGATACGCCAACAAGGTCACGAATTGAGTTGTTGTATTCGGAACGATTCAGGCGACTGATGGTTACCCGGCCGGGATCGGGTTTCTCGGAATCGAACGTGAAAAGGCTCTCCTCGATCCAATGAGTGATGAGCTCGCGCTGCTCCAGAGTCGGTTGATCTTTGTCTTCTGGCGGCATCTCGTTCATCGCGAGCATATCTAGAATCAATTCCCAAGTTTCCGGATCGTTTCGGGCGTCTCCCAGACTCCTAAACCTGTGGAATGATAGGTCGGCCTTCTGCTTTTTTTCGCCGTGACAGCCATAGCAATACTGCTCCAAAACGGGAATGACTTCCGACGCGAATGTAGAATTCAATTGCTGGTCGCTTTTGATTGAGGCGGCTGTCGTGGTTGCAATTCCAGTAAAGACAACGGATGAAGCGAATAGCGTGCTGAGACAGATACGAGTGTTCATGAGTCGGTTGAATTAACGTTTCGATAATTTCATATCCGAATTACTCTCTAGTTGGTTGTAAACAGGTACTTTATTGTGATTTCTTTCTTTCGCTCGCGACGCTCAATTATTCTGACGGTCAGAATGAATTGGCTGAGGCAATGTGGGCAAGATTTCGATAAGGCATTGATGGAAGGTCGCTTTGAATCCTATATCATTACTATAACGCCAATAAGACGGGCCTCTTTGTCATGTGTTGTCCAGATACCTCCGGTCATCTTGAAGGCCATACGAAAAGCCGGACAGGGTCATATATATAGACAGAACCAGTTTTGGGATATTGAGCAGATTCTATCTCATCGACCAGTCTGCAGAAAGTGAATTAACAGGCAATCACCAGCCGTCAGATATCAAGCATTCTAGCCCCGCCGCCTTCAATCAAGCCCCAAGTCACTATCCATCGCATACGGGTGGATGGGCCCGAATTCGGTCTCCAGCGATCGATAGAGGCCATGGATTTGATCGATCTGAGCCGGGAACAGCTTCGGGGATTCGACGGAACCCATGTTTTCGCTCGCTTGTTGGCTGGTTTTGCAACCTGGGATGACGACGGAAGCAGGCACGTCCTGCAGGGCAAAGCGAATCATCGACTGGACTAGTGTGCGCCCCTCGCAAGGGAGGAACTCCCTCAGACGCAGCGCAAAGGCCACCCGCACCTGAGCTTGACCTCTTGCGCGGACGCCGCGCGCATGATTCTCTTCCCAATGCTCCGATCCGGAATACTTGCCGGTTAGCAAACCGTTCCCGAGGGGTTCCCGGATTATGATACCCAGACCGACTTCCGCGGCCTCATGAAGGGCGTCACGAAAGATCAGCGTCCCCACGTTATAACTTTCCTGGATAATTTCAAAAACGTCGCCGAATTCCCCGCGAGCGACCTGCCGGATCTGCTTGTTTCCATAGACGGAAATGCCCGCGTGTCTGATTTTGCCCTCACGCTTGAGCTTTTCCATTGTAGCTGCGAGATCGTGCTCCCTCGCCAACTCCAATGTACATTCATGGCACTGGTAAACGTCAATGGTCTCCGTTTTGAGGCGCCGTAAACTCGCTTCCAGGCAGCGCCGGATATTGACCTCTGACAAGGTTCGCTCATCCGGGTTCGAAAAGGGGAAATGCCCGAACTTCGTCGCGACGATCACCTGGTCGCGCTTCCCCTTAAGAAACGCGCCAATTAGCCCCTCACTGTGTCCGACACCGTATGCATCAGCGGTATCTATGAAATTGCACCCAAGCTCGAATGCTGATTCGAGCGCCGCGAGGGATTGCCGGTCACTCGTCGCTCCATAGGAACGCCGGGCACCCTCTTGTTCACCGCCGATAGCCCAGGCGCCGAATCCGATCTCCGAGACGTTGAGACCTGTTCTGCCTAGGGTACGCATATTACATTTCGTTCCTATACTCACATTTCTTTAAATCCAGTCGTCTCGACTTTGCCTGTGGATCGCGATCCGGCTGATCTTTCATTTTCCTGCCCGCTTTAGTTAAAATCCAAAATCATCTGCGATCATTTTTACGATATCGACCACTCCGGTTTTGTAATCTGATTCCAATTAAGGATTGTCGAAAACGATGTAAGGCACACAGTTGATTCTTTCCCCTGCCAACCATCGATATTTCTTCATTTTCCCGATTAAAATAAAGATATTGGCATTCTCGCCACATCCGCGGTAGCGAAAAGTACTTAAGCCCGCGACTGCGGTTTTGTCGATCACCAAGGAATTATCTAGAATGTCTTCAAGCGTTTCATCGATTTACTGCGTCAGAAATGGGATTTCAGATTTACACCTTAATGGGTTTAAATTAGACTGTAACCCTGTCCTCGGTATGCTCGCGAATGGCATTTATTCTGACCGTCAGAATAAATTCTCTGAGACAATGCGGATGGTCTTTCGATAGGGTGCCGATGAAGCGTCTCTTTGGGTTAAAATAATATTATGAGAACACCAAAGTATATATACATTTCCACAGTAGTGGCTGTGACGGCATTTACCACTTTTGCAGGGGAAGCGGATCTGCGACCTCTGAAAGCGAAGTCGGAACCTGCCCCATTCAGCTACATCGAATCGCCCGATGTCATGCCCAACTACTTGGCAGGCGAGAAATGGTCTACGCAAGGACAGTCCATCACTCGGATGCAGGCGCCGCTCTCACCGGAGGAATCGTCGAAGCGTTTGGTGATTCAGCCAGGGTTCAGTTCGCAGCTATGGGCCGCGGAACCGGACATTACTAAACCGATCGCCTTGGCTTGGGACGAGCGTGGGCGTCTTTGGATTGCCGAGACGATTGACTATCCGAACGACATGCAGCCGGACGGAGAGGGAAACGATCGGATCAAGATTTGCGAGGATACCGACGGAGATGGGACAGCAGACAGGTTTACTGTGTTTGCCGATAAACTGAGTGTTCCGACATCGCTTTGCTTCGGCAATGGGGGGCTGATCGTGATCGAGGGCGGGCGCACGCTTTTTCTCAAAGACACGGATGGCGACGACGTTGCCGACGAACGTCGAGTGCTTTTCGACAACTGGGGCACTCGCGATACCCATGCGGCTGCCAGCAATCTACGGTATGGTCCAGACAATTGGATTTGGGGAACAGTGGGGTACAGCGGTTTCGATGGTGAAGTGGGCGGCAAGCGCCTTCGCTTCGGCCAGGGCGTTTATCGCTTCAAGCCGGATGGATCCGAACTCGAGTTTATCAAGTCGAGCAACAACAACACGTGGGGACTCGGCATCACGGAGGACGGGCTCATCGTCGGCAGTACCGCCAACGGCAATGCGAGCTGGTATATGCCGATTCCGAATCGCTTTTATGAGGCGGTGAACGGCTGGTCGGCCAATCGCATGGAGTCGGTGGCAGATGATCAGGGAATCTATCCGATTACGGACAAAGTGCGACAGGTCGACTGGCATGACCAGTATACGGCAGGCGCCGGGCATGCTCTCTACACGGCGCGGTCGTTTCCTGAGGAATACTGGAATAAAGTTTCGTTCGTCACTGAGCCGACCGGTCATCTTGTCGGATTCTTCAAACTTGGCGATGTGGGAGCCGATCGAACAGCGGTGAACATGGGGAGTTTTCTTGCCAGCGACGATGAGTGGGCCGCGCCGATCGTGGCAGAGGTCGGTCCCGATGGAGCGCTCTGGGTGATTGACTGGTATAACTACATCATTCAGCACAACCCGACCCCGATCGGCTTTCAGAACGGAAAGGGCAACGCTTATGAAACCGAGCTGCGTGACAAGCGGCACGGCCGCATCTATCGGGTGACCTACGATGGAGGCACTCCATCCAAATCGCACAAATTGAGCCTCAGCGATCCGGCGGGACTGATTGCCGCTCTGAGGAGCGACAATCAATTGTGGAGAATGCATGCTCAGCGAATGATCGTTGAAGGTGGACAAGGCGACCGTGACTTTCAGCGCCGGCTCGTTGAACTCATCTCGGACAGAGAGGTGGACAGTCTTGGATTGAATGTGGGAGTACAACATGCGCTGTGGACCTTGAAAGGTCTTGGGGCAATCGAGTCTAGCTCGGACGTTCGTATCGCGGTTCAGCGAAACCTGTACCACGATTCCGGCGCGGTTCGCCTGGCGGCGGTCACTGTGCTGCCGCGCGATGAGGCGACGATAGCGGCTTTCGTTTCCGCGAATATTCTTGCGGACCCTAATGCTCAAACACGTTTGGCTGCTTATCTAGCAATTGCGGAATCGCCGTCCGACTCGAAAGCGGCGGCATTGGTTTACAAGTCGCTGAAGGATAATTTGAATACAGGCGATCGTTGGCTAAGCGATGGGTTGGCCAGCGCTGCCGCGAAAAATGCGGACGGCTTTCTTGCGGCTCTCTTAAATGAAAACGTAGCGCTTCCCGATGGTGGGGCTGGTATCATTTCAATTGTTGCTCGCCACTATGCGTCGTCTGCTCCGGCGGCTCTTTTTGAGACGCTTTTGAACGCCGGTCGGGCGAACCAGAAGACGTCCGCGGCTCTGATAGCCGGAATGGTCGAGGGCTGGTCGGATGGGCAGACGCCTGAAATTGATGCGGCAATCGCTCGCGGTCTCGCCGCGACGATGAAGACGCTAAACGCTACGGGACAGGACGGGCTATTGGTTCTCGCCCACAAGTGGGATCGACTCGACTTGTTTCAGGATCAGTTGAATACGGCTATAAGTCGATTGACAACCGTCTTGAATGACGCCGCTGCGGATGACTCCTCCAGGTCCGACGCGGCTCGCAGATTGATCGAGCTAGCCGACCATTCCGGAACCATAAAGGCGGTGCTCGCTCAGATTAATCTGCAAGCGTCGCCCGAGCTTGCAAGCGGGTTGATGAGAGCCCTTCGCTCTAGTCGAATGGATGAAACAGCCGGAATCGTTTTGGAGAAATGGGCGGATTTGACGCCTGGGCAGAAGAATGCCGCGATAGGCGTCTTGCTGGCCCGTGGCGCTTGGATCAGTCGGGTATTCGATGCCATCGATGAAGGTAGCTTTCTAGCCGGAGACATTAGCTCTCGGAGTTGGCCGGGACTGCGAAACAATCCGGACGAGTCCATTGCATCGCGAGCCAAGGAAATTTCCGAGCGTAGTGGCAAGGGAACTGCGGATAGCGAAGCGATTTTGGAACGTTTTCTGCCGGCAGCTGCGCTCGCTGGCGATGCTGGGAGAGGTAAAGAGTTATTCACCGCAGCATGCATCGTTTGCCATATGTTCTATGGAGAAGGGGCCAAAGTGGGTCCCGACTTGAGTGGAATAGGGGTCCGGCCAAGGGAGGACGTGCTCACAGCCATCCTTGATCCCAATCGTTCGGTTGAGTCGAATTACCGGCTCTGGACAGTTGCTACGAAATCCGGTGAGGCGATATCGGGACGCTTGGATGCTGAGACTGAAACCAGCATTGATATATATGACATCGCGGGCCAGCGTCATTCAATTCTACGCGATGAAATCGCGAGTTTGACCGGTTCTGAAACATCGATCATGCCCGCCGGTTTCGAAGCGTTAGGCGAACAGGGTCTGGCCGATCTCATCGAATACATGGCAAGCGCCGCGAAACATTGATCGCTTCAGAGAAGTTCGGATAGTTTAAAATTGAATACCTTCAATCCACCCTACCAATTATGAAATACGCTATCTGTAACGAAACTTTCGGCGATGTATCCCTGGCTGAGTTAGCTCAAGCCGCAGCCAATCATGATTATCGAGGCTGCATCTCTGTCGAGGTTTTCAAATATGATCCCTCCCCTGGTTTTATCGCCGAGTAAAGCATGAACAATCTGAAACGTTTTTTTCACTCCTAATCTTCGTAGAACCTATGAATTCAAAACTAATTCTCTTAGCCTCCTTCACGCTGCTTGCATTCTCAAGCGTCCACGCCCAGCAGTTCGAACTGGAAACCACCGATAGCGGTGTCACCGTTAAACTCAACGGTGAGCTTTTCACCAAGTATGTGACTGACCAGGCTAACAAGCCCTACTTCTATCCCATCATCGGACCCACCGGCGCGCACATGACCCGCCATTATCCGATGGAGGATATCGAAGGCGAACGTCAGGATCACCCTCATCACCGCGGTATCAATTTCGGCCACCACAAAGTAAACGGCTACAACACTTGGCTCGAACGGCTCAGCCTTGTCGAAAAGGCCAAAGACAAAAGTTCTGAAGAAGCTGAGGAGATTCTTTCCGTCATGGGTTACACCCGGCACACTGCGTACAAGTCTTTGAAAGTGGCAAGTGATCATGCTGTGATGGTCGTAACCAACGCTTATACCGATTACGATGGCAACTGGATCATGAAAGACGAGCGCACTTACACCTTTCGCGCGCCCAATGACGCCACACGTATCATCGATGTGGATATTATCCTCAAAGCCCCTCCCCACGTGATTACTCGTCTGGCCGACCAGAAAGATGCCGGTGTATCCATTCGGGTACCCCACGCGATATCAGTGGATGCCAAGCAAGGCGGATTTCTCATAAACTCGGAAGGTGACACCAATAATGACAGCTGGGGCAAACAAGCCAACTGGTGTGATTATAATGGGACAATCGATGGACGAAAAGTCGGCGTTGCTTTCCTGAATCATCCGAATAGTTTCCGGTATCCAACTTTTTGGCACGCACGCACCTATGGGCTATTGACCGCTAATCCGTTTGGCACCAAAGAAGTGGGCGGCGAAGGCGATGGCACTATTACCTTGCGAGGCGACGAAACCATTAAGCTGAAACACCGCTTCCTCTTCCACACAGGCGATCACAAGTCTGCCGATATCGATGGCGCTTGGGATGAGTACGCTGGCAAATACAAATTCAACAACCTCTTCAACGGAAAGAATCTGGCTGGTTGGACTTCTGAAAACGAAGTGTGCTGGGAAGCCAAAGACGGTATCCTTCACGCCAAGAACGATCCAGAGAAAAAAGGTGACATACTCCAGACCAAGAAGTCCTATAAAGACTTTATTTTCCAAGCCGACTTCAAGTTTGGGGAAGGTCTCATCGACACAGGAATCTTTTTGCGTAACACCAAGGAGCAAATCCAGATTGGTGAATCCGGCAGTCTCAAACGCGACATGACCGGCCTGCCCTACATCCCCGGCAAAGGTTATCCTATTCAAGTTGATCATGCCAAGGAAGTCTTCGACATTGAAAACTGGAATCGGATCAAAGTGAAATTAAAAGGCAACACCTACACCACCTGGCTAAACGGGAAGGAGATCATGACCTATACCTCCGACACCATAGTCCCCGAAGGTCCCATCGGCATTCAAGTGCACCCCAACCGGGAGATGAGCGTACAATACCGAAATATCCTGGTTCGGGAAATACATCCGTGAGGAAGCGTGACTGCCAAAAGAACGGCAGAGTAAGAGCTCCGAACCCTTTTTATTATTCGTCTGGCAAAAAAAAGGATGCGGTAGTTTCAGAGCGAGTCGTTCGAGCATTCTGTCGATTGCAGATAGGGAAGAATCGTCCAGTATCTTCCGACCTCTGATGGCATTTCCTGTGGCTTGTTGAGCATTTCGATCTACAGCTATTTGGGGAGAAGGCTGCGTACTGTCTGAGACATTTCTTTTGGACAGAGCGCTTGGCTGAAGCTAGGGATTGAATATGGATTTTCCTCTGCCTCGATCTTCCGATTTGTCTATATTATTGTCGACACCCGCACTCCGCGAATCAAGTCAGAACCATTGAATTTGCTATCATCTACCATGAAACTTCCTGCATCATTTATAGGCATATCTCTATGCACCGGTTTTCTGCCCTGCCTTGCTAGCGCCCAAACGGGTGAAGAGCTATATCAACAATACTGCTCCACCTGTCATGGAATCGACCTCGAAGGGGGTATTGGGTCGAATCTAGTGGACAAGGTGTGGACCTATGGTCGCAGAGAGAATCGCCTCATGTTCCGAAATATTAAATTTGGATTGCCGCTCGTTGGCATGCCCGGGTTGCAAGAATCTATGTCTGACCCTCAAATCGAGAGCGTCATCGACTACATCTTCGAGAAGGAGGGGACTGCCGGAGTCCCGGATCCTCCACTGCCTACGTCGCTTACGTCGAAGGATTACGACATTGAAGTAAAAGTTGTAGCTCAAGACATACTCGAAAAACCATGGGGTATCGTATTTATTGACGAGAATAAAGCGCTTGTAACCGACAAGATTGGAAAGCTGTTCATGCTTATCGATGATAAAATCCAAGAGGAGGCAATTGCCGATGTCCCGAAGGTTTTATATCATGGTCAAGGTGGCATGCTAGACGTGGCTATCGATCCTGACTATGATAGAAACGGATGGGTATACTTATGTTATAGCCATGTCTTGGATCATGTTCCTGACGACGCGAAGGATAAGCCAAATATGACCCGAGTTGTAAGGGGAAAGATTGAAGACGGGGCATGGACAAAGCAGGAAGTTTTATTCGAAGCTCCACACGACAAGTATAAATTGACCAGACATCACTACGGCTCCAGGCTCGTCTTTGACGACGATGGGCACTTGTTCTTTTCAATCGGCGACAGGGGAACCGACGAACAAGCCCAGGATGTCAGGTATCCAAACGGAAAGATCCACAGAATAAACAAGGATGGCAGCATTCCGGAGGATAACCCATTTCTGGATACAGAGGATGCGATCCCATCAGTTTTCAGCTATGGCCACCGCAATCCACAGGGCTTAAGTTTGCACCCGGGCACGAGAGAGTTATGGGCAACCGAGCATGGTCCAATGGGAGGCGACGAACTGAACAAACCCCAAAAGGGGCTGAATTATGGATGGCCCGAAATAACGCACGGGCTAAACTATGACGGCAAGAAACTGAGTGAATTTACAGCGAAACCTGACATGGAGCAACCGGTGCATCAATGGACTCCATCAATCGCAGTCTGCGGTATTGATTTTCACAAAGGTCACCATTTCCCGAAATGGAACAATAGCCTGCTAGTGACTGGGCTTCGTTACGAGCAAGTTTCCAGATTGGAAATCGAAAACGGAATTGTAATAGAGGAAGAAATTATCCTCAAGAGTCATGGCAGAGTTAGAGATGTAGGAGTCAGCCCCAGCGGCGAGATCTACGTTTTGCTCAGCAGGCCTGGATTGATCTTAAAGCTATCGCAAGCGTCCAGGTAAACCTCATCATACCTCAGGTATACCCACGCTTATGAATCTTCCGAAAATCGCCCTTTCAAGTCTCGTTGCCGTTTTCTCTGCCCTGCTTCCTGCCCAGTCCGAAGGGAACACCGTGCACGAAGTAGCTCCCGGTGTCTTCTTTCACCTAGGCGACAACAGCAAAGGCCACAGCAATAATGGTTGGATCGTATTTGAAGACTACATACTAGTGATCGATGCGAATTATCCGAGCGGAGCGAAAGTCGTCATGCCGAAGGTTGCAGACAGCTCTGAAAAACCAGTTCGCGTTGTATTCGATACCCACCATCATCCGGATCATGCTTATGGCAATCGCCTCTGGTCAGATGCTGGAGCTCTGCTCGTGGCGCAGTCCGGCGTCGTTGAGCAAATGGAAGAATCAGAACCCGCCAATTGGGACTCGCGGGCGCTATTCCGGCCCGATATGCGCGAGACCTTACTTAAGGCGCCGTCGGTGCTTTTTGATGAAGACCTATTCTTCGATGATGGAGAGCGACGCGTGGAGCTCCACTACTATGGCGCCGGCCATACAAAGGGCGATGGCTATGCTTGGCTGCCTGAGGAAAAGATTCTATTCACCGGAGATGGCAGCGTGAATGGCGCTTACAACTACATGGGCGATGCCAATATTGGCGAATGGATCCAAACGCTAGAGGTCGTGAAGCAACTTGGGGCGAAAATCGTCTGTCCCGGCCATGGTCCGATGGGAGGCCCAGAGATCATTGCCGATCAGCAGGAATTTCTAATCGAGCTGCAGAAGAGAGTCATGGCCGAGCGTGACTCGGGGAAAACGCCAGCTGAAGCGAGCGAGGCAATCCCGGCAATCCGAGAAGAATTGCGAGCTATCGAAAACGTCGCGCGGTATGTCGGCGGCGGGCTCCCGGGGCAAGTCGAGAGAGTCTGGACAGAGCTCGGCGGCGAAGCGTTTCCTCAATAAAGCGGATGCATCGCAAGCAGCCTTTACAGAAGTTTTGATCTTAGAATGAAGCGCCCTCGAAGAAGGCGCTTTTTCTATAGGCCGCCTATTTGAGCAGGTCAGAATCCGCTATCCAGTCGTAGAGCCGAGCGGGCCACTGCGAAACGGGGATCTGCCGATCTACGTTTCCGTAGCCATGGCCTCCTCTTGAGTAAACGTGCAATTCTGATTGGACGTCTGCCTCCTTGAGCTTGAGAAAAAGCTGCGTCATGGGAGTCACCTTGGGATTGTCGTCCCATGTAACTGTCATGAACGTTGGAGGGAAATTAGCAGGTAGCGAGTATTCGCGCGGCACCTCCGCATATATCAATATTATGAAATCGGGGCGGGCCGAGGCCGAGCTGATCGCATCTGGCGTTCCCGGATCTCCGACCTCTGGGTGAAGAGCCGTGCCCAACACAGGTCGTCCACCTGCCGAGAAGCCCATAAAACCAATGCGTTCAGAGTCGATATTCCATTCTTTCGAACGGCTTCTCGCAAGGCGCACAGCGCGACGGCCATCCTCGATGCAATGATCACTATTGTACGGAGACCCTTCGGTGCGAGCCAGGCGATATTTGAGAACGAATGCCGCGATGCCCTTGGACTGCAACCATTCCGCCACATAGGCCCCTTCCTTGCCCATTGTCAGGAATCTATGCCCTCCGCCTGGAGCAATTATAACCGCTGCGCCGGTCGCCTGGTCGGGCTCAGGCAAATATACAAGCAGGGACGGATTGTGAATATTGGAGGTAGAGGGATAAGTCAGCCGCCCATCTTTCATGCTAGGTTCGCCAACTTCCGCCTCATCCTTTCGATCTTCGAATCCTGGAGCTCCAGCATCCCAAAGCGGAATCAGGTCCGGCTGTGCCACTAGGTTGAAAGCGCTGGCGAAAAAGCCAACCATAGCTAAGCTTCGTAGCGAAAATGGGGGGTAGGAAAAACGGCGACGCATAATACGGTGGGATAGGGGTTAAGAGAAGTGTTTCGTAAATCCGAGCGAATCGGCCAAAGCAAGATCAACATACTTTGACTGTCAGAATTCTGTCGCCTCGATTTTTTAATCTCACTTCCCCATGAAACCACTATTAATTACTGCCCCAAAGCTGCTTGTCTCTTTCTGATAACTGCCATAGAAGCTGCGGCTTACACCCCTATAGCAGTGCAGGACGAGGTGCCGTTCAAAGAGGACATAGAGTGGATCCTCATGGACTACTGTTTCAAATGTCACGGCGAAGGCAAAAAAAAGGGCGGGGTCATTTTCGACGAATTTGAGACCGACGAGGATGCAGTAGCGAAAACCGATCTGTGGTTGCGCGTGCTCAAGAACACCCGCGCCGGTTTCATGCCCCCAGCGGACGAAGATCAGCTGGAATCCGATGATCAGGCACGCCTCGAACACTGGATTAAACAACAAGCATTCGGAATCGATGCCCGCCATCCGGACCCGGGACGCGTGACTGTGCGCCGACTCAACCGCGTCGAGTACCGCAATACCGTACGGGACCTGCTCGGCAGTGACTTTAACAGCGAAATCGAATTCCCTGCTGATGATTCGGGACACGGATTCGACAACATTGGCGAAGTGCTTTCGATCTCTCCGCTATTGATGGAAAAATACGTTCAGGCTGCCACTAGCATCATTGAGGAAACCGTACCCTCCGCGCCTCTGACAGTGTCTACCCACGAATTTGAAGGAAACGAATTCCTTCCGCCGGCAAACGGTCTTGCGGATATTTCTATCGACGAACGAGGGCGCGGTACCGGCGAACGCCTCTCTTTTTATGATCCAGCCGAGGTGAGCGCGATTTTCGATGCGCCTAAGGCTGGCGAGTATAAACTGAATTTAATAGTCAACGTCCGTGGCGGCTTTGATTTCAACGCGGCCCGATCGATCGTCATCTTTAACGTAGATGATCGCGAAGTTTGGCGGCAGGAATATAGCTGGGAAGACAACCGGACTTTCCCAATCGAATTTTTAGAACAATGGGATGCCGGTAACCGTCGGCTTACTTTCGAAATGCAACCCGTGCCCGATACGAAGGACGGGGACGCGAGCTTCACTTTCCGCATCGTTTCGGTCGAAGTCCAGGGACCGACCCGTCCGAAAGACTGGGTAACTTCGCCCAATTACGATCGGTTTTTTCCCGAAGGGCCGGCGCCTCGAGGGCGTACCGCTCGCGACGCTTATGCCGGTCGGCTATTGGAGGATTTCGCCTCACGCGCTTTCCGTCGGCCCGTTGACGCAAATACGGTGAAACGCCTCGTCGCGGTGGCCCGCAGCGTCTATTCCCAACCCGGGAACACATTCGAAGCAGGCGTTTCCCGGGCCATGACGGCTGTCCTTGCTTCCCCTCGTTTCATCCTTCGACTCGAAGAGG
>JBNMOQ010000061.1:0-20413 GCA_051275055.1 Candidatus Pelagisphaera sp.
CGTTCGTGCAACCGGTTGGTGGAAAGATCCAGCAGCCAAACCTCAAAGCGTTTCGTAGACTCACCTGCATTATAACGCTTATCTCACTGTAGGAGTGGGTTTACCCGCGATACCTCTGACGTCATTATACTTTGCTCTTCTAAATCGCGGGATAAACCCTCTCCTACATGCCCCCAGTCTCAGATACGAAAACCATCCGAAACCAATAGGCACCATTGGTAACTCAACCCGCTACCTTAACGTTCACTCATAGAACACCTCAACAAATACCTCTATGAAAACATCCAAAGCCATCGCCCTTCTCGTTGTCCTAATTCTAGGAATCGCTGTATTCGCCCAAAACCGAGAACGTCGCGGCGGCGGACGTGGTGGTCCTCCCGGCATCGTCAAACCGCGAATCACCGACACGGTAACGGCCAATATTTACGCCGACAATTGGTTCAAGCTCTACATCAACGGCAAACTCACCGCAGTCGACTCCATCGACTTCATGCCGCACAACGTCATATCCGTAGACATTCTTCCCGAATATCCGATGACTATTGCCGTAATGGCCAAGGACAACGCCGACGCCAAAACCGCTCTAGAATACAATGACTTCAATATCGGCGACGGCGGATTTATCATGAAGATCGGCGACGACGTGGTCAGTGACTCCACTTGGAAAGCCAAAAACTTTTTTCACGGACCTATCGGCGGCGACATGTCGAATCCAAAAGTCGAATACTACGACATTCCAAAAAACTGGTACTCCACCGACTTCGACGATTCTAGCTGGGCCAACGCCACTGAACACACGGAAGAAGCCGTCGGCCCCAAAGATCCTTTTTACCAAAAGGACTTCTCTGGAGCGAAGTTCATCTGGACAGACGACCTCAAACTCGACAACACCATCCTCTTTCGAGCCGTCATCGAACGACCAGGTTGGAAAGCCCGCTGGAACGTGGGTAAACGATAAGACGGAACGCTTGCTATCTCACCCTAAGAAATTTCGAAAAGTCAGATTGATCCTCAGGTCCTTAACGTGCAAGAAAGACGGATAACGTGAGTGTGATTGGAACGCGAACTGTGATCACTGCGACTGTGACCGGAATTCTGATGCTTTCGGCTGTTGGTCTTGCTCAGTCGCAGCGGGGCCGCGGTGGAGAACGCTCACCGCCGGACCGGAGCGAATTCCCATCGTGGGAGAATGACGAAGAGTTTAAAGACGACGTCTTCACATTCGCGCGGATCCAGTTTGATTCCATCGGTGGAAACCGCCGCAGGGGCGGCGGGAATCGTTGGCAAAATGACTACCCCGACAGCGACTTGAATTTCTCTTATCGCTTGCAGCAGCTAACGTCGGTCAAAGTCGAGCCCAACGGCAAAGTGCTTCGACTCACCGATCCAGATTTGTACGAATATCCATTTATCTACATGAATGGTGTTGGCGGACTGCATTTGCACCCGGATGAAATAACGGCTTTGCGTCACTATCTGCACAACGGCGGCTTTTTGATGATCGATGATTTCTGGGGCGACCAAGAATTGGATGTTGTGTCTGAGCAATTGGCACAGGCAGTTCCCAATTGGAATCCGCGTTCATTGCCGCTCAGCCATCCCATCTTTAACGTCGTGTATAAGCTCAAAGAAAAACCGCAGGTGCCGGGCATTCGCCACTGGCGAACAGGAGAAACCTTCGAGGACCACGGCCCCGGAAGCGATGATGGTCCGGATTTCAAAGGTCTATTCGACAACAACGGCCGCCTCGCCGTCTTATTGTGCCACAACAACGACCTCGGCGACGGTTGGGAACGCGAAGGCGAGGACGAGGAATACTTCCACAATTACTCGGAAAAATGGTCCTACCCAATGGGCATTAATATCGTCTTCTACGTGATGACCCATTGACCACTCCCGGCGCAGCCAGGATCCTGCCGAGAGGAATTGGAGATAGCATCGAACTGGACAATTGATCGCACGCGAAGACTACTAAACGGTAGGATTCCCACCCGATTCTTGCGATCAATCGATAAAAAAGCGTCTTTCTCCAAAACGGACGCAATTCTGTCGGGGATCGTTACCGGAAGTCTAAAGATTAACGAAAATTAAAAAAAATGAAACTTTCTTAATCCTCCCTTCGTATTGTCATTTACAGCACGCGATTTTTATTATTTTTATCCCGAACATTCAAATTCAGGACCGGCGCTTCTACCATTATCGCCAGTCGACAATCAATTTTGGTGATCAGCCAATCAAGTGTGGGCGCAATCGAAGCAATTCGGTTGCGTCCGCCATTTTTTAAGTGAGATTCCACACCTCCTTGCTGCATAGCTACGCGAGAGACTCGCGTGGTTTTCAGACGATTTCAAGTTAGGTTGACGCGTATAGGCGTAGCCCCTTGTGGGCGAAGACTGTTGTCCCAGACAACTGCGCCTGTCGAAAGGCTTCGTCGCTAATCCTGCTCAGCGCATACGCGTCAATTCAAGAAGTTAAGAGAGATGCAGAGAAAAGTTTGCCGCAAAAAGGCACAAAAAGCGCAAAATCTATCTAACGCTTTTTGAGGGCAAAAAATACGATCTCCCCCAGGGAATTCACCCAAATCCACGTTCATATCTCCATTCGGACTTTTGTGCCTTTTGCGCTTTTTTGCGGCGAGAAACAATTTCCAAATAGTTAAGTTGACGCAAATGCGTTCAGCGGGAGTAGCTGCCGATCTCACGCCTTCGTGCCTTCTCAACAAAGGCCTACTCCAAAGGCCTACTCCAAAGGCCTCGGCTTCCCATCATCTTCCACAACTAGAATTTTCATACGCCTTCAGTCCCAAATCGATGAAGGCAGAGTCTTCTGCAAGGTGAATCGCGTCGTGGAGGCGATCGCGGAAATCGAGAGCGCGATGAAAACCGAGGAAACAGAAACCAGAGAGAACAGTAAGAATATCCCCCACAGAGCATTCGCAGTATTCCCAACGATGAAATCACCATCGGCGAACGTCTCCAATCCGCCGGCTACGACGAAAGCGACGGCGAAACCAGCAATGGCGACGCCGCTCCCCACAAAGGCGACAACCCCGTAGACATCTTCGGCATGGGCCGCCGAGCCTCCGCCTTTATGGAGAAAAATGCCAAAGCCAAGAAACCTTTCTTTATCCAAATGTCGTATCACGCTCTTCACTACCCAGAAAACGCCAAACCGGAGACCGCCCAGAAATACGAAAAATTCATTCGAAACGGAAACGAGAAATCGATCGGCAGGGCCGCTCTCGCTGAAAATCTCGACGAAGGCGTAGCCCTACTCCTCAAAAAAATCGACGCCCTGGGAATCGCCGACAACACTTACGTCATCTACATGTCGGACAACGGCGGCGGATGCCGCACTCCCACCCGTCCCATAAGCGGCGGCGACTACAAACTCCTCCACTACTACGAAGACGGACACGACGAACTCTACAACCTAACGACCGACCTCAAAGAAAGCCGCAACCTCGCCGCCAAACTCCCCGAAAAAACTGCCGACCTAAACAAGCGCCTCTTCACCTACCTCGGCGCGATAAACGCTGACCTCCCCAAAATGAACTCCGAATACGATCCCTCCAAAACGCAGACAGCCAAAAGAGGCGGCGGGCAAAACCGAGACAGCCGCGAACGAGGCGGTAATCGCGGAGGAGGCGACAATC
This sequence comes from Candidatus Pelagisphaera sp., assembly GCA_051275055.1. Classification (GTDB taxonomy): domain Bacteria; phylum Verrucomicrobiota; class Verrucomicrobiia; order Opitutales; family Opitutaceae; genus Pelagisphaera. The sequence goes on from JBNMOQ010000061.1 coordinate 3,656, forward strand.
GCGATCCCCAAAGAAACAACCGCAATCGCTAGATAAGCAAAGTCAAAAGAATTTAAAAGAATAAAAATTGGCCCGCTCTCTACTTTAAGCGAGCTCGGAGGAACAGCGGATTAGGGATCTTATTTTTTGCGATTCGCCAACCTTTTCCGTCTTGCTGAAAAACTGTATTCGCACTGACGGCACTCCATTCGTCCCCACCAATTGTATCCGAAAAAATGAGTTCCCAATCATCTTGATCGAGCTCGATGTAAAGTTCGCCCGAAGGCAGCCGGTTCAAGCTTACCTGAACCTCATCGATATTTATCGGCTCGAGGAGTTGCCCTTCGCCGAGAATCGCAAAAACCTCATTCAACGAAATACTGATAACTCCATCCGAGCTGCTGACAACGCCTCCGCTATTAGGCGCTAGTTCATCGATATGTACAAAGCGGCCCGTTTCGGAATAACCCGACGCACTCACGAACATACCTTCCTCTCGGACCTCTTGAGCTCCCAACGGGAGGAGCAGAAGCAAACAAACAATGAAGCCCAATCTACGTTTCATTCGTCACCTTATTTTCAAATTCACGCCGAGAGACTTCCTGACCTTCCTCCATCTGGACCTCTGATCTTAGAGGGCCATCGGCATACCAAGAACGCGACAAGCCGTGCGGCTGACCGTCCTGCATCTGCATTTCGATAATTAATTGCCCGGATTCATTCCACTTGCGGAAATATCCATTAAATTTACCGGCCACAATGTTGCCCTCCGATTCCATAACGCCGTCCTCAAACCATTTGGAGCGCTCTCCATGCGAAACGCCGTTACGGAAACGTTCACGTGCCTGCATGATTCCATTCGGATAGTACCCACAGGAAACGCCATGAGGTTTACCCGACTTGTATTGAGTTTTTGACTTCAAAGTTCCATCGGCGAACGTCTCAATCGCCGTTCCCCTGAATCCCTCGGTTTCCGAACCCCTAAAGTAAACTCCATCACGAAAGGCGAGTTCCACTAATTCAACCGTTGGCGTCGACAAGAACAGGGCGGATAGTCCCAACACAGCGAAAGCTGCTAAGAGAATGCAACCGGTTAGTTTTGTAGGGCGAAGGTCCATTTTTCCTATTCCACGAATAGCTTGAAGAAGACTGCATTGCCCTCTCCGTCGACACGTGGAATCACCGCTTCGATCACTTCAACTTCTCCGGATTCGTAGCTTTCCCTCAGCGAATCGGAAACATCGTCGGTAGAGAGTCTAAAAGAGCGCTGAGTCCAATTAAGCGCCTGCATACCAGAACTGCCGAAGATCGTGTAGCTATGATCGCTAATTCCGAGAAAACGAATCCTGTATTCGCTTTCCGTGACAGAAATAATAGTCAAAGCCAACCCATCGAGAACGTCATAGGCATACGTATTAGCCAAGTACTCGCTGTAGTTGCTCAAGCCGTCTCCGTCGAGATCGTCGTCCGGGTTGATGTCCGCCAAGCTATTGTATCGAGTTGTCTTGGACATAAGCGATTGCTCCCATTGATCGGGGATTCCATCACCATCGCTATCGACGCCAAGCGTCAGGTCGATAACAGTCGTACCACCCGCGATACCAAGCGATCCTAGGTCGCCCGACATTTCAAAGGGAAAGTAGCTTTGCGAGCCGATTTTCACCTCCATAGTAAACGGAACCAGCGGGTTGAGGGCGCTAGGCTTATAGCTATCAGGAGTCACTCCAGCGTCCATCGGTACTTCCATGCGGTAACTGGCATCGAGAAACAGAGACGGCGTGAGAGGCGCTTCGATCACCACGCCTGAAACGGTTTTAAGTAAAATAGTCCCATCCACCTCGATTTTGTACCCCATCGAGTCGCGCACCGTACCTTTTATGAGGTGGTGAGGAGCCGGAGGAAAGGCGATAACGGCCACTGAGGTTATGCTAGCCACAATGAGGGCTAGTCCTGACCTAAGGAAACTCTTTTTTTTGTCCATATATAGATTCTCCGTTTCGTCCATGTCCTAGTTCCCTGAATACGAGTAGGTCTCCAAGTGAAGTTTGATATCCTCGACTGTGTCTATGAAACGGGCAAGTCCTTCGTCTGCATCGTTCAGTAGCGTCCGACCAGGGATGACTATTTTCCAGCGCGTATTCCAAACGGAGCGGCCGATCAGGCGGTTGTTGGTGAACTCCGACGGAAAGAGCCGGCCGCTATCTCCCAGGTACACGTCGCTCGTGGAAACCGGTCGGAAGGCTTGATGCTTGCGAAGGCTAAACAAGGGTTCGCTCAACGAATCCCGCGATCGATAGAAATCCTTGGACGAGTGCTCCGAGGCCCCGATATTGAAGGGCAGAGGAATCGTCACGTCTTGCACGTTCCAACCACGCAAAACGCTTTCATCGCCCAAAGGCGGCGTCCGCATGATATCAGTACCCACCGGTATCAGATAGATATATGGCGTTGCCGACAATATATCATCACCGAGGAAAGCGAGATCCGGATCGCTCGGCGATGTCGCTCCGCTCGTAGCGCCACTATTCAATGTGGGATCATCCATACCCACATAGCCTCCGAGTACGATTCCAGATGAGAAGATCTTCGTGGCGAACGAGGTAGGACTGAAGGTGTGGTCTCCTCCCGCGAGATTATTTCCGAAGAAGTTATCTTCGTTTGTTATGCTCGTGCTGAATTCTATGACTATTCCAGGAACCGGCAGTCCATCGCCCGTATCGATCTGCATTGCGTAGCGACTGACATCCGGGTCGGCAAGGAGATCGGAAACGCGACCGGCTTCGAGCACGTCGCGCCACTTGTCTGCGCCTTCCGATCCGGGGAGGATGCGGAAATTCTCCGTGCGCAGCGAAAAGGTCGTTCCGTAGATGTCCGGGTTGTTGAACCCGAGGCGACTCTTCAATACCGACCAATCTCCCGCCATTTCGGCGAGTACGCTGGAAAGCCCTGGGTCGCCTGCATTGCTGCCGCCAAACTGCGGCTCGCCGTCTTGCACGACACCCAGAGCGCGGGCCTGAATGATACGAGCAATGAAGTCCTGGCCTTCCTCGCTACCCAGCAGACCCGTTTCATAATCGAAGGCCTGGGCAGCGAGGAAGGAATAACGAGCTGCCAAATCGAAGAGGCTCTTGTAGCGCTCGAGCTTTTCGTTTCGGAAGAGCCGGAAGGCCGCATTGCGCGTCCGATAACCTTGCACAACGACTGCCGATCGCTTGCGAAAGACCTCGCGCTCAGCCTGTATCATCTGTCCCTGAGCCATCAGAGCCGAATACTCCATTTGAGCTCTTTGCAATTCCTGCAACGAACGGTTGAGTGGGAATACATAAGCAGTGAGATTTCCCAACGCTTCATCGACTGCATAAACGGACTCCTTCTCGATCTGCAGAATTTCTGCCGGGACAATTTCCTCAAAGTTGATGGTGTTTGCATTATACTCAAGTACCACAACAGCCGCTCTCCCGCCGATCTCCGCAGCTATCTTCAATGTCTTCAGGACTTTAGTGGCCGTCGAATTTATCGTTTTCACCGTAACGCGACCCGACGACAAGACATCTCCACCACTCGCCATACCTAAAGTGATATTCTGCGGAATCGCGGTCTCAGTGATGTTCGCGACAATGTCAATGTCATCGATGGCAATCTGCAAGGCCCTTGTCACCAACTCCGTCCCTGCTTCCGTTGCTTTTGCGATCGTCCGCAGTTCGCGCATGTCTTCCTTAAAACCTTTGATATCCTTCATGGTCTTAACCTTCGCCTCGAAGATCTCCAATTGCCGATTAAGCGCGTATGTATAATATTCATACAATTCCAAGGCCCCATAGGCCGCATCGCGCTTGGTGGCGATCGTGTTAATCGCTAGCTGCAACTTGCCCTCGTACTGACGCGAGCCCGTCCAATTATCAGGTTTCTCGAGAAAACCATTTGGAGATAGATTGTATTCAAGCACATACATCGCCCCATCATCAGGATCCGAGGAATCAGGGTCCTGTCTCGATGTCAGGCGTTCGTTCAGACCGCTAGAAAGCCAGAAATCTTCCGCTTCATTATCTGCGACGAAAAACTCCAATTCGTAAGGGATGTCCTCTTCTTTCTCGAAGCCTTTGATATCAAGCGTCGCATCCTTCACATAGACGTGATGAACGAGATCCGGTCCTGCATATCCGCTGGCATAAGTCTTTCCTGGTCCAATATCATCCGCAAAGGGGGTTCCGTAGATCTCAATCAATTGGTCTTCATACGCTTGTTCCTGCGTATCGATTTTCGCTTGGAATTCGTTAAGCGAATCCTCTTCCGAACGCATAAGACGGGTCACATCCTTCGCTCCATCGAACGCGATCACCGCATTATTCAATGCGCCCTTAGCTCGTTCGAATATTTGCTCGAAGTGAGAAGTCTCTCCTAATCCGAAGCCACTGGTATTCAAGTCGAACACAATACTGTCCTTTTCCAGTCCGAGCGGATTGAGCCCTGCCTCAGCATTATCCGAGCTAGCCAAGGTCGCCTCTCCGGCAAAGGTAAGCTCTTGAAGCTCCAATACGGTTTGCCGATCCACACGCTGGATACCTTCGTGATCAGGGTCAGGATCGACGTCCGGCAACATGGAGTTTCCAACCACCCAATTAAGGTAGGTGCCCTGCTGCGTGCGAGACGCCCAGTGATCCACACCCCAGTAACGGGTAGAGGGCACAGTCCGACGCGTATTCGTCCGTGTATCCGAAAAATGTTCCCAGCCCTTTTCGGCAACGTTTTCGTAGTCCTGTCTCCAAGTGAGCTCGAGGATCTGCTGTCCTGCCTTGGCCACTTCGACTGCGGACGCGGCAAACTTGCGCTCGTCCTGATAGTCCACAGATACCGGCACGCCCAGAACGTTTACCGCCTCGATGCGCGGCACCCAAGTGAAGTCGTCATCCATGAAGAGCTTATAGTAGTTCTTGATCGCCATGAGGTAGTGACCATAAGCGTCACCGTGTCCTTGCGGATACATTACAGCGGCATCTGCCGCGGTCACCGCCCCGTCGAGATCACCAGTTTGATTTTCCTGGATATTATAGTTTAGAGCGTAGATTACCTCGCCCGCATCGATGCCGCGGGTGTAGTTCCACACCAGGCGATTGTAAACCGGCGTGACCTCCACGCCGGGTTGGAGGAAATCGCTTCGCCCGCGCCACAGAGCCAACTCCTCTTCAAGAAGTGTGGCCACTTGACCGCCAAACGAGAACATCGACGTAGCGATGTCGCCGTAGGTGCTATCCGCCGTTCCGATGCCGATGGTGGGATTGAGCGCGTCTGCCTTTGCCTCGTCTCCAAGGAGCGCATACAAATCGTTCAAGTAACCCGTCACGAGGAGCAAGGCGTCATTCGCCGGACCAAAATCTATCCCCGAATCGATGCTGAGCATCCGACCGCGATTCAGTACCGTCTCGTAGATCTCGATCAATCCGTAGTCGTTGACGGTAGAGAGGTTCAAGGCCACATCGCCTTCCCAGCGCGGTCCCGCTTCCGTGAGCACGCTCGCATCCGCGTCCACTGCATTGGAGAAAAGATTCGTCACGCGCTGGTTAAAAGGATTGATCCCCGCAAGCACGCGCTTGATCCAACCCTCCGCCAAAGCAGGAGTCGTCCACTGAGAATAGCCAGTCGTGTCACCACCCGCCCGAGCCGAAGCGTCCTCATTTAATACCGGACGATAACGCATGATCAGGTAATTGTCTGACAAAGCGCGCACGTCAGCCGTGTCGCCAAGAATGGTGCGCACCCCATCGGGATACTTCGCAGCGCTCAGGGCCAGCCAATTGTCCGCAGTCTTATCGATTCGCTCGTACGCTTCGATACGAAGATTGAAAGCCAAAGACGCGCCAGCCGCCGCTTCACTGTAAAGCTCCGCTACGACCTCATGGGTCAATTCGTCAGCGTTCAACGTACCTAAATTCAAGATACTTGGGCTAACGGCGTAAACGCGGGCAAGAGGCAAAAACCCTGTAGGCGGGCCAGTCGTCGAGGAGTTAGGATTGCTCGTAGTACTCACCTGCGTTTCAGGATCAGGCGTTACGACCTGTGGTAGATTCGCGCGAACCACCTCTACGTTATTTACGTAAACGCGGACAGCGAGCTCATCATCTAAATCGAGGCTCAAAAAGAGACCGGCCGCATCGAGATCGCTCTCAGTCGTGAAGCTGCGATAAACGATACTTGAAGGATTATCGAAACTCCCCGCTTCCTCTAGGGATACGGGGACAAATCCAGACGCTCCAACTTCAAGCGCCTCAAGAGAAAGCACCGACGCAGTCGAGTTCGCGGTACGTCGCAGAACGATTTCCTCATCGAACTCATTGCGCATCACAAAGATGTCTTTCGCTTCAACCAATGCTGCTTCCGTAGCGGTAAACTCGAATTCTCCACTGCCTTCATTCTCAACAACCGCGGTATAGGGAACCGTCTCGTTTGGCACGATCGCTCCACTGGCAAGAACCGTAAGTCGCCCAGCCGCTAAATCTGCCATAGACTTTCCCGAATCGAAATCCGTTGGGAAACGCAGATGGCTCCAACTGTCATCGCCGAGCAATAAGATTCGCTCGCTCTCGGATACGACAGGGGGAAGACCATCCACCGGCGACGCTATCATCCACTCAAACTCGTACTCGTCCACCGCCCCTGCAAAGTCGGAGATCTGCTGCATGGTGAGCATTTCGTTTAGCGGGTTGGAAGACAGGACAGGCTTAACCTCCCCGCGATACAAGTCGTCGCTCACTTGCAAGATTTGCATCACCACGGGATCGCCCACTGGAGTGAAGGCTTCGCCATTACCAAAGATCATCGTCACGTATCCAGACCCTGGACCCGCAGCGCTCAAAGCGTATGAGTCGACGGCGATGTCCTCATCGCCAATATCAGCCAAGGCTCCCGCTCCGATCTCTTCGTTAAGCGCAACATTCGGCGAATAGGTTCCGGGCTTGAACGCGTCTTCGATGAACGTCTCCAAAGTAGTCGCCAGTCCGTCGATCGCGAAATCCCAAGCGGACTTGTCTTCGTCGCCCGTTACGACCAAGTCTTTTATCTTGGTCTTATCGCTCTCGCTTAAAACATTAAGCAAGAGATAGTCCTCGCCCAAAACCTCATCTACAAATTTTCCTCGATAGACGAGAGCCCCATTCTCTCCGCGACTTCCGTCGTAGAAGAAGCGCTCGCCGAGATGCGGTGGTAAAAGGCTGAAGTAAAGTTTACCCAAATAGCTCTCGATGACCGCGGAACCGGGGATTTTATTCAAAGTCTCAGGGCTCAGGTAATACTCCTTATCCCGTGTCGGGTCATGCAGCATCACAGAGCTGGTTCCGGTATTCTCCGATCGCTCGGATTGCTGATAGACGATCTGAGCGCTGATCTGGCCCCTTACGGCCGGCAAGCCACGTTTAGGATTGGTAAGCGTCTCGCCCGTAAAGAGCACTGGTGTGCCACTTGGCCAATAGGGCTGATACTTGATAGCAAGTGCAGGCTCCTCCTGTCCACTCGTCTCATCGATATAGTCACCATCGCCTCCCTTGGCCCGCAAATACGGTTCGATCGTTCCAACCGCCGGCTGCATGGTCTTTTCCGGGAAATAGAATCCAGGAAGCGTTTTATAATAAAACTGGACGTCAAAAGCGTTATCGTAAGTCGGTCCGGAATTGTCATGAGGCCCTCGGTACACCCAGAGATTTCCCTTGCGGTCCTGATAAGTGAATTTCGAACGGTAGTCGTTTAGGATAAGATCCTCTGCCACCAGTGGACTGGCGCTCACATACCAGTCATCGAAATCTCCATCCACGAGACTTGCATCGGAATCGAGAGCTACCATATCCTTGAACAAAATATCTTCAAATTCGTAGCGAATCGTCTGAACGTCTACATAATCTAAATACTCAGGATACTTGCGAGGACCGGAATCTTCAACTCCCTCTCGTTCGTATTGAGCCGTCTCTTCATAGTACTCTAACAACTGTTCTTCTGTTCTAGGAGAAGACTCGGAACCATCCCAATACTTAAGCGTATAATGACTTGAAGGAACCTCAAAAGTGATAATATCTTCTCCATTGATTTTTTCATTCGAAACGACTCTAAGTGTCAAAGAAGTACTCAAACTTGGCACATAGAGAAATTGATCCTCGCCGACCACCAGTTCTCCTACGTCAGTATTTCCATCGGTCACCTTAAAGGATGCATGCGGTTCTTGGTCCTCCTCTACCGTATACTCATACCCATTAAAATAATCGTTACCTCCACTTTTCGATTCCAGATCAACCGCCGTCTCGCTAATAAAGCCATCAATCGTATTACTATAATGAGAGGACCCAAACACATAAAGCCCTTTACTCTCTAAGAGATCCGGACTTTGAAGGTTGTATATAGATCCATTCACGAGCACCGGCCTCGTTTTCGAGACAAAGCGCCAAAGCTGATCCTCCACGGGATCGAGCAAATCGGAGCTTTGCAGCTGTATCCAGTTGGCCTCCTTCGTTACATTAAAGCCTTCGCTATCGGCGGCCTCACTTAAAGGCAGCTCCAAGAGAGGAAGCGGCATCGGAGCCTGTAGCACTGTCCCGGCTTCCACTTCGTAATTAAAGACATCTCCAGCCAATATGTCCTCACGTAATACCTTTAACGGAATCATCGAGACACGGGTGTCCGCATCATCGTATTCGAGCAGCACATACGAGTCCGAGGAATACTCGCCCGAGTCGTTTGTCATGACATTCAAGTCGTCACGCAGGGCGAAAGCCTGGCCGCCTTGCATGAGGGCATGCTCCTCATTCGGGTTGTAGCCAACCTTCGTCTTATCGTTCTCGTAGTAAATCTTGCCCTTGGCCAACAAACTCGGCAAGGGCCCGCTTCCATCGTTGCTGGCGAGCACGATTTTCGCCGGAGCGGTGGGCCACTCAATCGTGTAGCGAGCAAGAGTTGACGGCCAGTAGTGCGCAGAAAAGCCATCCGTCTCGTCACCGTCACTCCGGCGGAACCACATAACCTCCAATTCATTGTCACCAGGAATCGCATTCACTGGAATAATCGCGCCAAAATTGGCTTCCTCGAAACCACTGGTAAAGGGATCGACATAGGCCGTCGGATGAATCGAGTCACCCTTGGCAAGATTCACATAGCCCGCCCAATACACAGCGTTTTCACCAAAGCCCAAGGACGTTGCGGGAACTTGCAGGCGATCCCCCACATAGACGGTTTTCTCAATCGTGTTTGCGACCTTCGCTGCATCCTCCCATCGGAAGGTTTTTCCACCAGAGTCGTAGGAATCAAGCTGCGTCGCGATGCTGTTCTCCAAAATACCGGCAGCGAAATCTCCATTCACGTCAACCGGCATAAGACTTCCGTCGAGCCAAGAAAAAACCCGTTCGAAGCGAATATCGTTGCCCGACTGGAAGCGCAACAAGGTACGGTGGGCCGGATAGGCTTCCGACAGCCAGGTGTAGAACTTGAAACCGGGGGATATCTTAGCACGGTCGACATCCAGCGGGTCCTGGTAGTCGATGAGCGGTACTTCCTCGCCATTCAACTGGACGGCTGTCTCCATCGCCTCTATTTCAGAAACGACCAATGGTCGCACATAGTGATTATACTTGGAAACATCGGTGGGCCATTTGAGATCGTACCGAACGTACTCCTTCGGCCAGCGGATTCCCTGCACGCCCTCTTCCAGCCACCAGATCACGAGATCGTTCACGTTGACCGTTTCTCTCCGGGCATAGAGCACGGCATTGGTCAAGTCGGACGCCGAGCCGGCATCCGCCGATGTGACGTGCCGGAAGACAAACTTATCGCCTTCCTGCAGATTGGCGAGTTGAGGCGCGAGGCGCTCGGTAACCACCGAGCCATCCACCACGACCTCTGTGGTCTCCACCGGCAAGGGTTCGCCCAGCTCGGTTGTCTCGTCTTTTGGAGTCGCTCGCTTAATGATGTCCACAACCTCGAAACCGAGGTGCTCGGGTATCCCCGTCTCAGGATTCGCAGTGCCAAGGTATTCCAAGAACAAGCGGCCTTCGCGGTTCAAAGCCTTGAGAGATTTATCCGATGGCGAATACCAGAACGTCGAGGTAATGGCGGAGTTAGCCTGACCGCCACCGGTCACTTCCGTTCCAACGCCCGATCCTTCATTAAGGGGAGTCCCTTCGGAGACAGGCACTTCTTTCGGAACATCCGAATTATACACGATCTGCACTTCCGTGACGCGTGTTTCTGGGATCATGACAGACACCCCATTATAGGCCCCTCCTGTCCAATAAATCGTCCTGGCCGGTTTCACCGGCGCGCCCGATATAATATATTTTTTTGAATACAATCGATAAGTAAGCCCGCCATCGACGACGTAATCAAGTCCAGCCGTATCCAGATCTGTCGTACTTGTCGCAGTGGGAAGAAGTTCGCGCCAAACTACCGTAACGGGTCCCGGTTGCGTAGCGAATACGGCATTGGCGGACTCGCTAAAGTGATAACGTTCCGTAGATCGCAGATCGTATGGTTTTGCATTCCAATACTCAGCGCCATCGACCAAAACTTGTACCACGGTGCCATCCACATCCGGCGGAAGGATGCCCTGTCCCCTTGTCGCGCTGGCGTGGGTGTGCGTATAGAGGAGATAGTACGCGGTCGACTCGACCGTATACTTGGTCGGATCCGTATCGTAATCCGATGGCCGACCAATCTCTGGGACACTCTTTTGCCACGTCAATTCAAACGCTACATTTTTATCGGAGGTAGCCTTCGCATAACCAAGCCGCTCGTCCCATACGATGCCGAGGCTATCGCTATCCAGGTAAGGCCGCGGGGTCCAATAGTCCGAAGGATTTACGCCGACAAGTTCCTCGCCATCCGAATCCGTTATAGGCAACGGTAGAATTTCACCAAATTGATAACTGCTGGAGCGACCAAAAAACGTAGCTCCGATCCTGATTGGTCCAAGCTTAAACGATGCGGACGAAGGGGCGGAAATCGGATTATCGACTCCAGTAACCGGAGCGCTACTGGCAAAGGGATACAGAGATTTAAATTGCCCATTAACCGCTGTATTTACAGAGGTCCCCCCTATTCCGGTTGCCGTCCCGTAGTCGCCTTCGGACACATGGTTGAAGATGTTTTCCTCCTGGTCCAGCTCGAGGATGCTGACCTGCCCGTGTAGAGAAAAAGGCAGCAAGACGCTAGCGATAAGGCTTAGTTTCAATCGTTTCGAAAGCTTCATAGGGCTACCAGATTCGGTGTCGTTCAACAGAAAGGAGGGTCGCTTCGTTCGCTACGGATACGACTATTTCGCGAGAGACTGCACGAGGGTTTCAAGTGCAGTCAGTCGCTCTTCAAGGGCGGCGTTCTGGGCCTCCTGCAGCTCAATCTTTTCATTCAGTTCTTGGATAGCGCCTATCGCGATGGCTCCAAAAGACTGATAAGACAAAGCTAGGTTTCCTCCGTCATTATCGACGATCTCAGGAAATACCTCCATGACATCTTGAGCAATAAAACCGAGCTGCTCATTAGATTCGGGAAGCGATTTGAAGCGATAAGTCGAGGGCTTGAGTTTCAAAACTTTCGACAAAAGATTCCCCAGCGGTTTGATGTCGGTTTTCAGCTCTCGGTCACTTGCCGACCAAACGGTACCGCTCGTCGTTATATAGTATACAGCTGACCCAGCTGAGTTTCTACCATAGATTAAGAAATCGTCTCCCGATTTCGCTTGCAGCGTGAAAACGACATTGCCCAACCTGGTATTAACACCGAAGTTACCTTCCAATTGCAAATCGGGAGCCAATTCTGAGGACCTGACCGAATTCTCGGCCAAATCATTATAAGTAAGCGAGTTATTAAGAACTTCGGCTGAGCGAACCGCTCCGGCTGCTATTTCATCATAGTTGACCGAGTCAACACCCAAATCGTCCGAAGTCAGGGAGTTATCAAGAACTTCGGAGGAGCGAACCGCTCCGGCTGCTATTTCATCATAGTTGACCGAGTCAACACCCAAATCGTCCGAAGTCAGGGAGTTATCAAGAACTTCGGAGGAGCGAACCGCTCCGGCTGCTATTTCATCATAGTTGACCGAATCAGTACCCAGGTCATTCACGGTAAGCGTATTATCGGAAACCTTCGCCGATGTCACCGCTCCATCATCCAAAGCGGCTGTGTTAATCACCGCATTATCCACGCTGCCCGCAACATTAGCATAACTAGCCAAAAACGAGTACGCCGTTGGTAAGAGGCGGAGACGCGGAGACAATTTCTGAAAATCGGCGCCTCCATTGTCTACTTGTATTTCTATATAGCGCTCAGAGGCAGTCGAACCCGAAAAGGCATTGGAAAGATTGTGTTTTTCCGGCCCACTGATTGCGGTGCCTTCTCCCAAAATCGCGCTGAAATAGCCTTTGTCTACGGTCACCGTTTGCGCCTCGGCGAATACCGATTCCCCCCCCTCCTCGGCGGTGAAGATGATGAACTGCATGGCTTTGTTCTCAGAGGTTGGGTCGCCGAGCGGATCTCCCGCGTCATTGGTGATATAGCTTTGCACCGTCATAAGCGAAGGTGGGCTCTCCGCTGCGTTGGCGATTGTAGCCACAGCAGCCAGACCAATGATCAACAAAGGCGACCGGGTTGAGGGATTCGTAACAAGCTTGGTCAGGAGGTTTAGTATATTCATAATATTTGTATTTTAAAATTGGTTACGGTTCTTATTCGGAAAGAGTTGTTAGCAGATTGTCGTTGTCGGATAGGCGGGTAAGGAGAAAGGCGCCTTGCGCCTCGTAGGTTTTCGAATCTGCGCCCGAAAGCGTAATCGTCTCGGAATAGGTGCCTCCCATTTCAATGCTGCTCGCGGTCTGGGCTGAAAAATCATCCGAAGGAGTGGAAAAGGCTAAGCTCAGCGCTCGGCTAATACCGAAAGACTCGGTGCCTGCCTCCGCTGCTCCATCGAAAGTCGCGTTGCGATTGTCGTGGTCTGGATGATAGGCATGCAAAAAGGGATTCGAGCGTTGATCATCCGGGCCCACGTCAACCGTCGTCGTGAGGCTTTGCCCCAAGTCAAAGGTCCCGCCCGATAGCGACCAGGGAAGATTGCCCTCGGTCCAGGGAAGATTCGGAGCGCTGATGCGGCGAGCCAGACTGAGACTGTCCGCGCTCAGGTTGCCCTCAAGCGTGGTGAGCACCGGATTCAAGGCGTCGTCAATGCCACTGTAAACACGCTGCAACAGCTTCGCTGTACCATCCGCAGCGACATGCACGATAAGGCGCAACCTAAATCCCCGCGGCACATCCCCAATCGACGTATCCGTACCCGTCAATATAGCCTCCTCGGCGGAGCGATCATAGAAACCAAGGTTATGCCGAACTTGCGAGACCAACGCCTCACCCACCCAGAGACCAGAGAAGTCACCCTTCTCGGCGCTTACAGGTAAATCATACTGAGCATATCCGAGCGAATCGGTAAAACGAAGCAAGCCTGCATATAGGTCGCCCTCCGCGCCGGTCATTGTTGAACGATCAAGACCTAAAACTACCTGTACAGCGGACCCCTCCTCGCCCTTCGCCGCCAATGTCCAGGAGCTGTCCGAATTGCTCAAGCGCGTGAACGGGTGTTTAAGAGTCGTCAAATCAAGGGCGCCGCGTACCAGAATTTCCGGCGCATCAACAACTGCAACCTGCCCTGATGGAGCCGCCTCCGAGTCCAGCCCCGCAAGCGAAACGGTTAGCTCAGCATCCGTATTATTAGTAATTCGAACGCGATACGTGGAGCCTTGAGTTCCGAACTCCACCCCAGTGGCCACCTGCAGGTCCAAAGAGAACGGCGCATAGTAGCGGTTGTAAATATCCTTCGCTCGGATCCAGTAGGCCTGACCACGCGTGGCGATCTCGGATATCAGATCGAAGACCACTATGGGATTCGAGGAAATGGGGCCGCCCACGTACTCGAAGAACTCCGCTCCGAAACGAAGATCGCTCGCCGGTTCCAAGAAATCGTAGAAGCTCGGAGCACCGCTATCGACAGTCGAAAACCCAAGAAAGTTCGTCCCGCTTGAACTCCAAACATAACGGGGAGGCACGGGTTTGCCCTTCAAGGTCAATGTGTAGTCCGCGGTCTCCCCTTCGTCTACGCGAATCAAATACGCCGCGTTGCCGATAGGCGAATCAATGGTCGCGTCCAGCGGCAGCGTCTTCTTCCACGAGAGCCAGCGGGAGTTCGTATCAAGCGGTGCTTGCGGCGAAGTGACGAACTGCAGCGTCGATAAGTCAGGCTTCCAGAGCCAAACCTCCGTCACAGGCGTGGAACCAAATAGCTCCGCCATCGTCGTATGCTGCAGGTCTACATGCAGATAGACCGCGTTCCATCCAGGTTTGAGCGTAAACGTCTGACTCTGCCATTGCGCTTTGGCCGCGCTCGTGCAGAGCAGAGCGCCGATGATGGCCAAGCCAAATTTTAATGTTCGTATAGAAAGTCTCTCCATGGGTTCGTTCTCGGTTACGGAGCTCGGTAAAGATATAGGGCTGGGCTGGGCTCGATACGTTTTAAATTCGATAAGCGGGTCGAACCATCGATTCCGCCAAAGACGAAGGTTTCGCCGTTCGCCCAGACCGCTCTTGCTGCAGAGCGAGCAATCAAACCGCTTCCGCTCTCAAGCCCCCTCCAGAGCTCAGAAGCCGGATCGTAGGCGCTGGATTGCGCAGTCGCTCCGGTTCCTGTCAAACCGCCAATCACAAGCAGTTCATCGCCCGTCCACACCGCTGCATGCCCGCTTCGAGCAGTCGGCGCGTCCGCTGAGCTCAAGGCAGTCCAACTAGCGGCTACTGGATCGTAAATGGCTCCGTCGTCTCTAAAGGATCCACCGTTCTCGCCTCCAAACAGAATCGCACCGTCGCCTGTCCAGGTAAGGGAGTGTCCATTACGAGCGGACGGCGCATTCGTCCCGCTAAGAGCCTGCCAGGCATCGGGAGTATTTCCGGTGAACAAGAGCTGGGCGCCATCGCCGAGAGAACCGGCAATGCCTTCTCCGCCGAACAAGATGATCCGATCGCCTGTCCACACCGCTTCCGCGTTTTTTCTGGCAGAAGGAGCATTGCTCAAAGCCAGCGCGGTCCACGTGTCCGTATTCGGATCGTATATACCGCCGTCAGCGAGCAAGCCACTGCCATTCACGCCTCCCCAAATCACCAATAAATCACCCGTCCAAATAGAAGCATGGTCCGTTCGCTTAACCGGCGCGTTGATCGGAGAAATGGGTGTCCATAGTTGGGTATCCGGGTCAAAGCGTTTGCCGTCGGCCAAATAGCCGGAATTCGAAAAACCGCCCCAAATTAGCATTCCACCATCAGCCCAAACAGCGCTGTGTCCCGCTCGAGCCTCAGGAGCATCGACAGAAGATAATTCAGACCAGTCGTCAATCGAAGGATGGTAAATGGCTCCTGTATTGGCAAAAACACTCGCCGCGATTGCGCCTCCCCAAACGATCAATCCAGAACCTGTCCAAACCAAGGAATGCCCATTTCGAGCTGATGGCTGTCCCTCGTTTGCGGTGTCAATCCAACCGTCTGAACGTACTGTCGTAAAGCGGCGGTATCCATTGGCGAGCAAGTCCGGATCGTCACTTAGAGCTGAAGCAATCACTAGAGATCCCGCAGGAACGGTACCACCCTGGAGCGATAAGGTGGTTATTTGAGACTGTAAACTGGCGACCTGAGCCTCTAAATCACTAGCGCGGGCGATACTAGAGCCGATTCGGTTGTCGCTGATTGTACCGCTCGTAATGTCAGTTGCGCTAATTTCAGGAAGGGTCTCAACCGTACCCGCGATGGTTGCGTAATCGGCCGAAGCCGCTTTTATCGAAAACGCTACCGAACCCAATGCTCGATCTGGCACCAATAGCACGTAGGGGTTCGCACCAGCCTGAAACCAGATTCTTAGAAAGAGAGCGTCCGCATCAAAGACACTCGATGAAATCGGCCCCATTCCCGAAGTTGATTCGTCGCCTAACCTAATAGCGTAAGATCCTCGATTAACCGATAAGGCAACCCCAGCCGTTGGTTCTGAACCGTCAACACTGCTGTCATCGTTACTCCAAACGGAAGCTCCATCTTCATCCAACAAAGCGAACTTGAATGAGCCCACACCCTCAAAAGGAACATCCGCCAAATAAACGCGACCCTGATAAGTCAGCTCCAAAGGCACTGACCAAACCAGATCAGCAGGTACCAGAAGCATCATTAAAAACAGACTTCCTAAGCCTGATTTCAATTGGGGTACAAACTGTATTGTTCGCTTAAAGCGATTCATTGAGAGCAAAGGAAAAGCTCTCATACGCTGATAAGCAGAAGAGTAGGGAAATGAGTGCAAAAGTTAAAGAAGAGGCTCTAAAATACAGCTAAATCATGCACTTACTAAATAAATAGTTAAATTTCATTTTGTAAAACACAAGTAAATATGGTCGTGATGTACGAATCACTAGTAATCATGCAGAGGACCTAGTACTATGCCTTATTCAGAGATAAATACAATCCCTTAAGTACATATTAAGCCGTCATACGAATTTGGATACAAAATTCATTCTGGGGCTAACCTCACGGTAAGAACCGACACCTTCCACTCCCTTCCTCTAGGAGGGAATTTCACAAGCCCGCTATAGTCTGCAGAAAGACGGCTGAAGTCCCTCGCCCCTAGCGAAAGCGCCACCATCACCCAATATTAACGAAAATTAATTATTTCGAGGAAACTATCCTAATGGTTCCATCGTATTAACCTTAGCGGGTCTAATTTTTTTAAGAATTTTGGTG
>JBNMOQ010000062.1:0-20220 GCA_051275055.1 Candidatus Pelagisphaera sp.
AAGAGCACTCGGGAGCTGGCGGCGGAAATACAACTCGTGGCTTCGCTCAGTGGTATGCTCTCAGAGACGGTTTCTATCGCAACGGAGCGATCGACAAGACCTTCATCGACCGGGTAGAAGTGATCAAAGGCCCCTACGCGGCTATTTACGGACGCGGCGAACCGGGAGGCCTAACCAACTACATTCCCAAAACGCCAATGTTTGGCGAAAATAGCGGAGAGATGTCGTTGCAGTATGGACAGAATAATACCTACCGCATCCAATTGGAGCAAAACGTAGCGATTGGGGAGAAAACAGCCCTTCTCGTGGCGGGATCTTACTTCGAGCGGGATTTCGATATCGAATACTCGTACGAGCGCACGCGCAACATCGGCGCCATGCTGAGGCATAAGTTCTCCGATCGGGATGAAATCTCTCTTGATTACGAGTACATGATGCGACGCAACAATAGAGCGCGTGGAATTCCTGTCATGAGAACGGATGCCGCAGGTACTTATAATGGCGTCGAGCTCGGAAAGAGCAAGTACGTCGGTTTGCTTGATCGCGATTTTGTCGATGAATACGGCTATATTAATCCGAGAGGCAAGTATTGGTGGGGCGAGCGTCATATCCAAGCGTACAGCATGAAATGGCTTCACAAGTTCAGCGATGCGGTGAACCTGCGCGTTGCGTTTGGCGATCAGTCCCAGGATCAGCCCTACAATAACTCAGCCAATGCCGGTTCTACCATCCGCGTAGACGAAGATCTGAACTTTATCAGATGGGACAGCAAAGGCGATCCTCGGTACAACGAGATCAATGAAGGTGGGCGAGCGCTCAATACCGACTTGACCATCGATTGGGACATCGGCGAGAACAAGCAAACGACTTTAATAACCTGGGACAAGAGTTTCACGGACAAGGATCGTTTTGACTATCGTCCCACGCTTTCATCCGAGGAGAGCGATCGATTGAATGCGGATCGCTTCAATATCTACCGCGATTTCAGGGAATATTCCCCTCACACATATAACACGGAGCTACCATTTCGTGAACGTTACGACAATATCACGAGAAATCTCTTGGTTCGCAACAGTGTGGACGGCCTATTCATGATGCATCGCGGGAGGTTTTTAGACGATAAGTTACTCGTGATGGTGGGCGGGCGTTACGACGAGTCTAGGGTCGTGAATTACGATCTGCGTAAAGATGAAGGCGAAACCAACTATTATACGGAGAATGCGGCCACCGCAACGACCTACAATGTTGGCGTTAACTACAGTATTACGCCTCGGACGATGGTCTACGCTAGCCATGCGACTTCATTCAACCCTAAAGGGGGATTCTATACGGACGCAGGTCGGGCCCCGTTGCCTAACGAATCGGGCAAGGGTTCGGAATTCGGAATCAGAACCACTATACTGGATGACAAGGTTGACGTTGGGTTTACCTATTACGAAATCGAGAGGTTCAATATCAGGATGAACAATCCTTTGTATGATGAGGACGCGATTAATCCTGGCACGGGTCTTCCGAATGTTCCCGAGGTTGACATAGACTACGGCACTGCAGGGGGTCCCTTTACGGATGACGAGGTCAACGCATTCCGTGATAATTATAGAGATCTCGTCTCCACCGTTGTCCCTGGTGGCGTGGATACGGTTGACGGTTTCGAAGCCTTCGCAAACGGGAGCGTAACCGATAACCTCAGCTTTCGCGCTGCGTGGGGTACCGCCAATACGGAACACAAGGTTAATCAGAACGCTTACCTGGTGGGCCAGGATTTCAGCAAGGTCCCATCGTGGACGTATTCGCTGTCCGCGAACTACCGGATCCTCGAAGGTAACCTCAAAGGTTTGAACCTCGGCTTGAACTACAAAGGTCAAGACGACTTTCGTACCCAAGACCGGAACTGGATCAATGATTCGGACCGTCGTTTTTATCAACGATCGGATAATTTCTCGGATCTAAGGCTCTCCGCTAGTTACGGTTGGAAGACCGATGAGCGTAGCCATAAGATTGCTCTTTCGGTTGCTAATGCGATGGACCGGATAGCTGTCACGAGAGACGAATATCTTACTGAAGGACGTAATGTTCAAGCTTCCTATAGGTTGAACTACTAGTGTTCTCGTAGTTCGAGAATTCTGTACATCTTTGTACCGTGATTTTGGGCAGTTGCTTCGGCAGCTGCCCTTTTCGTTTTTAGTAGTGAAGGTAGAGGGGGGGAGCGGTGTCGTTGGACCCTAGCCCAAGTTTGTGTGGAGTAAGTTGGTGTTTTCTCCATCATGAATTTGTAGGATCGGGTTTATAGGGCGATTCCTCTTTTTCGTCTGTTGCGAATCCACACCATCGCGGGATAAACCCGCTCCTACACTGAATTATTGGATACGCGCTTGGATATTGTCGCAAGCAGACTGGATCGTCGAGTCTGCGAAACGCAGGAGGGACATGTGGGTTGGCGTCGTCGTAAATGGATGATGGGAAGGCAGCTTCGCTCAGGGGGCAAACCTTCACGGGCTGAAGTGCTCGCGCTGGCGTAGACTGTGGCGTCAGCGTATCCAAGGCTATTTTGTGGCGGCCGTTCAAAACGTGAAGATTTTGATCGAGCGTTCAGGCAAGGATCGTGACTCCAGAGCGGGTTCCGTTTTGCTGGAGGTCTTCCTTTCCATCTTTTGCCGATCACAGTCTGCTTGCGAGCGTCTATTGCGGCGATTGCTAGCCAGGAGAAGCGGTTTTGACGATTACTCGAGTCCCGAACCTGACAAATGGAATCCTCTGATTGTACTACTCAGTCGGGAAATATGGTGCTTTTTATGGAGGTTTAGGGCGTTTGGGCAACAGGCCGTCAAATATTGACCCTTTTTGTGCCGCCGGAAATGAAGTTGAAAACATGAGATCCGGGAGAGTATACATTTAACGAATGCTTGATAATATTTTCTTGATTAGCCTTCTCATATTTTTGGCGAGCTCATTGGATTCAACCGGAGCTCAGAAAACCATCCCTATAGAACCCCAGCTTGAGGAGGTCGATTTTCCGGAACCGTACCGACTGGAAGTGGTGGCTGAAAGTCTCAGAGCTCCCTGGTCGATTGAGTTTCTTGCCGACGGGCGAATCCTGTTTGCGGAGAAAATCGGACGGGTTCGAATTATTGAAAAGGATCGGCTTCTCGAAGAACCCGCATTGGTTCTGCCAGTGACACTCAACGGGACCAGTGGAATGTTCAGCATTGTGGCCCACCCAGATTTCGAGCGAAATGGTTGGGTATATGTTTCAAGTTCATACGATACGGGGGAAGACCTTTGGCTTGAAGTGAACCGCTTCAGCTTGGAGGGTAACAAGCTCGTGAATCCTACCCGGATTATCGCGGACATACCCTGCAACGTGAATCACAGTGGCGGCCGTCTTCGCTTTGGTCCGGATGGAAAGCTGTATCTGACAACCAGTGACATCAACCAACCACCGCTCGCTCAGAACCTCGACAATCTCATCGGTAAGGTACTGCGCTTCAACGCGGATGGATCGATACCCGATGATAATCCCTTTGTCGGAACGGAAGGCGCCCGACCGGAAATTTTCACCTACGGGCATCGAAATCCTCAAGGACTCTTCTTTCATCCCCAGGATGGCTCTTTGTGGGAGACGGAGCATGGCAATCAACTGTGGGACGAATTCAATCAGTTGTATCCAAAACATAATTACGGATGGCCGGTTATCGAGGGCACGGCAACCCGGCACGGAATGGAGCCCCCAGCTCTCAGTCTCGTGGATGACCCAGCAGTTGCGGTCGCAGCCTGCATCATCTATTCCGGCAAAGCCTTTCCCAGTCTCAAGCACCACGGTCTATTGGCGACATTGCAAGGCGCCAGTCTGATCCGAGCTCATATTGAAAACGGTCAGGTCGTCAAAGCGGACCGGTATTTTCAGATGGCATTTGGTCGACTTCGAGAAGTTGCGGAAAGCCCGGAAGGCTACATTTATTTCAGCACCAGTTTCTACGACGCTCGTGGACAAAGGAAGTGGCAGCCTTTGCCGGATGCAGACCGGATCATTCGGATTGTTCCGGCAAAGGCTCCACGGAGCGGTTTCCCAGTCGTGCAGGCAGATCAGGAGCGAGAACGTACGGCGCCCAATAAATTTGCGAGCGACAGAACATTCGAAACGCCGATTGAGCAAACCATCCATAAAAACTGCTCCACCTGCCACGGCCCCAATTTGCAGGGGGGCATTCAAAGCAGTCTGGTGGACGGTATTTGGGTCCAGGCCGCTGCCGGCACGGATGACGAATTGATCGATATCATCTTCAGTGGCCGTCCCATGGTCGGCATGATGGGATTCCGCAACACCCTAAAACCGGACGAAATTCGAGAAATTGTAAGCTTCATCCGTTCTCAAGAATCAAAAAAGTAGGTGGTCTCTTTGTATTTGATGGTTCATGGCATTCCCGATTTATAGGTATCCATGAGTTTCCCAACAGTATCGAGGTTCCCGATCAACCATGGCTTTTTTGTAGACGGCAATTTCGTAGCAGGACGAAGTAAAAGAGGAACGGTGACCAAACAGGTGGGCTCCGCAATAAAATCCATGCACTGCCCAAACCTATCCCTGTTTTTGATTTCGCTCTGCGTATTGGGGGCATCTGCCGCAGAGAGGCCCAATTTTGTCATTATTATGGTGGATGATATGGGGTATGCGGGACCGAGTTCGTATGGTAATCCTCACTATAAAACGCCGGAGATCGATCTTCTGGCAGAGGAGGGGATGCTCTTTACCGATTTTCATTCTTCGGCTCCGGTTTGTTCACCCACGCGGGCGGGTCTCTTGACGGGACGTTATCAGCAGCGTACGGGTGTGGAAGCCATCGTGCATCCTTACAGCCAGCATCCCGTCCACTACCAGGGATTGCAGCGTGAAGAAATTACCTTTGCCGAAGCGCTGCAGGATGCCGGGTATGCTACGGGGATGATTGGGAAGTGGCACCTGGGATATGCTGAAGAACAGCCTAAGTACCATCCTCAGAATCACGGCTTCGACGAGTTTATCGGCTACCATGGAGGCAATGACGACTACGCCAATCACATGGGTGACCAATTCGAGCATGACTGGTGGCATGGCAAGGAAGAGGTACGTGAGGAAGGTTACGTCACAGATCTCATCAACAAACATTCCGTCAATTTTATTGAGCGGCACCAGGACCAGTCATTTTGCCTGTATGTTTCGCATGAAGCCTTGCACTCTCCCTTTCAAGGTCGTGGCGATCCGCCCCAACGGCTTTGGGATAATGACAACATGATCCGTTACCCGGATATCGGTCTGATTCAGGAGATGAGCGATGCGATGGACGAAGGAGTCGGGCTGATACGGCGAAAACTGCTCGATTTGGGTTTGGGGAAAAATACCCTGGTATTCTTTTTTTCGGACAACGGAGGGCAACGTCAGACTCAGTCCAACCACCCGCAATTTCGAGGAGGGAAAGGCAACGTGTTTGAAGGGGGGCATCGCGTGCCGGCGATTGCCTGGTGGCCGGGTACCGTAAGACCGGGCACGGAAACCGATCAACTAGGTATCAGCATAGATCTCATGCCAACCATGTTGTCCCTAGCCGGAGCCGTTTTGCCCGAGAATCATTTTCTCGACGGCGTGGATATCTCGCCTGTGCTCCTTGAGGATGCTGCGCTGCCCGACCGGCCACTCTTCTGGTCTTACATTGGTAATAATGGCAATCGCCAGGAGGCAATGCGGGAAGGACCCTGGAAACTGGTGGTGGAACATCCGGATGCGACGCCGGGCACTTTCGAAAACGAAAAGGTCAGCCTGTTCAATCTGGATAAGGATTTGGGCGAAAAGAATGATGTTTCGAAAACCCATTCCGACCGGACCCGCCAAATGGTATCCCAAGTAAAAGAGTGGTACGCGGATGTAACGGGAACAGCCACGCGGCAACCCGGAGGTTGGCTGGCTCGAAACAACACTGCGGTCGATAAAGCGGTTTTTAACGGGAAAGACCTGTCGGGTTGGAAAACAGAGGGCTCGGGCAAATGGTCGGTCAGAGATGGAGCGATTGTCGGTAAAACCCAGGTCAACGACGAGAAGGCTCACACAATCTGGTCGGAGGTCGGGGTAAAGGATTTCTATTTGTCTATCGATGTGAAACAAACCGCCTACAGTGGCAATGGAGGTATCTATTTTCGGGCCTCCAATGATACCAGTTACCAGGCCGATCTCGGGGTGTCTCCGGTCGAGGGAATCCTCTGGGGCAAACTCTTTGCAGGCGGCGGGCGCGGTATGATCGACATGAATGATCGAGGCCTGGAATTGGTCCGTCCGGAGCGTTGGAATCACCTGGAAATCCTCGCGGTCGACGAACGCATCTGGATCGCCCTTAACGGCCGTATCTGTTCAGCCATACGGGATCCGAAGGGATCCCGCTCGGGCCAGTTCGGTTTCCAGCTAAGCCATGGAAACGTAGAAATTCATTATAAGATTAACCAACTGGCGCATGATCCCGAAGTGCAATTGGCTGGGTGTTTCGAAAACGAATTGAACCAGTTGTTAAAGGCTCCTTTGGGGGAAAATAAGGCAAAATAAAGGAGCTGCCTTGCTTTGCGGCAGAAGTGTTTTTGGGAATCGGTCGCTAAGACGCTATTCATTCTGTCACCACGCATCGCCTCGGGATGGATGTAAGTAAAGGTTGCTCTGCTAACGATTGATATACCAGGCGGCGTTGTTTGTATTCCGCCCTGCTAGAAGGAGGTCGAGCCTGCCATCCTTGTTGAGGTCGACTGCTTTAAGATCGTAGGCCTCCTGACCGGTTCCGGTATCTATGTCGTGAGGTTCAAAAACGCCTTTACCGTTGTTCTCATACCATCGAACGATTTTCTCGCTGAAGGAGGCTGTAGCCACATCCATGTCTCCATCCTGGTCAAAATCGCCAACCGCTAGGGAGTGGCAGTTTTTCAGATCTTCATCAATCGGGTACTGTTTCCAGTTCCCGCCGCGGTACCAATAGACACCGGTTCCGTGACCGTTGCTGGCGATAACGTCCATCCGCTTGTCGCCATTTACATCAGCGACGTGGGCATTGGTGACCCCTTTTACTTCAGCGATTGGTTGCGTGATCCAGCGGCCTTGCAGGGTGGACGGGCTTTGGTACCAAGCCAGCGAATTTCCACCGGAATGTCCTGCTACCACATCAATGAGTCCGTCGCTGTTGAAATCATGTGTATCTATATAATGGGGTCGTACAGGTGCACCCTTCTCGATTATCATATGCCGAACAAATTTTCCCTGAAGGTTCTCAAACCAGGCTAAAGAGTCTTTGTAAAAGCCTTTGATGCTATTGCCAACGATATCTAGACGACCGTCACCGTTGAGATCATCGATCGCCAATCCGTGACAGCCGTGAAGGTCATAATCTATAATGTGAACCTTCGCATTCTTTTCGATGCGGCCGGTATTCTCGATCCAGGCTATGGAGAAATCGGGTACGCCTTTCGGTTCCTTTGCGGTTTCATTATTGGCCCGTCTTTCGCGGTATTCAATCCATGGTGACTCTCCTCGTGCGATGACGAAGTCGATATCTCCATCTCCATCGATGTCTCCACCGGAGCCGTGTAGCAGGTTGCCACCGACGGTGTCGTATATCGATTCCACGGTTGCTTGCCCGAGAGGGTCCAGGACTGCAAATACTTGTGTGAAACCAATGGCGACGATATCGAGTTTTCCATCTCCATCAAGATCCGCTGCGTCAATGCCTCGGGTCGTTTCTCCGAGCTCAGCTGATGATTTTTCCCAAGAGAGGTCAGCCTGCAAGGGGCTCGCAATCAGGGCTAGGATAATAGATGGTAGAAAAGACTTCATATAGGAAATATTTCACAAAGAACATGGGCCCGTAGAAGACGAGTTCAATATTGCAGCGCTGGGATATATTGACCCTGCTATGGGAAAAGTTGTCAAGCAGGTATATTATTAAATGCCATGTATGCTAGATCATTCTCCTTCGCCGAAGCAGTCGTCTTCCCAGCCGCGCTTAACTTGCTATCCGTACGCTCGCTGGGAGGCGAAGTACATGGCGATCTATGCAGTCAATGCTGAAGGAGCAAGAGCCGCCCAATCTTTAAGTCGGGCCATCCAAAGGCACAGGGGTCAGCGCGGGCGATCCTCCGCTCCATAAATTCGTTCGTCTACATTCGTCGGCTCGCTTTCAGGAGAATGCCTTTTGCTGGGCGGTTCTCCACGCGATCTTCTTCTTCTTCTTCTTCTTCTTCTTCTTCTTCTTCTTGCGGGGCTTCGTCAGCACGGGTCTGTCGGCGATGCGATCCTTCCAGTAGAGGATTGCATTGTATTCGTCCTGGAATTGGAGCATTCGCCAAACCGCTTCCAGCAGCAAATGCCGCACCCTGGTGTTTCCGTGCTTGGTAATCCTCATGTCATCTTTTATTGTGCTCCGTTCTATGGCTTGCGTTCCATACGTATTTTTTAGTAAATTCAATGGGATCAATAGCGAAACAGTAACTATCCCCTAACCCCATATATTAGCATGATCAAAAATCTACTAATGCTTCTGATTGCGACGGCTGTGATTTCAGGCTGCACTACGATTTACGAACAACCTGATCCTATTCTCGGGCAGTGGAAATTTACGTTTTCGGATCTTCCTCAAGGTGATCCTGAAGGTCTTCTGGCGATCGCCAAAGTGGAAGGCGTCTACTCGGGAACCATTGCCAACTCAACTGGCGAATACGAGTTGAACGATCTGCTTATTGAAGAAAACGACTTGGTGGGTTCGAGTTTCAATTACCAGGGCAATACGATTGGACACTATCGCCAGATGTTCATTGATGACTTTCTGATCGCGGAGAGCGACAACATAACTCGGCGGATTTGCCCGGTTGAGAAGTCTCCGCTTAATCCGATTGTGCGTCCGGAAAAGGCTTGGGAAGGACGAACGGCGGTCCCGCAAGGTTCTGTGATCTACGATGAGGAAGAGCATATCTACAAAATGTGGTATACCACGGATATCCAATCTAAGGGGAAGGGATTGGCGTATTGCACTAGCAATGACGGCATTCATTGGGTGAAGCCGAAATTGGATATTGTCATAAGGGATGGGGCGAAGACGAATTTGCTTATCCCTGCTTTGGAATTCGGCTATATGTACCAGCCGTATTTCGTGTTGAAAGACAATAAGGAGAGCAATCCGCAGCGTCGCTACAAATTGGCTTTTCTTTCAATTCAACGCGGCCTTGAACGGGATGAAAACGCTACGCATCCAGGTACGCGTCGGGGATTGGGAATAGCGTTCAGCTCGGATGGCCTGCACTGGACGAAGGTCAGAGACTTCGCTTCGGACGACATAATCGATATTAGCCACATTATGGTCGATCCGTATAACGATGACGAATACGTGATTTATGGACGAACCTTAAAAGTGCTTCCTGAGATTCGAAAAGCCTGGGGACATCACGAATGGTTCGAGAACGATTATGTGGGGAGGGCGGTCATCCGTTCCGTCAGCAAGGATTTCCTCGATTGGGCGCCCGCGGACTTTATTATGGGTCCGGACTTGGAAGATCCCGTTAGCACTCAGATTTATTCGATGAACGTGTTTCCT
Organism: Candidatus Pelagisphaera sp.; assembly: GCA_051275055.1. Taxonomy (GTDB): domain Bacteria; phylum Verrucomicrobiota; class Verrucomicrobiia; order Opitutales; family Opitutaceae; genus Pelagisphaera. The sequence goes on from JBNMOQ010000062.1 coordinate 9,591, forward strand.
TACGAAGGGCTCTATCTTGGCTTGGCGCAGCGATACATTAGTAAACCGGGGATTGGTACGCTCGATATTCAATTGGCCATCAGTCGCGACGGGATCCATTTTGAACGACCATTTCGCGAACCGCTTTTCCCTCTCGGGGGTATTGGTTCATGGGATCGATTCATGTTGCACAGCATGTCGGGCCCACCGCTTTCTCATGGGGATGAGCTTCGCTTTTACTATGGAGGGAGGAACTCTCGCCATCGCCCGACTAAGATCGCCGATACGGCGAATCCTCCCGAAGGTAATATCGGACTGGCCACAATGCTGAGGGACCGTTTCGTGGCGGTTGAAGCCAGTTTCGATGGAGGCACCTTGATCACTAAACCGCTGCATTTCGATGGCTCTACCTTGAGTGTGAATTGCAATACTGCCTTTGGGGAACTAGGCATACGGCTCCTCGATCGAAATGGCGATCCGCTTGAAGGTTATCAAGCGACGGTTGAAGGCGTCGACCTGGTAGAGCACTCTGTTCCATTCGACAAGCCCCTCGGAGCATTGGGCTCGCAAGGCGTCAAAATCGAGTTTTCTCTCTATAACGCCCAGCTGTATTCCTTTTCGGTGAAATAGTTATTTGCTTCCTGGTAAACAGCTCGAAGCTCATGACGCCATAGGATTGGACCAAATCGAATTCGTTCCAATCTATTCGAACCTATTGTCTCGTAGAGACACCTATTTGCCTCGCAGAGGCAACAAGCGAGGAACGAGCGTTGTTCGAAATTGTGTTTTTAACATCACTCTCTGCGTTCGCTAGTTCCTGCCTTCCGTCTTCGCTTCGCTACGCCGAGACAAGCCGTCAGGAAATAGGTGTCCGCTGCACGGACAAAAGGTTTGAATCGAGGGCTCTTCAATCGTTCTCAAAAGCCCCAAAAGATTTCTAAGCATTTTGTGAATTGAGGCTTATAGCTTAAGTTGACGCGTATGCGCTAAGCGGGATTAGCTTCTTCAACAATAATGACCGCTCGGAGATCGGTCGCTACCTTGAGAATACCTCGGGGCTTGCCCCGGGGATGCTTTATTGCTTCGATATATTTGCTTAGCTCAGTTCTAATTCAATAATGCCCCGATACCAGATTTCTAAGTTCATTTTTGTAATCTTACTCTGCCAGGTTTCGGCGGTAGTTGCCACGCTTTCGGCTCAAGAATCAAACGCTCCGAACGTGTTGTTCATCGCTATCGATGATTTGAATGACTGGGTGGGAGTTTTGGAAGGGCATCCGCAAGCGATTACTCCGAACATCGATCGATTGGCCGAGCGAGGAGTTTTGTTTACGAATGCTCATGTAAGCTTGGTATTGGGAGTATGTGGACGAAGGAGGGGGGATAATGCTTAAAAATTGATTCAATCGTGCGATGTCCTTTCAGCTCGTATGCTTTTAATGTAGGAGCCTTCGGAGTCATTTTTAACGAATGGGAAGTAACGAAACCTACTTGCCTTGGGTGTAAATGCGCCTTGAGTGATTGCTTGTTTAAAGTGCGCTATAAAAAACTAGACTTGATCGTGAGACATGTCTTTTGCAATTGGCCTATGACTGCACGTGGATCTACGATCGTGCGAATGGCGCTCTGTTCGGTTGTGCTTTTGCCCCTTGTTGCTCATGCTCAGAGGGAGGTGAATACGAGTCTTAATGTGCCTTTGAATATTGATGAACTACCGCAATTGCTGAGTGAAACGGGTATTTTCAAAGATCTGCAAACGCTCGAGCCCGAGGCAGGAATTCTCCCCTATGAACCAAATCTTCCGTTTTGGTCCGACAACGCGATCAAGTCGCGTTGGGTATACATTCCTAATGATGAGCAAGTGGTCTATTCTTTGGATCGGGATTGGCGTTTTCCGACTGGTTCGGTCTGGGTTAAGCATTTTGATTTGGAGTTGGAACGCGGCAATCCTGAATCTCGGCGAAGAATCGAAACGCGGCTTCTCGTTAAGATTTCGTTTGGCGTGTATGGGGTGAGCTACATTTGGAATGATGAGGGTACGGATGCCACGTTGGTTGGAGAGGAATCTGTGCCTCTTGTTTATGATATTGTTGACGACGGTGTTGCTCGCGAACAGCAGTGGTCGATACCGAGTCGAGATGAATGTATTCAATGCCACGTTTTCGCTGGCGGGATGGCTTTGAGTTTCAATACTCGTCAGCTCAATCGTGATCAAGAAATAGAGGGGGAGATGGTTAACTTCATCGAGTACCTAGGCGATATTGGGATTCTCGATACAGAGATCGAAACGCCCGAGGTATTGCCTCGTTATTCGAGTGCGGGTGACGACTCGTACAGCCTTGATCATCAGGCGCGTTCTTATTTGGCGGTGAACTGCTCGTATTGCCACTCTCCTAGTGGAGGTCTCGAGGCGAATCCATTCGATGCTCGCCCAAATCGAGCTTTAGATTTTACAGGGTTGATTGATGGGGGTGTTAATCTTGAATACGAAGACTCGCTTGTTAAATTGGTAACTCGTGGTTCGCACGATTTATCGGCATTGTGGCTGAATATGACAGGTACAAGCACTTTGGGGCGCATGCCTCCGCTGGCGACATTTGAGAGAGATATGGAAGGTGAAGAATTGATCCAACGCTGGATAAACGAGTATTTGCCTGGCTACCTTTCGTTTGAAGAATGGCAGGCCCAGAATTTTGTAGATCCGAATGCGGCGGAAGCAGCCAAGAACTTTGACGCCGATGGCGATGGAGAGAGCAATAGACTTGAGTATGTTGGGAGAACTGATCCGAATGACGCCCATGACCATAGCGTTTTCGAGTCTAGTAAAGATGGGGGCTTGTTGAGGCTGCGCTTTAATGCGACTCCGTTTTCTGAATACCAAATTGAAGCGAGCGAAGATCTCGTTAATTGGATTTTATTGGAATCCGAATCAAACCCGGTTCGCATGCTCTCCGATGGAGCTGAACAAATCGAAGTGGCATTGCCTATTGACGAAATTGACGCCTCGACGCCTTTCTTGCGGGTAAAAGCTCGGGAACGATAGGCGATAGGTCGTGACGGCTTGAGTTGATTGATTGTGTTTAGAACCTATTGAAACGTTGAATTGCTATGGGATTGAAAAAGAGAAAAATTGGGCTGATTATTGTGTGGTTGCTTTTAGCCTCAATTGGAGCGGAGGCGAAACAGGTGATAGCGATCGATCTGGTCGAAGGCGCGGATATGACGCCGATTGTTAGAGCGGCATTGGAAGGCGCTTCTGATTCGGATGTGAAAGTTGTGTTCTCGAAGGGTACGTATTCGTTCCGACCGGACTATGCAGCGGAGCAATACTGCTACATTACGAATCATGGAAATGGATTGAAGAAAATCGCTTTTCCGTTGGAGGGATTCGATTCGATTGAAATCGAAGGCAACGGATCGGAATTTATCTTTCACGGTCAGATCGCGCCGTTTCGTTTTGAAGATTGCGATAAAGTGACGGTTAGTAACCTGACCATCGATTGGGACATTCCGTTTATCTTCCAGGGCGAGGTAGTCGCGACAAATGCCGAAGAAGGGTGGCGGGATCTAAAGCCGTTTACGGAGGGCTTTTCCTGGATGGTGAGCAAAGGGCAATTGAAATTTCCGAACATCGATGGGTTTAGTTACACCGCGTTGGGAAGCACGCTTCCGTTCGATCCGATAATCAAGCGAATCATGCACGGAGCTTGGGAAACCGAGAGCCACCCACGTTGGGTCGAAGAGCGTGCGAATGGCATTCTAAGGTTTCACGAGCCGTTGAAATACTATCCGCCGGTAGGTTCGATCCTGAGTTCGAAAGGCGATCGCGAACACGATCGATACGCGCCGGCTTTCGAGGCGAAGTCGTGCCGAGATATTCGATTTGAAAACATCGTGATTCATCATGCATTGGGGATGGGTTTTCTGTTTGAGCGTTCTGAGGATATCACGATTTCGAATAGCGGTATTTATCTTCGGCCTGGTACGCCGAGGGTTATTTCATCGACGGCCGACGCGACTCACTTCTGCAATTGCCGGGGAGATGTGTTAATCGAGAATTGCCGGTTTGAAAACATGCTTGGTGATGGAACGAATGTTCATGGGACGTATGTTGAAGTTGACAAGATTATTGGCGAACGAACCGTTCGAGTCGGTCTCAAGCATTCTGAGCAAATGGGTTTCGAGTTTGCGGGATCGGGTGACGAAACCTGGTTTGTCCACCAGCCGAGTCCGGAGCGTGGTACGGTCAATGAAGTGGTGTCTGTATCGGTCATCAACGATCGCTTCAGCGTGTTGACGTTTAAAAATCCGCTTCCGAAGAAGTTAACGAAAGGAGACCTGCTTGAAAACAAGACGTGGAATCCGGATTTCACAATTCGCGGTTGCGTGATTCGAAATCACCGAGCGCGCAATATCGTGCTGAAGACACCTGGAAAGATCGTGATCGAGGACAACGATCTTTCGTCTATGATGTCGTCCATATTCTTTCGTGGAGAGTCGTTTTTCTGGTTTGAGTCAGGTGGGGTGAAGGATGTGCTCGTTCAAAATAATCGCTTCGAGCACTGCGTCTACAGTGGTGTGGAGCAAGCAGTGATGTGGATCACGCCGCGATTAGGTGCTGGGTTTGATCAAGATGCCTTGTACGACCGAAATATTCGTTTCGTGAACAATACGATCAATACCTTCGATAATCGAATCGTGTGGGCCGACAGAGTCGATGGGCTTATTATCAAAGGCAACACGATCACTCAGACGCATACTGGAGAACCGCTACGTCCGAATGCTCACCTATTTGATTTCACGAATTGCCGCAACGTATCGATCACTGATAATGAATACAAAGGGACGCACACGAAATCGGTGTTGGCCGACAAGGCTACTAAAGCAAGTTTACGCGTAAAAGGTAATCAGGGATTCTAAGGGTCCCAGCGAGGTGCGCCTCAAGGAATTCTAGAGTTTATATTCTACGGACTTGTTGGCCTGACTGAAAGTCTGCGATAGAAGCGTGGGCTTTCGATACCGGAAATTGGCCAACTTTCGGTATTTGATAAACCGTTTGTCAGTTCATGCCACGTTTGGAAATTCTCGGAATACTCGATCAGGTCGGAAAAACCGTTAGTCGGTTTCCAATTAAGCTTGAGGCTTTCGGACTTCGTAATCGAAAGGGGAGCTTCGTTGGCAGCTGGAATAAGAGTCACTTGGAAAACCCTACCGGAAGCTCCAGTGTTTCCGTTGTTGCCAGCATCGGCGAAAATCCCTCCGAAAATATGACCGATTACAGTAGGCGAACGAATCGCAGCGAGATCGATAACTTTGGGGTGTAGCAAGAGAGCAATCTTTCATCGCGGCACAGAGCACGCTGAGCAAGCCCTAACTACCTGTTTGCGTCACCGCATGAGGCCGCGGCTCCAAAAGGAGTAAGCGGAACCGGCAAACGAATCTTGCTTCGCAAGCCCTGGAAATTAAAACCTTAGATCATGAAAGTCCACCCCGTCCTTCTTACCCTATAGCTACGAGGAAACGTATAAATAGGGACAGGCCGATCAAAATGTTTTGTTGGGGCAGGGCCGAATCATCGAAAAAGGATCGCACGAAAAGCTTATCCAACAAAACGGCTACTACGCCAAGCTCTGGCAGACACGGACCGGCCTAATCGAAGAGAACGCTTTCTAAAGGTCGGGATTGGACCTCCTGAGCCAGCCGCGACAGTGGTTCAATCTCCCCCAAATCGATTACTGCGAATTTCCCCCTGGCGATCTTTTCTTCTAAATCAGAAAAGTGCTGCCTTGGATCGGTTTACGCGGCGTAGCTTTTTCGAGCATAAAGGGTTGGGCTTCGTTGAGAAACTGAATGTAGTCCTCGGGAGACAGCCGTATTTCTTCGGTTTGATTTCGAAGGGCGGCAAACTCCCGGCTCCGTTTGGATGAGTGGGCGTCTTCAAGAAGTTCCTGCTTTTCCTGTTCGCTTAATCTAGCCATGAGTTTGCTTTAGTTGATCGAGTTGTTTCTGGCGACTGAAAAGGGCAAAATACTCTTCCAGTAAATCCCAGTCAATGGCTTGGTTTTTGCGCTTGCGAGCGTTTAGGAGAGACGAAATGTCGACCAGCTCCTGGGGTTCTCGACTAGGATCGTTAACCATCGCCTGTAGCTTAAGTCCAATAAGGTCTTCGGGCAATAAGGTATGCGCCTGGAAATCGTTCCCGAGAGACTTGCGAACGCGTCGTTCAAGCATTCGTCGAGATACCTTGCGAAAAGCGAACAAGAGATCGATTTGGCCATAAGGGGCGAGATCCGAAACATACTGAGCGACGTTCTCGCCTCAACGAGACGACCTACAGTTTGAAGATGCATTCGTACTAGCCCGTCAATTGGCCTCCGAGACCATCGCAGGCAAATTTTTCGAAATTTCTTTTAATTGATTTGGGTGATCCATGTGTTTAGTCATAGGAGGTCTCGTTTTCCTCTGATTATTATCCATGTCCCCGCAAAATGCAGAGCAAGCTCGCTGGTTCGTCGATGAGGTTCTGCCTAACGAGGCGAATCTTCGTTCGTGGTTGCGGGCTCGTTTCCCTGCAATCGAGGATGTGGACGATATGGTGCAGGAAGCATTTACGCGTTTGCTGAAGGCCCACGATTCCGGGCCGATCGCTAATCCGAGGGCTTTCCTTTTCGTTACGACGCGCAATATGGCTCTTAATCAGCTACGGCATATGCGCTATGAACGGCCTCCTGACGCAAATGAGGTCGATCCGCTGAGCATCGCCGACGAGGTGAATAGCCCACTTGAATCCATGGCGAAGGAGGAAGAGCTCCAGCAATTAATCCTAGCGATTCAGTCGTTGCCGAATCGCTGTCGTCAAGTAATGACACTGCGTAAGATTTACGGACTGTCGCAAAAGGAAGTTGCGAGTCGCTTGGGCATATCGGTGCACACGGTTGAGGCGCAGGGAAGTATCGGCCTGCGCAAATGCATTGAGTACTTCCGGGGTCACGGGTATTTAGCACACTTTAAAACATGAACACATCATCATCGAATTTTCCTGAACAACCTGAGATCGAAAAGGCAGCGGCAAATTGGACGCTGCGACTCGATCGTGGTCTCACTGCGGAAGAACAAGACAAGTACTCTCAATGGCTTTCGGAAGACCCGCGTCATGGCGAAGCGATTGCGTTGTGTCGGTGGGGCTGGGATGAGTTCGATCGGCTGGCTGGCTTGCAAACCACGCATCACGCGAAGATCGATCCGGATCTTTTGGCCCCGGGAAATCGTTTTGTCCGCAAATCGCCTATCTTGAAATTCTGTTTCGCCGCGGTACCCTTGGCAGCGGCAATTGCATTCATGGCAGTGGCGTTCTGGCCGGATCGCACTGAAAAGCAATCGGTCTTTGCATCCAAAGCGGCAATCGAATTGATCGCTCGCCTAGAGCATAAGACTTTGGCAGATGGCTCGGTTATCGAACTGAATCGGGGAGCCATAGCCGAGGTGGAGTATAGCCCTGAAGCGCGTTGTGTTCGCCTAATCCATGGCGAAGCGAGCTTTACAGTGACGAAAGATCCGAATCGTCCCTTCATCGTTAATGTAGCGGGAATCGATGTACTTGCCGTGGGAACGCAATTCAATGTAAGGCTGACGGACGATGCGGTTGATGTGATCGTTTCCGAAGGAATCGTTCGCTTGGCAACATCGCAAATTCTTAATAGCGCATCTGATGTATTGGAGGAACCGCTACTGGAAGTGGGGCATCGCGCTGTTGTGAAATTGGGGGGAACTCCGAAGGTTAACCGATCGATCTTGAGCCCATCGGAATTGGATCTCGAGCTCGGATGGCAGCCTCGAATGCTGGATTTCGACGATACTCCAATGAGCGAGATCGTATTGGAATTCAATAGGCGAAACCAAGTGCAGCTAAAACTAGGCGATTCGTCCCTGGAGGATATCCGTTTTTCCAACTATATCTGGTCAGATAATGTGGAGGGCTTTGTCCGTCTGATGGAGAGCAACTTTGGTATGAGAGCTGAATGGCGCGGCAGCAATGAAATCGTATTACGTGAAGCTACTCCGAGTAGGGCTCTGTGATCCGTTGCTATGTTCCCTGTTCAATTGAAGTCTTTTCGTAGGACCTTCGCTTGCCCGCTCGAGTGCCTCAGGTCCATGAGTTTGTCGTATGGCGAAGCGCCGCGTAGGAAGATCAGTCTTGTCCGACGTGGAGCTTTCTTTTGTAGGTCGCCGCGCCGAGGCGACAATTTGGGTTCTGACGGGTCAGCGCCCCGTCCTACAGTCTCTCTGCGTACTCAGCGGAATATGAATCATTTAATTTTATCGATTTCCATTTGCCTGCTGGCTTTAACCGGATGCAGCAAGCTGGAGAAACATTCCATCGATGTCCCAGAAGGCTATGCATCGCAGACGCTAAAGGAGTTTGCGAAGCAGGCGGATATTGAGATTGTATTCAATGTTCCAAGCGTTGCGAATGTGAAGACGAATGCGGTCTCTGGAAGAATGACGCCATTGGTAGCTCTCGATTTAATGCTTTCCGGAACGAACCTGGTTTTCGAGCGTGATGAGGAAACCGGAGCGTACGCTGTAACCGCGATTGATGACTCGGATTCAGTCGCAAGCGTAAAGCACCATGATTTTTAAAAAATCAACTTATAGAAAATTAAACCTTATTCGAATTTTAACTACAAATAGTAAATTATATAAATTTCTTTTAGCGGATTCTGCGCCGTCGCGGTTTGTTCTAGTAACAACCCGAAATACCCATGTACGACATCGCAAATTCGCTCCCCAATAAATGCGCTTATCAAAACAAGCACGTTGGCGAACGTTTGCACTGGCGACAGTTCTTATGATTGCGTCTATATCAACTTCGATAGCCGATGAGGCTCGCTCGTTCGATGTAGATGCGGGTCAGGCTGTAAAAACGCTTAAGCTATTCGCCAAGCAGTCTGAGCTGGGAATCGTTTTCGATTCTCGGAGCGTAAAAGATGTCCGTACAGAAAGTGTAGTCGGGTTAATGATACCAAGCGATGCGTTGGAGCGCATGCTTGGAAATACTGCTCTGGTTTTCGATCAAGATGACGAAACCGGAGCGTTCGCGGTGACGCGCGTGGTAATCGAAGAAGAAGGCATGTCCTCCGCTTCGGTTTCTCAAGCGAATCAGAGTCAGATCGCTGATAGTGTAAAGACGACGCGTAACGAAAAAACCGAACACAAAAATACTACACCCATGAACAAAAAGAAACAAAAAATTGGCGGCCTGCTTAAAGGGCTACTTGCGTTCGCAGTGGCGGGCGTTCCAGATACTATTGCTCAAGAAGGAGAAAAGGTTGTTACCCTTTCTCCCTTCTCGGTGCAATCTTCCAATGATCAGACCTATACTCCACATCAAACGAGTACGGGAACGATTGTGGCGAAGGATCGGGACCAAATCCCGTTTGTGACGTCTATCATTACGGACGACATGATTGAAGATATGCGCATCGACAATCCCGCTGATTTGTCGGAGATGATTGCTGGGGTGTCCAAGGACTCGAATCCGCTTATTTCCGATGAAGGGGGGCAGAGATCCCTGAGCTATCGCGTTCGAGGATTCGTTAGCGAGCCATTGTACAATGGATTTCAAACAGGAGGTATTAGCCACAGTGTCGACAGCATTGGACGGGTGGAGGTGAGTAAAGGTGCGAATTCCGTTCTTTATGGACAGTCATCTGCGGGAGGAGTCATAAACATGATTCCGAAATCTCCTCGCTACGAGGACCATGCGCGAGTAACCGTAGGGGTGGGGTCCAATTCATCGACACGATTTATATTCGATGTGGGAGGTCCCGTTAACGTCGAGAACACTGGGAAGTCGGCCGGTTTTCGATTTGGTGGAGGCTGGCAAGAGTTCGATCGCGAACAGATATTCTTCCAATCGGAAACGTCGAATATCTATGGAGCGTACAATTGGAAATTCAACGATAAGGTATCTTTGGAGTTGAATGGCGAATACACCAAATTTAGTGGCGTGCCCAGCCGGACGCCAGCGTTCGTGAGTACGGGATCGGGGCCCGATCGCGTAGTCGATCCTTTCAATCGACTTCGTAATGATCGTAATTTTTCGTATAACGGTCCGCATAGCCATAATGAACGGGAAGCGTGGATGGGCTCAGCCTATCTGACGATGGAGTTGTCTGAAAGCGTCACGGCCCGTTTAGGCGGATTCTACGCGAAGCAAGATGAGGACTCATTGACGTTCGGCGACGTCTACGGGCTCGGTACGAACGAATCTGGGAATGGTCGTTTTTCCAGATCGATAAATAATAGAAATACGACTGCCTATAAATTCGATATTCTACATACAGGAAATCTCGGGGGTATGAAAGTCGAAAGTCTCTTCGGCTTTGAAGATCATATGGAAAATGGTAGATTCAATACAGTTCGTACGAATAATAGCGATACGCCGCTGATCGTGTCCATTCCGTTCTCGCGTAAGCCTATTGCGAGCGATTACCCGGCGCCACCGGCGGCAAGCTTGTTTACCGAATTGAGGGGGGATTCTCTAGGCGAAACCGATTGGACGAATTTGCGATTTACCCAATTCATTACGGGCACGGAAAATAGAGCGACCTTCATGTGGGGACTAGCCAAGGGCGATGGAGAAAGCAGG
>JBNMOQ010000063.1:0-19977 GCA_051275055.1 Candidatus Pelagisphaera sp.
TGGTGGCACAGTCGGATGGGGTTCCTTGGAATACGAGCTTGCCTCCGTCGTTTCCGGCTTCGGGGCCGAGTTCGATTATCCAGTCGGCGCTTTTTAGGACGTCGAGGTTGTGCTCGATGACGATTAGGCTGTGTCCTTTGTCGACTATTTCTTGGAGGACTTTGAGGAGACGTTTGACGTCATGTTTGTGAAGGCCGGTTGTGGGCTCGTCTAGGAGGATTAAGGATGAAGGTTGAAGGTTGAGGGATGAGGGTGTTGATTGTTTTTTGTTGGCGTTGAGGTATTTGACGAGTTTTAGGCGCTGGGATTCGCCGCCGGAGAGGGTGTTGAGGGGTTGGCCCATTTTTAGGTAGCCGAGGCCAACTTGGTCTAGGGCGATTAGTTTGTCGTGTATTCTTGGGTACTCTTGGAAGAGCTGAAGCGCTTGGGCGATGGTGAGTTCTAGGATGTCTGAGATGGAGTGGTTTAGGAACGTGATCTTTAGGAGATCGCGTTTGAAGCGTTTGGCGTCGCAGTGTGGACAAGGGACGTAGACATCGCTGAGGAACTGCATTTCCACTTTTTCGTAGCCGAGGCCCTTGCATTGGTCGCAGCGTCCGTCGCCGGCGTTGAAAGAGAAGCTGGAGGCAGTGTAGCCTTCGGACTCGGCTTCAGGGAGTTTTCCGAAAATCTTTCGGACTTCGTCCCAGGCGTTTACGAATACGGCTGCGTTGGAGCGCGGGGTACGACTGACTGGAGCTTGGTCGACCATTACGATTTCGCTGAAATCGATGCTGCTTTTGAGTTGTTTTACGACCGCTGGGTCGTCGCCAAGCCTTCCGCGTTGCGTGAGCAGATTTTGATAGAGGGCATTGTTTAGGAGCGTGCTTTTCCCGGAACCGGACACGCCGCTGAGGCAAACAAATCGGGAGAGAGGGATATCGACGTCCAGATTTTGGAGGTTGTGTTTGGTGGCTCCTTTTATGCGGATGCGCGGGTGGTTCTTACTGCGGCTTGCAAGATTGAAAGGGCGCGTTTTTTCGGGAGCGTCTAGGGTCAATTGGCCGGAGAAATAACGTCCGGTAATGCTCTCGGTACTTTCGTTTAGCTCGGTTTGGGATCCTTGAAAAACTATGTGGCCACCATCGGCTCCGGGTTCGGGGCCAATCTCTAAAACATGATCGGCGGCTTTGATCATGGCATCGTCATGTTCGACGACCACGACTGTATTTCCCGCGTCGGTGAGCGTGCGCACGATTTGGATGAGGCGATCTATGTCGCGGGCGTGTAGGCCAACTGATGGCTCATCGAGTACGAAGAGCGTATCCACCAAAGAAGTACCGAGGCACGAGGTGAGCGTAACGCGTTCGACTTCGCCGCCACTGAGAGTGCGTGCTGGGCGATTGAGAGTGAGGTAGCCGAGGCCGACGTGATTGAGGTAGTGGAGCCGGGAGAGGATCGAATCTATAGCGATGTTAGCTTGGCGGGAAGTGGGATTCGCTTCGTCTGTGTTCGCTTTGTATTCTTTGATTAATTTGAAGAGTTCGCTTACGGGAAGTTCGTAGAGGTCGGGCAGACGGTAGCCATTCCAGGTCCAGCAAAGAGCGTCAGGCTGGAGACGGGAGCCTTCGCAGTGAGGGCATTTGACGTAGGCTCGGTAGCGCGAGAGAAAGATGCGGACGTGCATCTTGTAGGTTTTTTTTTGGAGCCAATTGAAGAAGCCTTTGACGCCGTACCAGGCTTTGCCGTCCCAGTCTTCATCCTTGTTTTTCGTTTGGTAGCCTTCCTCGCCATTGATGACGATGTCTTGTTGGGTTTTCGGGAGTTCGCTAAAAGGAAGCTTGGTTGAGATCTTGAGGCGCTTGCAGGCTCTTTCCAGGTCGTTTTTGCTTTCGCCGTAAATCTGTCCTTCGAAAGGGCGGATGAGTCCGTCGCTTATGGAAATGTTTGTATCCGGAATAGCGAGACGGTAGTCGATCTCGATAACGCGCCCGAATCCACGACATTCGGGGCAAGCTCCAATTGGAGAATTGAACGAGAATAGGGCGGGAATGGCGGGGCGGAACTTGCGGCCGGTTTCCGGAGAGTGGAGTCCGTTGGAGAATTTTTGCAGAAAAACGCAATCGGCGTTTAGCAAGGTGATCTGGCCTTGGCCGAATTCGAGGGCGGTTTCGACGGCTTCTAGAAACCGATCTTTGTTTCGCGATTCCAGGCGTATCCGATCTTGTACGACGAAAATGGAGGCGTCTTTCTTTTTCGAAATCGATTTTATGGCAGCTTCGTCGTCGACACGTTGAACTTTGCCTTTGGAGTCGATGAATCGGGAGTAGCCTTGGGCTTGGACGTTCTTGAGGATCTCTGGCCAATTGAGCTTTTCGGGGCGCTTGATTTCGAAAGCGATAATGACGGTTTCCTTGGACCAGCGTTTGAGGCAGCGTAGCCAGATCGTTTTGGGATTGTCGTCCTGTATTGGTTTTCCGGTGGCAGGATCGAATAGGGTCGAGGCGTGACTGAACCAGACTTTGAAGAAGTCGGTGAGTTCGGTCATGGTGCCGACGGTCGAGCGCGAGGTTTTGATGGTGTTCTTCTGCTCGATGGCGATGGACGGGCGCACGTTTTCCGCTTCGTCGAGATCGGGTTTTTCGAGCAAATCTAGAAACTGACGCGTGTAGGCGCTGAAGGTTTCAACGTAGCGACGTTGTCCCTCTGCGTGCAGAGTTTCGAATACCAGGGAGGACTTGCCTGCTCCGCTGAGGCCGGTAACTGCGATGTATTTGCCGAGGGGTATGTCGACGTCGATGTTCTTGAGATTGTTTTGGCGGACTCCGCGTAGGCGAATGGACTTTTGGTCGGAAAGGGTTTTGGGCATGTGAAAGGGTTCTATTTGCCCGCAGGTTACGCAGGTCTGGAATTGAGTTCGTTCAGTAGATCGATGTATGTTTGCAGTTGCGCTTTGGGCGTGAAGTTAAGGCGCGCATAGTTGCGCGCGGCCTCGGACATTTGCAGTCTTAGGTCTGGGGATTGGGTGAGCTTCTCGAGAGCTTCGACGAAGCGATCTTCGTCGGCGGATTCGATGAGAATTCCGGATTGGTCTGGCTGAAAGGTTTCGGCGACGCCGCCTACGTTGTAGGCGATGACTGGAAGGCCAGCCATCTGGGCTTCGACGAGGAAGTTTGGAAGGGATTCTTTGGCCGAGGCGTGGACGGCGATGTGGCTTTTCTGGTAGAGAGCGTTCGGGTCGCTGAGCAGTCCAGGGAAATCGACGCGGTCTGCTAGGCCGAGTCGCTCGGCTTCAGTGATGCAGGCTGAGCGTTCGGAGCCGTCGCCTGCTAGAGTTAGGCGCCAATTGATTTGTTCGGGTAGGCGTTTGCAGATTCGGAGAAGTCGTTGCTGCTTCTTCTCTGGGCGAAACATGCTGGCACTGACGAGGCGAATGGGTGCGGGTTGGATCGAGACAGTTGGCGGTTCGATGTTTCGAATACAGCCGTTGTAGATGACGGTGGATTCGGGGCGTTCGATGTCGTATAGCTTCGCGATGCGGGAGAGCGCTTCTTGGCTGTTGGCGATGATGTGATCGGCTTTGAGCAAGGCTCGTCGTTGGAGCCAGGGGATGGTTTTGCCTGTGCGGAAGGTGGCGACGATTCGGTAGGGGCGTTTGCTTCGGCAGAGCAGTCCGGCGTGGCAATTGCCCATGCGGCCCATGGCGATCACGATGTCGATCCCGAGGGAACGGAGGAGAGTTTCGAGCCCGGGAGCGAACCAGTCGGTCTTGAGAGGTCCTTGATTTAGGAAGTGCAGATGAAAGGCGCTGGCGTCAGCTTTGTCGTCGAGAATGCCACCTTGGCGGAAGACGATGACATGCGTTTCTATTCCTTCAGAGGCAAGCCCGTGGGCGATATGAAGGGTTTGGTTCTCGGTTCCACCATTGCGCAGGTGGTCTTGGATGAAAGCGATCCGCATGATTCGTGGGCTATTGAGGAGGTTCGAACGGGAAGGGCAATTTTTTTAGGAAGGTGTTTGAGGATTTTGGGGGACAAAAGGGGAGCTGCTTGAGGGGCTTTAACAGGATGCGCTTCGCTGGATGATGTCCCGGCGTTGCGGGCCAGCATGATGAGACTATTAGATGCTCATCATGCTGCCGACGTGAGGAGGTATCATCCAGCGAAGCGTATCCTGTTAATACTTTTGCTTTTGTTGAGTTGTGCTTTGGGGTGTTTGGATTGGGGATGCGTTTAGCCGTGCGGTGCTACAATACTAATCCGTGAAACTAATTTTTGGGATAATGGGCTGGCAATGGAACGCGACTATTCGTTGATTGGTCGTGTTCTGTAGGAATTATGGCAGTATTTTTTAAGAGAGCGTTAGTGAGCGCCTTTGGCGTGTTTTTAGGAAGTTCGATGCTTCCGGGAATTAGCTATGAGGATTCTGGATCGCTGGTTATGGCGGTGTTGTTGCTGAGCGTATTTTCGGCGGTGTTAAAGCCGATGTTGGTGCTCTTCGCTTTGCCGCTTGTGGTGATGTCCTTGGGGTTGGGGTTGTTGGTCATCAATGCGTTGCTTTTCTCGTTCGTGAGTTACCTCGTGGAAGGATTTCATGTGGATGGCTTTGGTTATGCGTTTCTCGGAGCCTTGATAATCACTATGCTGAATTTGTTCTTCAATCGTTGGATTAACGGTGGACGGAGTAACGTTCGGGTGAACGTGAATCGGGGCGGGCGGCCAGGGAATCGTTCTAGCATCCCTAAAGCGGCCAGGCAAGGTCCTGGTCAAACACGCGGGATTGTCGAAAACGAAGACGTGATCGATATTTAGGAAAAGTTGGAGTTCGGATGAAGGTAGGGCGGCATCGCCGTGGCCGAAGTTAGAGCAAGAGTTCTGTAATGGAAAGTACGCGAGTCCCTCGCGTAGCTACTGTTCTGCAATGGGATCTGCGGGACTCCCTTGCGTAGTTACTCTGAAATGGGCTGATTGTCCTAGACATACGGATTCAATGACCGTATCGGGTTGGCTTAATTTTATTCGAACGATGTCAGATACAACTTACGATCTCATAGTAATTGGTGGAGGCCCCGGTGGCTACGCAGCGGCAATCCGCGCGGGGCAACTTGGCAAGAAAGTGGCCTGTATAGAAATGGACCGCGCTGGCGGGACTTGTTTGAATTGGGGCTGTATTCCCAGCAAGGCTTTGCTTAAGGCCGCTGAGCTGATGGCGAATTTGAAGAAAGCGGAGACTTTCGGCATCACTGTGGGCTCGGTGGATTACGATTTCGCCAAAGTGATTGCGCGTTCGCGTGGCGTGGCTGATCAAATGGCCAAGGGGATTGAATTTCTCTTCAAGAAAAACAAGGTCGACTACATCGTTGCCAAGGCGACGGTTACGGCAGCGGGTCAGGTGGAATTGATCGAAGGCGATCGCAAGGGCGACGTATTGAAGTCCGAAAATGTTTTGATCGCTACGGGTTGCCGAGCGAAGCAGTTGCCGTTCTTGCCGGTTGAGGGCAAGCGGGTGATGACTTCACGTGAAGCGCTGGTCATGAAAGAGCAGCCGAAGTCGGTCGCGATTATCGGTTCTGGCGCTATTGGGGTGGAGTTCGCGTATTTTCTAAATGCGTTTGGAACGAAAGTGACGATTCTAGAGGTGATGCCTCAGCTCGTTCCGGTAGAGGACGAAGAAGTGGCCAAGGTTTTGGAGCGCTCGTTCAAGAAGCAGAAGATTAAGTGCGAGCTTGGTATCGAAATCAAAAGCGCTGGCGTAACGGAAGAATGCGTTTCGATAGAATACGTTAAAAAGGGAAAGACCATTAATCTGGATGTCGATGCAGTTATCCAGGCAGTTGGCGTGGCGGCGAATTTGGAAGGAGCGGTTGGCGAATCGCTCGAACTGAAGACCGATCGAGGATTCCTTGTTGTGGACGATCGTTATGAGACCAACGTTAAGGGAATTTATGCGGCTGGCGATATTATCGGACCGCCGACCTTGGCTCACGTTGCGACCTTCGAAGCGATTCAGGCAGTGAATGGGATGTTCGGGGTAAGCGAGCCTCGCCGCGTGACTAATTTTCCTGGTTGTACTTATTGTCAGCCGCAGGTTGCCAGTACTGGAATGACGGAGAAGCAAGCAGTCGAATCGGGTATCGAGTTTAAGATCGGAAAATTTCCGTTTGCCGCTTCTGGAAAAGCGGTTGCGTCGAATGCTTCGGAGGGATTCGTTAAGCTAATTAGCGATGCCTCCACTGGAGAGATTCTCGGAGCGCATATTATCGGAAACGATGCGACGGAGTTGATTACTGAATACTGCCTGGCCATGGAAATGGAAGGCACGGTCGATGAGATTCACAATACGATCCATGCTCATCCAACGTTGAGCGAAGCTTTGGCTGAAGCTGCTGCGGCGACGCATAACGAGGCGATCCATATTTAAGGGAGTTGCTCAACCCAATTAAGGCCTTAGGTCCCACGCCGAATTCTCGGCGTAGCTACGTGGCGAAGCGGCGTGGTTCTTGGCTGGGTTTGACAAAATCGATCCGTATACGATGTCAGTGGGAATAGACTACGTTCGCTACTCTCGTTCCCACTTGATGGCCCAGGGGTCGCGAGTTTCTGTTTGGAATTCTTTGAGTTGGGCGATCATCGATTCGCGGATCTTAGCGTAGTTGGGATCCTCTGACAGATTGACTACTTCGTGTGGATCGGCTTGTAGGTCGTAGAGTTCGATTCGGGGGCGATGTAGTAAGGCTTCGGGGGTTCGTTTACCGTAGAGTTTTAGTCCGTTCTTTTGCATCGATACCCAGGTGGGTGATTGGAGAAGATCTTTCGCTAGCGGGAATTCGAGTCCGTGGGCGATGTTGAAGATCAGCTTGTACTGGCGGTTTTTGATGACTCGCATCGGGTAGTACATTGTGGCTTCGTGATTCGTGTGCGAAGCGAAGACGTGATCCCAGTTCTTGAGCTTTCCGTTGACGCCTTTTTTGAAGGATCGCCCATGAAGTGCTGAATCGCTAAGATCGACGCCTGCGTAGTCTAAGAGCGTGGGCGCAAGGTCTACCCAGGAAATCATCGCGTCTTGGGTGCGGCCTTTCTTTTTTTGTCCGGGCTCTCGAACGATGAGGGGGAGTCGCATCCCCGGTTCGTAGAGGGTGGTTTTCGCACCGGCGAAGGCGATGCCATTGTCGGAAATGTAGAGAATGAGCGTATTGTCGTACTTGCCTGATTTCTTGAGAATATCGATTAGGTGACCGATGCCCTCGTCGAGTCGGGAGACGGATTGGTAATACTGGGCAATCTCGGCTCTGCAGGCGGGCGTGTCGGGAAGAAAGGGCGGTACGATTACCTTAGCAGGATCGTAGACGACTGGATGGATTCCAGGATAGCCCTCGTCGCGGTTGCCGAAGTCGTTTGGCTCTGGGTAAGTGTCGAAGGTGGGAAGGCCGTCTGCGGTGAATGCGTTAGAGCGGTGGGGGTCGTCAGTTGCGTAGAAGAGAAAGAAGGGGCGTTCGTCGTCACTTTCGATGATTGGGCGTGTTTCCTCGGACATCTCGTAGGGACTGCGGCCAATTGTCTTGGGGTCGTTGGCAGCTCCGGTAGAGAGGACTGTGTTGAATTTATAGACAGCCTCTGGGGCAACGTGGAATTTTCCGATTCGGGCCGTTCGGTATCCGTTTTTCGAAAGCGTTACGGGCAAGCTCTCGACTTCGTCGAAACTCTGATAGTGATGGAATGTATGCTGAAGACCGTACATTCCGTTGCTGTGATTATGAAGTCCGCTGAGGATTACTGATCGGCTGGGACTGCAACTCGCGGTCGTGCAATTAGCGTCGGTGAATAGCGTGCCGTCGGCAGCTAGGGAATCGAGGGCAGGGGTTTTGATGACTGGATTGCCATAACAGCCGAGGGCATCGGTCCCATGGTCATCGGAAACAATGAGCACGATATTCGGTGATTTGGCGGCTGCGACCGTTGATAGAAAAGTGAAGGTCGAAAGGAGAAGTAACGGGAGTTTCATGGGTCGGGAGTGAATCGTTAGCTGAAAGTGAATACGCTGGTGCTGCGATGGGTTGTTGCGTTAGCCGATTGGCTGGTGGCTTCGATTGTCGAAGGATTGAGGCGAAGCCCAACACCTGCAAGGTTTTGTTTTTCGTTGATGTATCGTGTTGTGAGAAACTAATAGGGTGTCGTCTTTGGTATAGACAGATCAGTTCTAATCGACGAAGGTTTATGTTTTTGCATCCAAGAAACTATGACTCCTGAATCGATAGCCGCCGAATTTGAAGTGCCTGGTCAAGTGGTGACCGTATTGACGATCGATACGGGCAACGTGAACGACACGTTTCGCGTAATTAAGCGAACGACGTATTCCGAAGTGCAGTTTGTGTTGCAGCGGATTAGTTCGGCCGTATTCCCTAGGCCGGACCTGGTGATGGCTAACATGAAGGCGATCACGGATTACGCTCATACGAAACTGGAGAAACAGGCGACAAAGGCCAATCGTATTTGGCAGCTTCCACGAGTTATTCCGACGTTGAGCGGAAAGGACTATTTTCGCGATGAAAAGGGAGAGTATTGGCGGGCGCTGTCGATGATTGCATCCGCCACCTCGCATGAGAAAGTCCTTAACCCGGAACACGCTCAAGAAGCGGGTTACGTTCTCGGGCATTTTCAACGTATTATTGCCGATTTTCCAGCGGATCAATTGTCGGATACGTTACCGGGGTTTCATATCACTCCTGGGTATCTGAAGGATTTTGACGCGATCATCCAAACGGATAGGGCTCAAAAGAAATTGACTGAATCTTCGGAGGCTCGTCGGATCGAGGGGTTTATCCAGGAGCGCCGAGAATTCGCATCGATACTTGAGGATGCTCACGAGCGAGGAGAATTGAAGCTACGCCCAATACACGGCGATCCGAAGATTACTAATATAATGATGGATGACATCACTGGTAGGGGAACCGCGATCATTGATCTGGATACAGTGAAACCGGGGTTGATCCATTACGATTTTGGAGACTGCGTGCGCTCGGTTTGCAATCCTGCCGGAGAAGAGGCAAAAGATCTAAATGATGTATTGGTAAACGTGGATTTCTTCGAAGCGTTAGTTCGAGGATATTTGAAGCAGGCTGGCAACTTCCTGACTAATTGGGATCGCAAATATCTTTATGATTCGACTCGATTGATTACCTTCGAATTGGGCCTGCGGTTTTTTACTGATTATTTGGCAGGAAACGTGTATTTCAAGATCAATTACGAGCCGCAAAACCTGAATAGAGCACGCGTGCAAATGAAGCTATGCGAAAGCATCGAGACTCGTGAATCGATGATGCGCAGAGTTCTGGAAGGGGTGTAGACTTGTTTTGCAAAGTTACTGCTTGGGGTAGCGACCGACCTCCGGGTGGTCATTGATCCCGCTTTGCGTGATCAGCTTCTTCAACAATAATGACCGCTCGGAGATCGGTCGCTACCTTGAGAATGCCTCAGGGCTTTCCGGGGGATGCTTTTGTCAAAGCGAGATGACCTTCAGTCGCACTAATTCGAAGAAGCAGCGGGCGCAGGCTTCAACGTCGACAAGCGCGTCGTGACCGTCCTCGAAGCCTTCTTTGAAAATGTGAGTGTGAAGTTCTATCAAGGTCGGCCATTTGAAGCCGTAGGGACCGGGGATTTCGCAGAAATCAGTTGATTCGTCTTTTGTGCAGATTCGCTTGGGGCGGTTTTGAGACCTGAGTCCCAGTCGTAGGAATTCCGCTCCGACCACTTTATGATCGTAGCTCATGTTATGAGCAATCAGGTATTGAGCAGATTCCAGTTTTTCTAAAAAACCATTGAGAGATTCTGTAATCGGAATTCCATCACGTACGGATGTTTCTTGGCTAAAACCATTGTCGATCCAGAATTTTTCCGTTGGAACCGTCCATCCGTCAGGCTTGATTAAGTCGACTCGCTTTTCGATAAGGCAGAAGCGCGAGTCGTAGAATGCCCAGCCGAGTTGGATTACGCGCGGCCAGTTATCGAGCTGGCTCATCGGAGCCTTCCAGTCTTTTGGGAGCCCGGTGGTTTCTGAGTCAAAGACGAGGTACATCGTCTCTTCTATTGGAGAGAATCGGTGAGAGGGGCAAGCGTTTTGCAAGCTGGGATGCTGTGGTGTTCGTTGTTCCAACGAACTGTTTGGTAGCTCTGGTCTTATGGGGTTGCTTGGGGACAAGCAGACCTATCGGATAACCCTTTTGGGGCTCGGCGATTCGAGACTGTTGATGACTTTGGCATTTGACCTCTTGTGCGTTTTCCGAGACATGATCGAGTTCGATGAGCGATCAGCAGAACAAGGACCCGTTACACGGGGTAACATTGAAGGCGATTTTGGAAGAACTGGTGGCTCGCTATGGCTGGGATGAAATGGCGGCGAAAATTCGGATTAATTGCTTTAGTAATGATCCAAACATGAAATCCAGCCTAACTTTTTTGCGCAAGACTCCTTGGGCTCGTGATAAGGTCGAACAGTTGTATTTGGTATCGATTAATGGGAAGTTGTCGAAGGGTACGAAACCTAAACCAAAACCGTTGAAGCCTGCGGGGGCAAAGCCTCCTCCAGCAAAAACGAAATTCGCCGAATCGAAATCTCCTTGGGGGACCGCTAAGCCAAAGATCAACGTCTGGACGGGTAAGCCGTTTGAAGATGGCGAAGATAAGTGAGCTATAGGATGTGGCTTTCGAGGTAGCGGGCGACTGATTCTTCGCTATTAGGGCCGAGTATCTCGTTGTTGGGTAGAGCCCGTTTTACTTTTTCATGGGATGTCTCCATGACGAGTCCTTTGCCTGCCATTTTTAGCATTTCAATGTCGTTCATGCCGTCTCCAAATGCGATGCAGTCTTTGAGTTCGTATCCATTTGCTTTTGCTACGGCTTCGAGGGCGTGTCCTTTTGAAACGCCTTGGTCCATTATTTCCAAACACCAAGGTGTCGAGAAGGAGACATGGGCACGGCCGTTCAAGCGTTTGGCGAATGTTTGCTCCCAATATACGAGTCTCTCGTGATCCATGTCGTCGCGAATGAAAAATATCTTCGAGATGCCGTCGCTTGGAGGATTGTTGGAATCAAAAAGTTGATAGGTGAAGTTTTCGTGGAAATCGTTTAAATTGTCGCTGGGTTTGTTGAGCAGCCAGTCGTCGTTCCGGTAGAGGTGGATTTTGATGTCCGTGTCGTTTTTGGTCATTTCGACAACTCGTTTTACATCGTCGGGTTGTACGTTTTGTTTAAATACGATTTCTCCTTCAGGGTTGTGAACTCGAGCTCCGTTGGACGTGATCAAATAGGCGGGGATTCCTAGGCGATCGCGGATGCCGGCCACGTCGATGTAGTGGCGGCCCGTGGCTATTACAATCGTGACGCCTTGTTGATGGGCACGCTTTAGCACGTCTCGAGTGTAGGGAGCGATTTTGTGCTCGGGCGTTAAAAGAGTGCCGTCTAAGTCCGAGGCGATGATCTTGAACTTTAGCCCGTTCGTCGTTGGGGAACGGCTATTTGTATTCATTTTCCCGTTTCGACTCGGTTTCGATCAATCCAGAATGCGATCGCAGTGACGACGAGAGTTTGAGCGATCATGCTGATGGCAAGGGCATTCGGTTCTGGCGATACAGCCATGTTTGCTTGGCCGGCGACTGCTACAGCCGTCAGGATTCCAATGAAGCCAACGATGGCCCAGCGAGCTCTTTTTCCGATTGATTTTGCAACTCCAAGATAGAGCCAGAGGCCGATCGCGACTAGTCCACATTCAAGGATTAGGGCAAGTTCGAGGTGATCCCATAAACCGAGACCCAATAGCTTTGAATTGGCGGTAGATACAGGCAACTGCGGCGGGTGTTCGATCCAGTCGCAAATCCAATGCAACATGACCGCGGCGAAAATGGTTGAAGCTGCGGTTAGTTTCGAGCGGCACTGCTTTTCGCTCCAAAGACTAAAAGTCACTCCAAAGGCAATCGTAGACCAGGCTACGCCAGCCAAGAGGCTGTGCGAATAGGGGAAGATAAAATGCAGGTAGTGAAGCTGATCGTAGTTATCAGGGACCGCTACTTGCTCCAGTCCGGTCAAAATGAATACTCCGAGCAGAACATCTAAAAGGAGTGATGCGAATATCAGCGCTCCAAGATTGAGTTTTGGCTCAGCTTTTTTGAGAGCGAGGCCGACTCCGATATGACCTACAAACATTCGGCGCGTTTCTTTCTGTCGTTTGGCAGATTGCTATCTCTGGATTGATGGGAATTGCACGACTGGTTAGCGACAAGCAGCCCTACCATCTTTTGATTCCAGGATAACAAGGGAGAGAAAGAACGATGCGTACGAACATTCGGAACTATTGTAGTTCGGCTTTCGCCGGTCGAGTTTATTCTTTTTTGGCTCGCTTGGCTGCTTTCTTTTCCTTGGCGGTTTTCTGCGGTGCTTTCTTGGTATTCTTTTTTGCGTCTCTTGATTTGGCCATTGTCGATGATAGTTTTCCCCGCATCAGCGCGAGAAGATAATCGAAGTTGTATGGAAGGGCGCGAGGAAGCAATCTTTAGCTTGTAAAGTTTGAGCGAACTTTACTCTGGCAATGTGATTGAGCGTAGCCGCCAACCGGTTGCGAAGGTGAACTCGTTGTTCACGATTGGTCCCACAATATCGATTGAATTCGGAGAAAGAGAGGTCCGCCACGCCCCTGATCGAGGCTCCGGTTTATCCATCTGCCAAATACGTTCGACATTGGATGTACCCGGAAAGATTCGGAATATGCAGTAGCCTGTAGCTCCGTAGACAGATCCGCCGGGGCCAACTCTCAGCGAATAGGAGCCATGCCAGGAGAGCGGACCATAGTCTTCTGGCAGCCAGGCAGAGGCTATCAGTTTTCGGTTATTCGGGTCGATCAGGGCAATGCGTGGGCGAACCTCAGGCGCTCCGGCCGAGATGACATGATCTCCTCGTCCGATTAAGGCATAGACTAACCCGTTTCCGGCGGGAGCTAGCGAAGTAACGTCGGCAAGCCCTTCGATCCCAAAATTTCCAGACCATTCCAGCGAGTCGGAGGTAGGGTTCCACAATGCAAATGCTCCGTCGAACGTTTCGATTCTGGCACCAGTTCCCGCTTCAATGCTCAAGCCGACCAGAAGCTTTCCGGATTCCGGTAGCCATAGGAGCGAAGATGGGGACATGTCAGGTACGATTGCACGATGAGATGCTTTAGTCTCCAGCTTTGGGTCGTACCAGGCTAGGGTACCGCCTTTGAGTCCGTAGTCGGGTCCGGAGCCAATCCAGAGTTTGCCGTCGGGAGAAGCGATCATGGCGTTGGGGCGGTAGCCGACTTCATCCAAGCGTCCAAGGTCGCGCGGGTTGGCGCCATAATGCGTTCCAAATGAAATTGGTAGGCTGGGGTCGAAGACGGAGATTCTAGCCTCTGGATAGGATGCCAGGTAAACTTTGTCATCTAAGCTAGCCACGGAATAGGCCTGTCCTGCCGCGAAGGTATGTTGGCCGATATGTTCGATGGTCGAACCATCGAGAGAGGAACGATACATGAGATTCGGAAGGTAGCTGGATCCGTAGAGCATTCCGTCCGGTCCGAGTTCGATAACGTGAATGTTGGAGCCTCCTCCGACCCAGTCTAAGTGAAGCACGCGACTGGCGATCAGTGGATTCACGTTTGCTAGCATTACTCGTCGAGGCGCTCCCGAGCCCTTGCCGCCACCATCGTCCAATAGGTGAGCTTGCCAGCCTCCTGGCATTGTGAGCGGTTTTTGGTAGCGATGTTCTCCTGTGGAGTGGATACCTGCCAACGGTTCGGGTAAGTGTTTGACTGGAATCAGAAGCATGCCTTCTATGCGGTATTTACCGTCATGGGAATCGAGATACAAGCGTCTGTCCGTACCTTTGAAGAATTGCAGAAACTGAGATTTATTTAATGTATCCGTT
The DNA here is from genome assembly GCA_051275055.1 of Candidatus Pelagisphaera sp. Lineage (GTDB taxonomy): Bacteria > Verrucomicrobiota > Verrucomicrobiia > Opitutales > Opitutaceae > Pelagisphaera. Next base: position 13,908 of record JBNMOQ010000063.1, read on the forward strand.
ATCGAAGGACCTATTTCCCGATGGGCTCCAGTTTTCGGGTCAATGGCTACTAGGTGCGGGCGAACGACTTTGACAAGGGCTGCGAGCGAACCGTCGTCACCGGCGAGAGGGTAGAGATATTCTTCTTCCTCGTCCATTCGCCCGAAGTGGGTGAATGTTTTGGTTTTCGGATCGAACTTAATCAATCGAGCGCCGCCATAAGCTCCGATCCAAATGGTTCCGTCGAGAGACTCGGTGATCCCTGTCGGAAAGCTTATTCTGTCAGAAATTACGCCAAGGTCTTCGATACCCCTCTCGGGGTGGGCGGGATCGAATTGATGAAGGTGTCCGTCCCAAGCGGATCCAATATAGAGTATGCCGGAAAGGAGACTTCGGAAAGAAGCTGTAGAGAAGGTGGAGTTCTTCTGGTCCTCAACTGCGAATTGAGTGCAATGTCCTGTTTCGGTATCGATATCGACTACGAAAAGGCCTCCGTTGGTTTGGCTCATTGTTGCCAAGAGCGAAGGCTCGCCTTGGGCTGTTTGTCCTGCGTGGAGACGGACCCAACTGACTCCCTTTATCGGAATGCCCAAATCTCTAGCCTCTGGGGCGATTGCTCCGGAGAGAGCGATGGGCGAGATTGATAGGAGGAGTAGGAGGTAAAGTCGTTTAGTCATCGGGGCGTTTCGAGACGTAATCAATGTACGAAATAGAGGCGTTTATTAACCGTGAAAACGGTTTCCGGTAAAGCAATTTGGGAGCTTGCTGTGGAGGGTTTATTTAGTCTGTTTGAATGGGAATGGCGTTGAACCTAGATTACAAAAAGACAGGGTTCTCCGTTGATTATGAAGCACGTAAGTTAGCATGACGAACCTCCGACCAATGAAGTTTCCAAAACAAGTAATCCTGTACCTTCTCTTTCTGTTCGGAGCTTTTTGTCCTGATCGGCTTATTGCCGGGATTGTTTGCGAAGGCGAATATGATGGACACCTTCAAGGAATCGCTCGAGGTGAGAATGGCTCTATTTTTTGGTCCTTCACCGTTTCGTTGGTCAAAACCAATTCCAATGGAAAGTTCTTATCGTCGGTCGAAGTTGCCAGTCATCATGGCGATCTCTGTTACTCTGAAGGTGTCGTGTATGTGGCGGTGAACCTTGGAGAGTTCAACGAACTGGCAGGTAGGGCTGACTCTTGGATCTACGCTTACGATGCGAATGATCTATCGCTTGTATGGAAACGCCCAATACCGGAAGTGGTTCATGGAGCGGGTGGTGTCGATGCGCGCAATGGACACTTTTTTGTTGTGGGAGGATTGCCGGCTGGAATCGAGGAAAACTATGTATACGAATACGACAGTGAATGTCGATTTGTAAGACGAATTACTGTAGAAAGTGGGCACACTGATATGGGGATTCAAACTGCCTTTTATTCGGAAGGTTCTTGGTGGTTTGGGTGCTATGGAGTGCCTCGTGTCTTGCTTAAGGCTGACGATCGATTTCGTTTTTTAGGAAGACGTCTCTTTGACGCTTCGCTAGGAATCGTGAATTCAGCGAATGGCGACTTCCTGATTGGTCGAGACCTTCGGAAGTCGAATGGGCAACATCAAGGAAGTATCGTTTTCGCTCGAAAAAGTCTGGAAGGCTTTTTGGAAATCGAAACTGAGTGACTGTTTAATAGGTGAATGTAGGAGGCAGTGGAGGGCTGGTGCTTGCTCCATGCGGCGTAGTAAAATGAGAACCTTCTTTCGCGGCACAGCGCTGGCCCTACGGGTTTCAGACCTACATACCAGTCTCTAAGATGTTAGCTTATTCGTTTTTAGGTAAAGTGGTTGCCATGAAGTCCACCATCTCTGCGACGAGGTTTTCTCCCCATCCAGCTGATAGGGCTAAGCTCATTGCTTGTTTTGTGCCGGGTGACATCAAGCTGGCCACTCCTAGGTCGTCAGCCATGTTGCTGTAGTAGCCGACGTCTTTGCGCGCGTTGGCGATCGAGAAGGCAAGCATGTCTTTTTTTCCGTCGACTGCGTTTGCTTTGATGAAGTCCATCATTCCTGAGTGGAGTGGGCCTGAGGCCATTACTGAATACAGGGTCTCGCGTTTTAGCCCGGCTTGGTCGGCCATGGCGAAAGCCTCGGACATCGCGCAAACGGTGGTCATGGCGAAGAAATTGTTGATCAGTTTCAGGGTATGGCCTGAGGAGATCGGTCCGACGTGAAAAACGTTTTCGCCGAGATCATCGAAAACTGGCTTGGCTTTCGCGAAGTTTTCTTCGGTGCCAGCGGACATGATGTTGAGCAGTCCATCCACTGCGTGAGCGGGAGTGCGGCCGAGTGGGGCGTCCATCATTTCAGAGCCTTTGGCTTTTAGCGCGGCTTCAAGTTGAAGGGTGGAACTGGGGATGGATGTGCCGAAGTCAATGACCAGACTGCCGGGGCGAATGTTTTCTATGATACCGTCAGGTCCGTTCATGTTGGCCTCGACTGAGGCTGAGGTATCCACGCATAACATGACGATGTCGCTAGCCTGAGCGAGTTCTCCGGGCGTCTTAGCTTCGCGAGCTCCTCGAGCGACTGCTGCATCGATGGCTTCGCGCTTTCGATGGGCGATAACGGTCATGGGGTAGCCGAGTGATTGAAGGCGTTCGACCATTGCGGAGCCCATAAGGCCCAGGCCGATAAATCCGATGGCGGGTTTGGGGGAATCAGTCATTACGAGTTTTTTAGGCATAAGTGACGGTCTGGCAATAAAATGCGTAGCTTGTTTCGCAAGGGAGGAGGACGTGGGTGCAAAAAAGCTCTCCCTCGGTGAAGAGAGCTTTGTGGAAAGGTGAACAGGCTTCCAGCCTGTTTCTTCACAGGCAAGATGTCTGTGCTACGATGGGTTCTCGAAAGTTTCTGTATCCAAACGCGCCCGACGGCTATTTCGATCGCGTAGTATTATGATTCGCCGGAGGTTTGGGAACGGCTCAGCGAGAGCTATCCGCTTTGTTTGAGCGAGATGAATTGTAGTCGGTTGCTCTTGTGCCTACAGTTGATTTGGAAATCGATTGGTAGCTTAACGTGAGCACTTCGTTGTCGCCAGCTTTTTTGGAGCTGGTGACTTTTACTCCGGTTAGATCGTAAGATACGCCATTTTGCTTAACGGCAATACGAGTCGGGAAGGTTGGGTTTCCTGAAGTCCCACCAGCCTTGGCCAGTAGCGGCGTGGCTTTGTCGATTCGCTTTGTAATGGTGATCGGCTTATGCTGGCGCTTCCCGGTAGGCATACCCGAGGCTTTATCCCGGGGAATCGAAAGTCCGGATATGGACAGTACGTCGATCCATCCTTTGTGGTTGGCGTCTTTCGTATCACCTTCGATACCGGCGATTTTGATATATGTAGCCCCAAAGGAGGCTGATATGAATAGACTCGCTAGGAGTGTCACGGATAAGGTTCTTAATCGGATCATAGTCATAGTATTAGAGGATTGAGTTCTCGATGTATTAAGTGGGAAAATGTGGCCCAATAAACGCTTGATAGACGAAAATGTCAACCGGTGATGGGAAATGTCGATCTGACTTCTTTTTGCTCAAGTGCCGCAGAAGGTTTCGCAAACGACTTCTTCGGGTAGGGGCGGTAGTTCTAGGTCGGCGTATTCGGTCTGCTCCGAGTAGGGTTTTGCAAGCGCTTCTACTAGGCGATGGAAAGGGGAGTAGTCGCCGTTGTAGGCGCTTTGGATGGCTTGTTCCACGCGGTGATTACGCGGTATCAAAATCGGATTGGCGGTGCGCATATCGTCGAGGCGATTATCGGGGTCGGCTTCGTTTCGCCATTTGGCCAACCATTGTTTGAATGGTTCTTTGTCTGAGAAAAGCGAAAGGATCTCTTCGCTTGAATCTCCAGCTGCGACTTTAGTGAGGTAACGAAAGAAGAGCGTGAAATCGACTTTTTGAGAAGCGATGAGGTCGAGGGCTTCTTGAATGAGAGGAATTGGCGCTTCGGGCGGAAGTCCGATTTTTGCACGAAATCGGCTTACGTACTGACTGCTGAATTGTTCTGGGAATTGACCGAGTGAAGCTTCGGCTATCTCGATCGCTTTGTCGGAGTCTTCGGAAATGAGGGGGAGTAATGTTTCGGCGAAACGGGTGAGGTTCCAGAGCCCGATGTCGGCTTGATTGCCCCAGGCATAGCGACCTCCGGTATCGATAGAGCTGAAAGTTTTTTGTGGATGAAAGGCGTCCATGAAAGCACAGGGACCATAGTCGATGGTCTCGCCGGAAATTGCAGTGTTGTCTGTATTCATCACTCCGTGGATGAAGCCGAGAGACATCCAATGGGCAATGAGGCTGGCTTGAGCTGTGATGGCTGAGTCGAGTAGGGCTGCGTATGGGTTTTCGCTTTCTGCAACGTCTGGAAAGTGACGGGCGATCGTGTGGTCTGCTAGTAGTCGAAGGGCTTCGTTGTCGTTGCGAGCTAGAAAGTATTGATAGGTTCCGACGCGAATGTGACTGGCGGCGACTCGTGCGAAAACCCCACCGGGGAGAGGACCTTCTTGGCGCATGACCTTCTCGCCGGTAGTAACTGCGGCTAGGGCTCGAGTTGTGGGAACCCCGAGTGCGGCCATGGCTTCGCTTACGATGTATTCGCGAATCACTGGACCAAGGGCAGCTTTACCGTCGCCGCCACGGGAGAATGTGGTTCGTCCGGAACCTTTTAATTGTAGGTCTTTACGAGCTCCATAGGAGTCGATGATTTCCCCGAGCAAGATAGCGCGTCCATCGCCGAGTTGCGCTGAAAAGCCACCGAACTGATGTCCCGCGTAGGCTTGGGCGATGGGCTCGGATCCATCGGCTACGGTATTGCCAGCGAGCATCGAAATGCCGTCCGCAGATTCTAGCCAATCGGAGTCGATCGAGAGTGTTACTGCCAGTGCGCGATTGACGCGAATGAGCTTCGGATCGGGTACTTGGGCGGGAGCCTGTTTGGCGAAAAATCGTTCAGGTAACTGAGCGTAGGTATTATCGAAAGAAATCTTCATGTATGGCGGAAGCGAATGGCAAATCCTGTGGAGGGGGTCAATGTTGTCAAACGTACGGCGGGGGTTTCCGCATGCATGCGGGTGTGTGGAGGGTTGGCTAAAAGCGTTTGAAAACCATACCATGCCGCGCTGCGACATAGCTACGCGAGGGACTCGAGTGGGTTTTGCTACGACATTGGTAGGGATACGCCGCTTGGGTTGAGGGCAAGTGGACCTCTTAGGTATTAGCTATTTCCTGTCACCAAAAGTGAGAGGCGTTTCCGGGGTCTCCAGGGGTAAGCGTCCTTGGGCGATATTAAGCTTGGTTGTATCCAGTCGCGGGAGGACGTGTTTAGCGAATAGCTCGCATTCGTCGATGTGCGGATAACCGGATAATATAAATGCACGGATACCGAGGTCAATGTACCGCTGCAGTTTTGCATAGACTTGATCCGGATCGCCGACGATTGCGCTAGCGCAACCTGAGCGGGCTCTGCCGATACCGGACCATACGAGTGGCTCGATGTAATCGTCGATGGTCTGCTCTCTTAGTGCATCTTGCCTCAATACACCGGCAGATTGATTGTCTTGGGCTCGTGACTTAATCTTTTCTCCGGCTTTTGCGTCCAGTTTTGAAACGAGGCGCTGGGCAGCGCCTTGAGCTTCTTCTTCGGATTCGCGTACGATCATATGGATACGCAATCCGAAATCGATTTTGCGATTGTAGGCAGCAGCTCGATTACTGAGATCGGTCATCGTTTCCTGGAGACGTTCTTCGGTTTCCGGCCACATGAGGAAAACGTCGCAGTGTTCGGCGCAAAGATCTTTGGCCGCGGGCGAGATTCCGCCGAAGTAGAGCAACGGACCTCCGTTTTGTTGATACGGCTTCACTGGGTCGGTCCACGGAATATCGAGTTGGTAGAACTTTCCATCGTATCGTATCCGATCCTGAGTCCAGCATTGCTTCAAGATTTCAATAGATTCGCGAGCGCGAGCATAACGCTGGGAGCTTTCCATGGTTTCGCCTGGGAGGTCGGAAGAAATGATATTCACCGCTAGGCGGCCTTTGGCGATGTGATCGATGGTGCTGATGTGGC